>JAFRQL010000200.1 GCA_017428655.1 Bacillota bacterium | reverse complement strand
CTTTCAATGGGACGCCGCGGTGGAATCCATGACCTTGAGGTCCATCTCCAGGACCTGGCTGTGGGTAAGATGAGAGAAGCGCCTGGCGTTGGGATTCTTCTCAGGATCGCTGTCGTAGACCGCGTCCACCTTCTTGCCCATGAGGATGACGTCCGCCCCGATCTCGGCGGCTCTCAGGGCCGCGGTGGTATCGGTGCTGAAGAAGGGACTTCCCAGGCCTGCCGAGAAGATCACGATCTTTCCTTCTTCAAGATATTTGATGGCCTTTTCCCTGTGGAAGGGTTCAGCCACGTGCTCGATCTCAAGAGCGGTCTGAACGACTGCTTCCGCGCCGACCCTTCTCAGAGCATCCTTGAGGGCGAGGCCGTTTATGCAGGTGGCCAGCATGCCCATGTAGTCCGCCGAAGCCCTGTCCATGTGTTCAGACGTCCTGCCACGCCAGAAGTTTCCTCCTCCGACGACGACCGCGACCTGAACGCCCAGATCCCTGATCGCCTTGATATCCTCGGCGACACCGACCAGCAGTTCATCGTTTATGCCTGTATGGGCGGCTCCCGCGAGAGCCTCGCCGCTGACCTTCAGCAGCACCCTTTTATATTTTACTTCCATCGGGACCTCCAAAACAAAAATTCATCCCTATGAGTATATCATAAGGATGAATAATTCACCATATATTTTATGTGAGGGGGCAAAGTGAGGTCCCCTTTGACCGCCCTATTCCGCCATGCCGCGGTAGAGGAAGGTCACGATCTGAGCCCTGGTGCAGTCCTTATCGGGCGAGAAGGTGGTCGGGCTGGTGCCTTCGGTAATGCCGTTCTCGACCGCCCAGAGGACAGCCTCGGTGTACCAGGTATCCTGCGGTATGTCGGTGAAGGAAGACTCAGCGAGCTTGGGAGCGGGCTTGCCGTTCCATCTCCAGAGGAAGGTCACGGTCTGAGCGCGGGTCTCCGTACCGTTGGGGCTGAAGGTCGTCGGGCTGGTGCCCTCGGTGATGCCGTTCTCGTAGGCCCAGAGCACCGCCTTGTAGTAGTAGGCGCCGCTGTCGATATCGGTGAAGGGACAGGTCCCGGACTTGGGCTCGGGAGAACCGGCGGCGCGCCAGAGGAAGGTGACCATCTGGCCTCTGCTGCAGGACTTGCTCGGACTGAAGTGAGTCGCGTCGGTCCCGTCAGTGATGCCGTTCTCGTAGGCCCAGAGGACAGCGTCATAGAAGTAGTCGCTGGGTCTGATGTCTGCGAAGGGGTTGGATACGGGCTCCTTCTTCTTGAAGGAGGCGTCCACGCTGACTTCGGTATCCGGCATGGTGAAGGTATAGGTGCCGTCGCCGTTGTCGGTCACGGGTATCTTGTTGCCCTTCTTGTCGGTGACGGTGACCTCGTCTACGACATAGCCTTCGTCGGGGTCGACCTTGATGGTGACCTTGGAGCCTTCGGCTGCCTTGTCCTTTTCAACGGTGACCTCGCCGTTCTCGGTCTCTTCGGGGACCTCGATCTTGGAGACGGGCTTATCGT
Organism: Bacillota bacterium; assembly: GCA_017428655.1. Classification (GTDB taxonomy): domain Bacteria; phylum Bacillota; class Clostridia; order Peptostreptococcales; family Anaerovoracaceae; genus RGIG2707. Next base: position 11 of record JAFRQL010000200.1, on the reverse strand, counting down.
CGGAGCCGGAG
>JAFRQL010000199.1 GCA_017428655.1 Bacillota bacterium | reverse complement strand
TCGGTCCTGTCCTTGTACTTGCTGTGCTTCTTCTTTATGCTGCGGGAAAGATCGGTCGGCATCTGATCGAATTTATCCCTCTTGTCCTTGTTCCTGTCGGCGCCCTTCTTTCCGCTGTCCTTGCGGCCGCCTCTTCTGCCGTCGTCGGCGGGAGCGGTGTAGGCGACGACCTTCTCACGGGAGCCGTCGGTCTTTCCTGCGGGCTTTCTTCCGCCCTGGCCGCCCTGATAGGGCTTGCCGTCTCTTCCGGTCTGTCCCTGTCCGGGCTTGGCGCCTCTGCGGTCACCGGAGCCTGCGCCCTGGCCTCTGCCGGACTGCTGTCCCTGGCCGGGCTTGGCGCCTCTGCGGTCGCCGGAGCCTGCCCCCTGGCCCCTTCTGTCGGAGCCGGACTGGCCGCCCTTCCTGCCCTGGTCCCTGCCGGATCTTGAGGGCTGGGGCTTGGGTTCTTCCTTGGGCTCATCGGCTGCCCTTCTGATGATCTTGACCCCGATATTGGGGACGTAATCGATGACGGGAGCAGGAGCGGGCTCTTCCTTTTTGGGAGCCTCTGCATTGGGGGCTTCCTCCTTGGGCTCTGCCTTCACAGGCTCTGCTGCAGGCTTGGGAGCCTCGGGATGGGCCTTTGCTTCTTCCTTCTTTTCAGCGGGCTTTTCGGCCTTCGCTTCGGGCTTTTCAGAGGGAGCTGCCTCTGCCTTCTTAGTATCCTCGGGCTTTTCCGAGGCCTTCTCGGGCTCTGCCTTGACCGCTTCGGGCTCCACCTTCTTTACTTCCTTCGCGGGGGCGGGCTCTTCGGCCTTTGCCGCGGGCTTTTCTTCCTTTACCTCGGGCTTTTCGGCGGCGGGAGCCTCCTTTACCGGAGCCTCTGCAGCGGCCTTAACCTCTGCTGCGGGAGCTTCATTTACGGCCTCGGCTGCGGGAGCCTGCTCCGCTGCGGTCCTGGGCTTATCCTGCTCAAGATCCTGCGGGGTCTCGCTCTTCTTTCTGGGGACCGCGTTCTGGGGCACCGAGTTCTTCTTCATCGGTGTGCCGAAGGGAGTGGGCTTGGGGCCGCCCTGGCGGGACTCGGACTTGGGAAGAGGTCTTCCCATGGGGACCGGTCTTGCCGCGGTCTCGGTCTTCTGCTCAGTGCTCTTGGGCGCGGAGGCCTGCCTCGACTTCTTCTGCTGGGCTTCGATTATGGCTTTGTCGACAGCGCGGATCTGGACCTTGGACGCGTTGGTGTCCTTGGACGCAGATCTGCTGCCGGAGCCTTTTACTATTTTCGTTTCGTTGTTGTTATTTGGCATCTGCATGACCTCCGTCGGGATCTCCGTTCAAATCGATCTCATTTATCATTTTCATGAGCCTGTCCATGTCCTCACGGCTGACAGGCCTCTTAAGTCCTCTCGCGATGGCGTTCTTTTTCTCCGCGAGCCTTGCGCATTCGAGCCTTGGGCAGAGGTAGACCCCTCTTCCCGGGGCTTTCTGGTCGTCTATGACCAGCCCCTGCTCCGACGCGGTGATCCTTATGAGCGAGGCCTTGGGAAAGCTCTGCATGCATCCCGCGCAGCGCCTTTCAGGGATCTTCTTCTCAGGCATCAGCGTTCCTCCATCGCTTTGGTGATGGTCTCGATCATGACGGCATTGGTCGCTTTGGGATCGAGCTCGATACCGTTCTCTTCGGCATAGGCTATGAGCTCAGCCTTTCTCATGGACTTGAGGGAGCTGGATCTTACCAGGGAGCCCTCGGTATCTTCTACGCCTTCGGCCTCACCTTCGGGGCCGGAGACCGCGTCGTCGATGTGGGTGACCTTCTCGATGACGATCTCGCCGGTCTCGGGCAGCTCGGTCCCTTCGGGGAAGTACTGGCTGTGGCTCTTGATATCGATCTTCCAGCCGCAGAGCCTGGCGGCGAGCCTGACGTTCTGGCCCTCCTTGCCGATGGCAAGGGACAGCTGGTAATCGGGGACGACGACGGTGGCGGACTTGCCTTCCTCGTCGATGAGCACCATCTCCACCTTGGCCGGGGACAGGGCGCTGCTGATCAGCCTGCCCGGTTCGTCGCTCCAGGCGACGATGTCTATCTTCTCTCCTCTCAGCTCGTCGACGACGGCCTGGACGCGGGAGCCTCTGGTTCCGACGCAGGAGCCGACGGGATCCACGTTCTCGTCGTGGGTCATGACGGCGATCTTGCTCCTGGAGCCAGCCTCGCGGGCGGTGCTCTTGATCTCTATGGTGTGGTCCTGAAGCTCGGGGACTTCAAGCTCGAACAGTCTCTTGACGAGGCCGGGGTGGGTGCGGGAAAGGAAGACCTGGGGCCCTTTGTTGGCCTTCTTGACGTCCATGACGTAGACCTTGACCCTGTCTCCTACTCTGAATCTCTCGCCGGGGATCTGCTCGTTGACGGAGAGGATGCCCTCCGCCCTTCCGATGTTGATGAACACGGTGCCGTTGCTGACCCTCTGGACGATGCCGGTGACGACTTCGCCCTGACGGCCGATGTAATCGTCGTAGATCATTCCGCGCTCGGCTTCCCTGATGCGCTGGACTACGACCTGCTTGGCGGTCTGGGCGGCGACTCTTCCGAAGTCGGTGGGAGTTACCTGGTATTCGATGACGTCTCCGAGCTCATACTCGGGATCGATCTCCTGAGCGTCTTCGAGGCTGACCTGGGAATAGGGGTCTTCGACTTCCTCGACGATCTCCATGCGCATGAAGACGTTGATGTCGCCGGTCTCCTGGTCGATGTTGACGCGGACGTTCTGATATGCGCCGTAGTTCTTTTTATAGGCGGATACCAGGGCCGATTCTATTGCCTCGATGAGAAGCTCTTTGGGCATGTGCTTTTCCCTCTCCAGGGCTTCTTCCAGCTTTTTTCTGTAGGATCTTTTTTCGTCCTCGACGACGAAGCTGTGCAGCAGACAGGTGCCGATCATGTAGCCCGCGGCGTACAGCGGCAGCAGCGGATAGCTCCACTGGATAGAAAGAAAGAGCGCCATTACCAGCCCGAACAGGAAAACCGTCCGAAACGGTTTCCGGGTTGCGCCCTGCGCTTTCCGCATGGCGCGAAACGCATAAATGGATGTCAACAGGAAAAGCAGAATCTGGATCAACAGCAGTGCGTATCGGGCGTCGCTGGCATG
>JAFRQL010000198.1 GCA_017428655.1 Bacillota bacterium | reverse complement strand
CTGACCATCTACACCGTAAAGTTCAGACCGCAGACCGGAAAATGATCTCGTCTCATTAAGTTATGAAACAGATCCCCCTTCTTTCGGCAGAGACGCCGCGGGAAGGGGGATCTTTGTGATATATCATTTATTTTTGACGGCGGCCGGGAAATGTCCGCGTCCGGGATCGGTCTGTCCGGTCACTTCGTCCCGAACATGCGGTCGCCGATATCCCCGAGGCCGGGCACTATGTAACCGTTCTCGTTGATCTTGTCGTCCACGGCGGCTGCGTAGATGTTGACGTAGGGGTGCCTTGAGAGGACCAGGTCGATGCCCCTTTGCACCGAGACGATGGTGATGAGGCTGATGGCGGGGCAGCGGTAGTTCTCCAGCATCCGGATGGCGTGGTCGGCGGTCTCTCCGGTGGCCAGCATGGGCTCCAGCAGCAGGACGTGGCGCCTTGAGATGTCGGTGGGCATCTTGCTGTAATACTGGACCGGAAGGCCGGTCTCCTTGTCCTTGTAGATGCCTATGTGGCCGATCTTTACAAAGGGCGCCAGGGTCTGGACGCCGTCCGCCATGCCAAGGCCTGCCCGAAGCAGCACCACCGCGGCAAGAGAACCGGGCTCCATGTCCGGCGCCTGCATATTGGCAAAAGGAGTTTCGACGGATCTTTCACAGACCGGAAGAGCCCTGGTCGCCTCATAGGCCAGTATGGTCGTGATCTCGGCGACGCAGCTTCTGAAATCCTTGGTGTTTGTATTCTTGTCCCTTAAGGTGATGAGCTTGTGCTGGAGCAGGGGATGCTCTATCAGGTGGAATCCTTCGTTCATTCTGTTCTTCCTTTCGGCGGCCTCCGGGGCCGGTGGGTGCGCTTTCTATCTGCAGATATCCATCACTACCTCGTAGAGGATCTGGATGCTGTTCCGAAGATCCTTCTCAAGGACGTTCTCTTTGAGATTGTGGCTGATCCCGCCAACGCAGGGGATGAATATCATGGCGGAGGGGGCCAGCTTTGCGACGTTCATGGCGTCATGGCCGGCGCCGCTGGGCATCCAGCGGTAGGAGAGCCCGGTATTTTTGCAGTTCCTTTCGATGATCTCTCCCAGGTGCCTGTCCATCGGGACCGGGTATTCGTCGGAGAGGAGGGTCTCTTCGATCTTAAGGCCTCTTTCCACTCTGAGCTTTTGCAGAAAGTCCCTGAGGCCTGCGTAGATCCGCTCCATGCTGCTCCTGTCGATGCCTCTGATGTCAACGTGGATGGTGCAGGCTCCCGGGACGACGTTCATGGCCTGATGGGGGACGTTGATGGTCCCCACGGTGGCGACGGACCTGCTGGAAGCCTCCGACCTTCCGAGCCTTTCGACCTCGGCGATCGTAAGGGCAGCCCCGACCAGGGCGTCGCTCCTGAGATCCATCGGACAAGCGCCGGAGTGGTCGCTCCTGCCCGTGAAGTCTACCCTAAGCCTGATCGGCGCAGCTATGGACTCAACTATGCCGACGTCGATGCCGCCGGTCTCCAGGACCGGGCCCTGCTCGATGTGGAGCTCGATGTAGCCGAGTATCTCGGACAGGTGCTTTCTGCGGTCTTCGAGGCTCTCGGGAGCGTATTTGAGCCTGGAAAGGAAGTCTACCGGGCTGGAGCCCGAGGCGTCCTTGTATTTTTTGAGTTTTTCAGGATCGGTCATACCGCAGGCCAGCTTGCTTCCGATGGTGGAAAGGTTGAAGCGGCTGGATTCCTCGCAGCTGAAGGCCACCAGCTCCACCGTCCTTCTGTGGGCGACCTTGTTCTCCGCCAGATACCTCAGCACTTGAAAGCCCGCCATGACCCCGAGGACCCCGTCGTATCTTCCTCCGTTGGGGACGGTGTCCAGGTGGGAGCCGATGAGCAGGGGAGGAAGGTCGGGATCGGTGCCTGGCTTTGAGAACCAGAGGTTCTCGGCCGCGTCCAGAAAGCACTGGAGCCTCATGCCGTAGGCCCTGTTGAGCAGCTCGGTCCTGGCTGCAAAATCGTAGTCGGTGTAGGCAAGCCGGTCTATACCGCCTTCGGCGTTCTCGCCGACTGCCGATATGACCCTGTAGTCGCTCATCCACTTGTTGAAATCGTAATCCATCGGTATCTCCTTTGAAGTTCCGGGGCTCCTTATCAGGCCCTTCGGAAGAGAAAACATAAGGACGGCTCTGCATTTGTCAAAGCCGTCCTTTAAGATCCTTCGGATAGGCAGTTCTACTCCATGAGCCTGCCTGCTATGTCCCTGAATGTCTGATATATGTAGCTGTCCCTGTCGGCCGCTGCGGGCTTTCCGGTGTTGTTTCCCATGTGGATCGCGGGATCCTCCGGGACGATGCCCACCAGGGCGGTCTTCATGACCTCGGCGATCTTCTCAGCATCCGGCACGCCGTCGCTTCCCCAGAAGATCGGGTTGACCCTGTTGATCGCGTAGTAGAGGTCCTCGACGCCCAGGCTCTCAAGCCTCTTGTTCACGGTGTCGGAGTTCCTTAAGGAGACGTAGTCCTGGGTCAGGACGATCAGAGCCTTGTCTATGCCTGCCGCCAGCTTGCAGAGATCGGGGCCGATCCCCGGGGGGCTGTCGATGATGACGCAGTCGAAGCTCTCGGAGAGCTTGCTGCACAAAAGCCTTATATGCTGCTCGGTCAGGCCCTCTATGCCCCTGAACTGGGGGCTGGAGAGGAGGAATAGGCCGGGATGCTCGTCGTCGGCGACGATCACCTTGCTCAGCTTGCAGGTGCCGGTGAGGAAGTCCCCCAGGTCAAAGATGACCTTGTCCTGAAGGCCGGTATAAATATCCAGATTCCTCAGGCCTATATTCATGTCAAGGAGCAGGGTGGTCTTCCCCTGCGCGGCCATGACGCAGCCCAGATTTACAGCGAAGGTCGTCTTTCCGCAGCCTCCCTTGCCGGAGGCTACCATTAAAACAGTGCCCATTATACACTCCTTATGCGATATTCGTTCAAATCTATTGTATCATCAAAACCGCCTGTGGAAAAGTGAAGATCTGTATATTATCGTTGATTTTTTTATTTGTGGTGAGATTTTTGCATAAAAAGGATATAATTCATGGGCGAAACGGTTGCAATTTACAAAATATGGTATTATAATGTCCGCGGAGGCTGAAAATGAAACTCAACGAATTAAAAGTGGTGCTCGCGTCGGGATCCCCCAGGCGCCTTGAGATCCTGGAAGGGGACGGCATAGAGCCCCTGGTGCTCAGGCCCGGCTGCAGCGAGGATATCCATCTGGACCTCAGTCCCGCTCAGACGGTCATGGCCCTTGCCTTAAGAAAAGGCCTGGACGCCGAGAAGCTCCTTGCGGAGGGAAAGGCTCCCTTTGAGGTCCCTGACGGACCCTTCGTGATCATCTCCTCCGACACCATCGTCCATAAGGACGGGAAGATCTACGGAAAGCCCGAAAGCAGCGAAGAGGCCGCCGCCATGCTGAAGAGCCTTCGAAGCGCGTGCCATCAGGTCTACAGCGGGGTATTCCTGAACATAAAAGGGACGGGCGTCAGGCTGCTGTTCTGCGATAAGACCGACGTGTACGTCGGGGATTTCACCGACGAGTGGCTGAACGCCTACGTCCACAGCGGCGAGCCCTTCGACAAGGCGGGAGGCTACGCCATACAGGGCGCCTTCGGATGCAATATCGATCACATAGAGGGGGCGTACGACAACGTGGTAGGCCTTCCCCTCGAGAAGATAAAGAGGATGCTCGAGGGCGTCACCGCAGCCCCGCAGGGCAGCGGCAGATAAAGAGAGCGACGGGTCCGGAAAGGATCCGAATGGATAAAAGATCAATTGAAAAGGTCGGCATCATGGAGCTTCCCCCCGACCAGAGGCCCAGGGAAAAGCTGATGGGAAGAGGGGCGGCCTTCATGTCCGACTCGGAGCTCCTCGCCATACTCATCGGTTCGGGTACCAGGCAGGAGTCCGCCCTGACCATCGCATCAAGGGTGCTGTCCTCCTGCGGCAGATCCCCGGCGGGACTTGCCGGCTGCGTTCCCCAGGAGCTTCGGGAGATCCCCGGGATAGGCGAAGCCAAGGCCTGCGTCATCGCGGCGGCGGTGGAGCTGGGACGCAGGATCGCGTCATCCCCCGCGGCCCTGAATCCCAAGATCTCCGGGCCTTCCGCGGCGGCTGCCCTCTGCATGGAGGAGATGCGAAGGCTCCCCAAGGAGATATTCAGAGTCCTCATGCTCAACGTCAAGAGCGAGCTGATAATGAAGGAGGACATCTCCGTCGGGGGGATCAATTCGTCCTTCTCCCATCCCAGGGAGGTCTTCAGCGGAGCGGTGAGGAGAGGGGCCTACTCGGTCATCCTGATGCACAACCATCCCAGCGGCGATCCGACGCCGAGCCCCGCGGACATCGCCGCCACCAGGCAGCTCTGCGAGGCCGGAAAGATCCTCGGCATCGAGGTCGTCGACCACATCCTGATCGGGGACGGCTCCTACGTGAGCTTTCGGGAGGAGAGGCTGCTTCCGTGACAGTCTTTCTTTAAAGTCCCGAAAATCAGACAACGCCCTTAGAGGGCGTTTTTTATGCTTGAAACGCGAACATATGTTCGATATAATCGAGATGCAGACGATGATATTTGACCGTGACGGCCGGACGCCGTCCATCAAAGCCGGGAGATGATCAGAATGAAGCTCATAGGAAGGCCCATAGACGCCATAGTGGTATTCAAAGGGACCGAAAGGCCTCTTCCTTACAAGTTCAAATATACCGACGACAGCGGAGAGTGCCGCCAGATCATGGTCGGGAAGATCATCTGCGTGGACGAGCGGCATATCGCCGGGGCGAAGTCCTACATATACGACTGCCAGAGCATGATAGGGGACGACGAGAAGCGGTACCAGCTCAAGTACATGGTCGACCAGTGCCGGTGGGTCCTCTACAAGATCTGAAACGGCGTTGTATTCGGGCTCCATTTGACATATAATGGTTCGGAAACGATGAACGCCCGAGGTCTGAATGTTAGGATATTTTTGTAAAAGGATACTGCTCATAATACCCACCGTAATGGCGGTGATACTGCTGGTCTTCGTGCTGATGGCCTCTCTCATGGGGACCGACACGTCCAGGATGATACGGTACGAGGACGACGTCCCCGGCGAGGCGCCGAGGCTGAGCTTTCTTCAGCAGTACGGCAAGTACTGCTTCAGGGTGTTCGTTCGGGGCGATTTCGGTGAGAACGATTCCTACAATTCGCCTCTGGGCGAGGACCTGATGGAAAGGACCGCCATGACCCTCAGGATGACCGGGATCAGCGTCATTGCGACCTACCTTCTGGGCCTTCCTCTGGGCATACTGGCCGCCTGCCGACGCGGACGCTGGCAGGACAGGCTGATCACTTCGCTGACCACCTTCTTTTCGGCCCTGCCTTCCTTCTGCCTTGCCCTGGGCTTCGTGCTGCTCTTTTCCCTCAGGCTCCGCTGGGTCAACGTGACCCTCCAGAATGACGCCGACTATCTGATACCCCTCGCGACTCTCGCCATCGCCGGAGCGGCCAATGTGGCCAAGGTGACCAGGGCGGGGATGGCGGAAGCGCTGGACAGGCCCTTCATACTGTCCCTGAGATCCCTGGGGCTCAGCCGCCGCAGCGTGATATTCCGCCACGCCTTAAAGAGTGCCCTGATCCCCGCGTTCTCCGTGTTCGGCACCGTATGCGCCAATCTCATCTGCGGCTCCATCGTCGTGGAAAGGTTCTTCAATATCCGCGGGCTGGGCAGCTGCATCATCGGCGCCGTGGGGAGCCGGGCCACCACGACCCTCATGGGATGCATGACCATCGTCGCCCTGATCATGTGCGTACTTAGCGTCGCCGCGGACCTTCTCTTCGTGATCATAGATCCGTCGCTGAGAAAGAGCCTCACCTTCGGGAGCACCCTGCGCCGCAGGGGGGAGAGGTGATCCTATGAAAGGAGCAAGGCGCACATTTTTCAGCGATCCCGTCTCCGTCCTCGCCCTGGCTGTGCTGGCCGCGGTGATACTTTTCTGCATCGTCTATCCCTTCGTCTCTCCCTACGGGTATGACGAGGTCAATACGGCGGAAAGGCAGCAGATGCCCTCAGCGAAGCACCCCTTCGGAACCGATTATCTGGGGCGCGATCTTTTGGTGCGCATGGCCTACGGCGGGCGCCTGACCCTTTCGGTCGCATTTTTGACAGGCCTTATGGCGGCCGCTGCGGGAACGGTCACCGGCATCGCCTGCGGCTACGCGGGAGGTCTTACCGACAGCCTGGGGATGAGGGTGATGGACGCCATATCCTCGGTGCCGGGGCTCCTTCTTGCCATAGTGTTCGACTATCTTCTGGGCATGGGCAGGGGGAACTTCCTCTTCGGTATCGCCATCGCGGGGATCCCGCCCTTTGCCAGGATCGTGCGTGCTGCGGTCCTTGAGATCCGCCAGAGCTCGTACGTCGCGGCCTCCCGGGCTCTCGGAGCCGGGCATTTCCATATCATAAAAGAGCACGTCCTTCACAACGTCATGCCCCTTGCCGCGGTCCAGGCCTCCACGTCGGTGGCGGACGCCCTTACGACCTGCACCATACTGGGCTATATCGGCGTCGGCATAAGCCCCCCGAGGCCGGAGTGGGGAGTCCTTTTTGACATGGGAAGAAAGCAGCTGCGCTCCATGCCCCATCTTTCCCTGATCCCGGCAGCCGCCATAACCATCTGTATCGTGTGCCTTTATCTTCTGGGCAACGGCATAAGGGACAGCCTGAGCGCGAGGGGAGGCAGCCATGAGTGATATGGAGATGCTTCTCGAAGTAAAAGACCTCAAGGTCACCTTCAGCACCCCCCGCGGCACGGTCCATGCAGTGAGCGGAGGCTCATTTTCCGTGCGCAGAGGGGAGGTCACCGGCATAGTGGGCGAATCCGGCAGCGGAAAGAGCGTCAGCGCCTACGCTGTAATGGGGCTGCTCCCCGCAAACGGCAGGGCAGAGTCGGGGACCGCGTTCTTCGGCGGCAGGGATCTTCTGTCTTTAGGCGAAAAGGAGCTCAGAAAGATCCGCGGAAAAGAGATCAGCATGGTCTTTCAGGACCCTGTGACCGCCCTCGATCCTCTTTTTACCATAGGCAGTTTTCTGACCGAGGTCCTTCTCAGCCACTCCCCCGGTATGAGCAAAAAGGACGCCGCAAAGAAAAGCGTTGAAATGCTTGCAGTCATGGGCATAAGGGACCCCGAGAGCGTCATGCAGCGCTATCCGGATTCGCTGTCCGGCGGCATGTGCCAGCGGGTCATGATCGCCGCGGCCTTGCTGTGCGATCCCCGGCTCCTCATAGCGGACGAGCCCACAACCGCTCTTGACGTGACCATCCAGGAGGAGATCCTCTCCCTCATTCAGCGCCTGAAGGATGAGCGGGACATGTCGGTCCTCTTCATAACCCACGATCTGGGAGTGGTCGCGAGGCTCTGCGACAGGGTCACGGTCATGTACGGCGGCTTCGTCATGGAGAGCGGGAGCGCCGGGCAGATCTACGAAGGCGCGGTCCATCCGTATACGAAGGCGCTGCTCAGCGCCATCCCCCGCCTCGACGACAGGGAAGGGAGACCTCTGGCAGCCCTTGAGGGGGAACCGATCGATCCCATAGACCTTCCCCAAGGCTGCGTCTTCGCTCCCCGCTGCCCGTCCTGCACGGAGATCTGCCTCAGGGAGCGGCCAGAGGCCACAGACCTGGGAGACGGCCACAGCGCCGCCTGCCATCTCATATCGAAAGGAGGCGGGACCGATGACTGAACTAATCCGCGCTGAGGACCTGGTCAAGAGCTTTCCTTCGGCAAAGCGCGGGAAAGCCCCATACGCGGCGGTGAACGGCGTGAGCTTTGCCATCGGCGAGGGCGAGACCCTGGGACTGGTAGGCGAATCCGGCTGCGGCAAGACTACCCTGGGGCGCACTCTGCTGCGCCTTATAGAGCCGGACAGCGGTCATATCTTCTACAGGGGATTCGACATACTTGAAACTAAGGATATGCGTCCGCTGCGAAAGAAGCTTCAGATCGTCTTTCAGAACCCCTACGGTTCCCTCGATCCCAGGACCAGGGTCAAGGATATCATCACCGAAGGCCTTCGCATACATCGCATGGACGCCGCCGGGCGGCAGATGCGGGACTTCGCGGAGAGCCTGATGAGCGAGGTCGGCCTCAGCGGAAGGTACGCGGACAGCTATCCTTCGGAGCTTTCCGGAGGCCAGCAGCAGAGGGTCAGCATCGCAAGGGCACTGGCTCTTGATCCGGAGTTCATAGTCTGCGACGAGGTTGTGTCCGCACTGGATCTTTCCTACCAGAGCCAGATCATAAACCTTCTGGAGAGGCTCCAGCGGGAAAGGAGGCTCAGCTACCTGTTCATCTCCCACGACCTTGCGGTGGTGCGCCACATCTCCAGCCGCATCGCGGTGATGTACATGGGAAGGTTCATGGAGCTGGCTGACGCGGATGAGCTCATAGACCATCCCGCCCATCCGTACACCAGGCTCCTTCTGCGCTCCGTGCCTCTGCCCGATCCCGCGGCCTGCCGCAGCAGGGCAAAGGATGCCGCCGCAGGCCTGTCGTTCTCAGGCGCTTCAGCTGCCGGGATCCCGGAAAGGGGCTGCCCCTTCGCGCCCCGCTGCAGTTCCGCGGGGCCTGAGTGCCTTGAGTCGGTCCCACGGCTCAGCGAGATATCGCCGGGTCATTTTGCAGCCTGCTTCAGGCTTTGAGCGTGCCCGCCCTGCCCAGCCATTTCTTGACAAAGGTCAGGGGCCAGAATAAAATCTATATGTTAGCGTTTCTTTGAGAAGGGGCCCTCGCCCCGGTCTTTTATCAGGAGAACAGCATGCTCATCAAACAGGTAATCGAGCTTTTCGACGTGCTGGACAGCAGCACCGCCAGCGGAGAAGCGGTAGAAAAATATCTCAAGTCGGTCAATCCCGACGCCAACGTAGAAGTATTCCCCATCGTCGGTCCTAAGGGAAGCACCGATATGGTCAAGGTAAGGATCCCCGGATCCCACGGCAAGGCCAAGGGCGGAGACGCCCCCACCACCGGCATCCTGGGAAGGCTGGGAGGCCTCGGCGCAAGACCCGAGATGATCGGGTTCGTGTCCGACGGGGACGGCGCTCTCGCCGCTCTCACCGTGGCTGCCAAGCTCCTCGACATGCAGATGAAGGGCGACTTCCTGGACGGCGACGTCTTCGTGTCCACCCAGATCTGCCCCCATGCTCCCACCCAGCCCCATAAGCCGGTGCCCTTCATGGGCTCCCCCGTGGAGATGAGCCAGGTCAACAAGGAGGAGGTCAGCCCCGAGCTGGACGCCATCCTGGTCGTCGACACCACCAAGGGCAACAGGATCATCAACACCAGAGGCTTTGCCATCTCCAATACCGTAAAGCAGGGATGGATCCTGCCCGTTTCCGAGGATCTCCTCGACGTTATGTCCAGGACCACCGGAAGACTTCCCTATGTCTTCCCCCTGAGCATGCAGGACATCACCCCCTACGGCAATGACCTGTACCACATGAACAGCATCCTGCAGCCCTGCACCGCCACCGACGCTCCCTGCGTGGGAGTCGCCATCACCACCGAGACCGCGGTGCCCGGATGCGCCACCGGAGCGACCCACTTCGCCGACGTGGAGGAGGCCGCACGCTTCATGCTCGAGGCTGCCAAGTACTACGGACGCAGGGAAGTCTCGTTCTATGATCCCGCGGAGTTCGAAAAGCTGCAGAAGAGATACGGCAGCATGGCGAAGCTCCAGACCAAGGGGAACGAATGACCGAAAGAGAGGAAGGGCGGGGCTTTTGCTCCGCCCGAATTTGATAATGGAAAAGATGAAGATAGGCGCCATAACCGTTGGCCAGGCTCCCAGGGTCGACGTGACCTGCGACATCATGGACTATTTCGGCGGCAGCATCGACCTGATCCAGAAGGGCGGGCTGGACGGACTCACCAGAGAAGAGATCGAGAAGTTCGTCCCCGAGGAGGGCGACTACGTGCTGGTATCCAGGCTCACCGACGGAAGCTCCGTGACCTTCGCCGAAAAGTACATAGTCCCCAGGCTCCAGAAGGCCATCTGCGAGCTGGAGGAGGCGGGCGTAAAGCTCATAATGGTATTCTGCACCGGACAGTTCCCCGCGGAGCTTCATTCGAAGGTCCCAATGGTCTTTCCGGACAAGGTACTGACCACTGTGGTCCCCATACTGGCGGGCAACACTAATATTGTTACGGTAACTCCGTCCGAACTTCAGCTGGAGCAGAACAACAGGAAGTGGAGCTCCTTCGTCAAAAGCGTCAGGAGCGTCTCGGGCAATCCCTACGGAGGGCTCGAGGGCCTCGTGCCGGTGGCTGAAAAGATCGCTGCCATGGACGGGGTCGACCTCATCGTCCTGGACTGCATAGGCTTTACCAAGGAGATGAAGCGGATGTTCGCAGAGGTCACCGGAAAGCCCGTCATCCTGCCCAGAACGCTTCTTGCAAGGGTCGTCTCAGAGATGACCGACCGTTGATATATCCGTTAGAACTCAATGTGGAGGTATTACATGAAAAAGATCGACGCTGAAACTTTTCTCGCCTTCCGCTATCCTTCCAACGCCAGGATCTCCCCTGACGGGGACCTGGTCGCCATGCTGCTCAAGCAGCCCGTCCTCGACGAGAACCGCTATCTTTCCGATATCTGGATCGCCGAGAGGAAGAGCGGAGCCGTAAGAAGGCTCACCGCGAGAAGAAACGTCGCGGCCTACTGCTGGATGCCCTGCGGGAACATCCTCTTCACCCTTGCCGGCGATAAGCCCGAAAAGGGAGTCGCGACCAAGTATTATAAGATCAGCCCCTTCGGAGGCGAGGCCGAAGAATTCGCCTGCCTGCCCATAAGAGGCGGCATGCCCGTCTTTCTCGAGGACGGACGCTGGCTGGTCAATGCCCAAACCGACCTTCTCACCGACGATGAGGATCCGGCGCCCGGCAACGAGACCAAGCCCAGGGACGATTCCTACAGGGTCTTCGAAGAGGTCCCGTTCTGGAGCAACGGCAACGGCGACGTCAGCAAAAGAAGACAGACACTTTTCGTCTGCGATCCCAAGGAAGGCTGCGTAAAGAGGCTGACTCCCAGGGATTTCGACGTCTATTCCTTCGACTGCAAGGGTGACGCCGTGGTCATGACCGGAGCGTCCTTCGACTGCACCAGGCCCCATGAGCCCGGTCTCTACACCGCGTGCCTCAGGGATCTCACCATGAAGGAGATCGTCGCTCCCCTCGGATACGACATCTCTTCCCCCGTGTTCGTAGACGAGCAGACGGCCCTCTTCCAGATGAAGAAGGCTCACGTCAACAGGTATGCCGTCGGCGACCTGTGCAGCCTCGACGTCTTCAGCGGCGAGATCACGACCCTCCATCCCTGTGACTATTCCATGGGCTACGGCGGCGCCACCACCGACGTCTCCCAGGACAGCGGAAGGGGAGCTGTCGCCTGCGGCGGAAAGCTCTGGTTCATCGAGACCGAAGACGACGGAAGCTACGTGAGATGCTGCGGCAGGGACGGCGTCTTCTCCGAGAGGCTCACTAAGGACGGGAGCACCACCAGCATAGACGTAAAGGACGGATACGCGGTGATCATCGCCCAGAGAGGCGACAAGCTGCCTGAAGTCTACGAGCTGCTGCCCGGCTGCGAAGAAAAGCAGATCACCTGCTTCAACGAAGAGGTCTTCAAGGAACTTGAAGTCTCTACCCCGAAATTCATTAAGTATACCGGCTCCGACGGCTTCGAGATCCACGGATGGATCATGGCTCCCATAGGCTACGAGCCCGGAAAGAAGTATCCCGCCATCCTGAACATCCACGGGGGCCCCAGAGGGGTCTTCGGATCGGTGTTCCACCACGAGATGCAGCTCTGGGCGGCCAGAGGCTACTTCGTCCTCTTCTGCAACCCCAGAGGCAGTGACGGAAGAGGCGAGAAATTCGCTGACCTGTACGGGAAATACGGCGACTGGGACTACGTTAACATAATGGAGTTTACGGACAAGTGCCTTGAGATCTGCCCGGATATCGATCCCGAAAGGCTGGGAGTCACCGGAGGAAGCTACGGAGGCTACATGACCAACTGGATCATCGGCCACACCGACCGGTTCAAGGCTGCCTGCGCCCAGAGATCCATCAGCAACTGGATCACCTACGAGGGCACCGGCGACATAAGCTACTGGTTCAACCCGGGAGAGCACGGCGGCAACTTCGAGACCGACGCTCATCTGCTCTGGGACATCTCCCCGATGAAGTTCGCGGACAAGGCCAAGACTCCGACCCTCTTCATCCATTCCGACGAGGACTACCGCTGCTACATGGGCGAGGGCATCGCCATGTACACCGTCCTGAAGATGAACGGGGTAGATGCCCGCATGGTCCTCTTCAGAGGAGAGAACCACGGACTCTCCAGGAACGGCAGGCCCAGGTCCAGGGTCCGCAGGATGGAAGAGATAGTGGACTGGATGGACAAGTATCTGAAGGAGGGTGAAGAAAATGCTTAAGAAAGTCGAAGCCAGCGATCTTTATCAGCTCAAATATCTTTCCGACGTAAACTATTCCCCCGACGGAAAGCTTGCCCTGTTCACCGTGAACAGGCCCGACGAAGCTTCCAATTCCTACATGGGAGCCCTGTGGCTCTACGACTGCGCCGGCGGCGGGCTCAGGCAGCTGACCGCAGAAGGCAAAGTCTCCAAGGCCTTCTGGGAGGACTGCGGCCACGTGATCTTCGCAACCTCCTCAAGGGAGAAGGTCGAAAAGGGCCACACCGTCTATTACCGCATCAGCGTCAGCGGCGGCGAGGCTGAAAAGGCCTTCGAGATCCCCGAAAGGGTCAGGGACATCAAGCCCATCGAGAACGGAAAATATCTGGTGACCTGCCGCGTCAGCATGGCAGAGCCCGAAGACACCAGACCGGATCACGCCAAGATCGGCGTCGACTTCGAGGTCTTCGACGAGCTTCCCTTCTGGTTCAACGGAGAGGGCATCACCAACAAGACCAGGGACGTCGCAGGCATCTTCGACAGCGCCACCGGCGATATCACCTGGATCTGCGACAAGGACTTCAAGGTCACCGGCACCGCCGTCTGCCCCTGCAGGAGCAGCGTCGCCTACGCCGGATACAAGCTGGACAAGGGCGTTTTCCGCCAGCAGAGCGGCATCTGGCTCTACAGCATAAAGACCGGAGAGACCTCGGAGATCCTCCCCCAGGGGGACTACAACACCGGAGCCCTGAATTTCTGGGACGGAGAGCTCTTCTTCACCAGGAACGACCATCAGTTCCCCGGAGCGAACCCGTCCTACTGCCTCACTCCTGCCCATATGGTCAATATCAGGGAGCTGCCCTTCCCCGACGCTGAGGTGGGCGGCGGCGTGACCAGCGACGCTTCCTACGGCGGCGGCAGGGCTGCCAAGGTCCAGGACGGCTGGCTCTACATGACCAGGAACGTCAGGAACGCCTGCCATCTGGTCCGCATGGACAAGACCGGAAAGACCGAGACCGTCATCGGAAAAGAGGGCGGAGTAGGCCCCTTCGATATCTTTGACGGAAAGATCCTCTTCGTCGGCAACAGGGACGGCGTCCCCAATGAGCTCTACCTTTACGACGAGAAGACCGGAGAAGAGAAGAAGGTCAGCGGCTTCAACGACGAGTACGTCGAGACCCACGAGATCGTAAAGCCCGAGCGCTTCAGTTTCACCTGCACCGACGGATGGGAGCTGGACGGCTTCGTCCTTCCTCCGGTTGGCTACGAGAAGGGAAAGAAATACCCCGGCATCCTGGAGGTCCACGGAGGCCCCAAGGGCATCTACGGCGAGGTGTTCAACCACGAGATGCAGATCCTCTGCTCCAGAGGCTTCTTCGTGTTCTTCACCAACCCCAGAGGCGGCGACGGCAGGGGCAATGCCTTCGCTGACATCACCGGCCAGCTGGGCGGCGTGGATTATCAGGGCCTGATGGAGTTCACCGAAGAGACCCTGAAGCGCTATCCCGACATCGATCAGGAGAACCTGGCCTGCTGCGGCGGGAGCTACGGCGGCTTCATGGCCAACTGGATGGTGGGCCACACCGACAGGTTCAAGGCAGCCTGCGCCCAGAGGAGCATCTCCGACTACCTGAACAAGCCCTTCACCACCGACATCGGTTACTATCACAACCTGAAGCAGCTGGCCACCACTCCTTGGGAGGACTTCGACAGGGTATGGGAGAATTCGCCTTTAAAGAACGCTCCCAAGGCCAAGGCCGCGACCCTCTTCATCCAGTCCGACGAGGATTACCGCTGCTGGCAGAGCGACGCTCTTCAGATGTTCATGGCCATGAGGTCCAGGGGAGTCGACTGCAGGATGTGCCTCTTCAAAGGGGAGAACCACAACCTGTCCAGGAACGGAAAGCCTAAGAACAGGGTGTCCAGGCTCACCGAGATCGCCGACTGGTTCGACGGCCACCTGAAATAGAAGGGTGAAAAGCCTTATATAATGTGTTGAAAGCAAGGCCGCGGGAACTGATCCTGCGGTCTTGTTCCTTTCGCTTATATTTTCAGGTCCTTCTATGATAAAATATGATCGATACGTGGTATTTTGGGCATCTTTGTGGTCATAAGCTCAAGGCTTTTATGGACCCTTCCGGAACCGGATGCCGCCATAAAGGAGTGGCTCAGGGTCCTTAGGACCGGAGGCAGGATGATAGCGGTCAATGAACTGGAGAAGGACGGGATACGCTCCTGGTCCTTCGATGATCCCTCCCGCTATCTCGGAGCCGACATCCCCGTGGATGACTTCAGCTTCGCCAACGCCGATACGAACAGCATCCTCGAGACCTTCCGGACGGCGGGAGCAAGGGACGTGCGCGTCGAGCACATGAAGGGCTGCCACATGGTAAAGAGCGACGCGGAAAACTGGTATGCCTTTATCGCGAGCAGGACCGAATGACGTCCGACCCGTACTGTGAGAAAGGAACAAAACGATCTTAAGACCGGCGCAGGAGCTCCGGCCTTTTTATAAATGTCTGTTTTGTATACAATTAAATAATATTCCCTGAAGCGCCGCCCAAGGGACGCCTGATGCCTCAAACCATGAAAAATGCGCATTTCAGCCCTTGAGACCGGTCTTTATATACTGCCTTCGGGCCTTGTTTTGGCTGTTGACTTTTAGCCGCCTGTCGTAGTAAGATTATTCGACATATTATCTATATTTTCAATGAGAATATTTATATAAATATTTGCATGAAAATTGACTTCCGGCCTTGGAAACAGGGCCGATAACATCGCAAGGAGGTGCGATAATGACCCACGTGATCATTCCCGTGGCTGTCGGGATCGTTTGTCTGCTTGTCGGAATACTTGTCGGTTACATCATACGTAAAAACAACGCAGAGAAGACCATCGGAAGTGCCGAGATCCAGGCCAAGAATCTGATCCTGGATGCAGAGAACCGCTCAGAAGCCATCAGAAAAGAGACCCTGGCAGACGCCAGACAGGAAGCCCACCAGATCAAGGCGGATGCAGAAAGAGACATCCGCGAGAGGCGCGAAGAGGTCAAGAAGACCGAGAACAGGCTGATCCAGAAGGAAGCCTCTCTCGACAAGAAGACCGAATCCATCGAAAGAAAGGAAGAGCATATCACCCGTAAGCTCCAGACCCTCGAAGAGAAGGAAAAGGAGCTGGACGGTTTCAGGGACAGGCAGATCGAAGAACTGGAAAAGATCTCCGGCTGCACTTCCGAGGAAGCGAAGCAGCTGCTCCTTGACAATATCGAAAAGGACGTCCGCCACGAAGCTTCCATGATGATCAAGGACATCGAGTCCAAGGCCAAGGAGGAAGCGGACAAGAAGGCCAAGGAGATCATCACCGGCGCCATCCAGCGCTGCGCCGCCGACTACGTGGCGGAGACCACCGTATCCGTGGTGCCCCTTCCCTCAGACGAGATGAAGGGCCGCATCATCGGCCGCGAGGGCCGCAATATCAGGGCCATCGAGACCGCTACCGGCGTAGACCTGATCATAGACGATACCCCCGAGGCGGTCATCCTCTCGGGCTTCGACCCCGTCAGAAGAGAGATCGCAAGGATCGCCCTTGAAAAGCTCATCGTCGACGGCAGGATCCATCCCGCCCGCATCGAAGAGATGGTCGAGAAGGCCGAGAAGGAGGTCAACGCCATCATCAAGAGCGAAGGCGAGGCCGCTACCTTCGAGATTGGCATCCACAACCTGCATCCCGAGCTGGTCAAGCTCCTGGGAAGGCTCAAGTACCGCACCAGCTACGGTCAGAACGTGCTCAAGCACTCCCTTGAGGTCGCCCATCTGGCAGGCCTCATGGCAGGAGAGCTGGGCTTTGACGTCAAGCTGGCCCAAAGAGCCGGACTTCTGCACGATATAGGCAAGGCCCTCGACCACGAGATCCAGGGAACCCACGTGGATATCGGCATCGACGTCCTCAGAAAATACAAGGAGCACCAGGCCGTCATCGACGCCATGGCCGCTCACCACGGCGACTACGAGGCCAAGAGCCCCGAGGCCGTCCTCATCGCCGCTGCCGACGCCCTCTCCGCCGCAAGGCCCGGCGCCCGCCGCGAGACCCTTGACACCTACATCAAGAGGCTGCAGAAGCTGGAAGAGATCGCCAACACCACTCCCGGCGTCGAGACCTCCTACGCCATCCAGGCCGGCCGCGAGATCCGCATCATCGCCAAGCCCGACCAGGTCTCGGACAACGCCATGGAGCTCCTCGCCAGAGAGATCTCCAAGAAGATCGAGAGCGAGCTGGAGTATCCCGGCCAGATCAAGGTCAACGTCATCAGAGAGACCAGAGCCGTGGACTACGCCAGGTAGGTCCGTTTACAGCGAAAGAACATATTTTGCAGACCCGCAGCGATGCGGGTCTGTGGTTTGAAAGGAAGATATCTTGATCTATTTGGACAACGGCGCGACCACCAGGCCCCATCCGCTGGTCGCCGAGGCGGTCATGAAGACACTGACCGAGGGCTTCGGGAATCCCTCATCCCTTTACAGACTTGGCCTTGACGCTGAAAAGCTGGTCAAGGGCGCAAGGCAGGCCGCCGCAAGGACCTTCGGGGCGTCCCCGGAAGAGGTCTTCTTCACCGCGGGAGGAACCGAGAGCGACAATACGGCCATAAAGGGCGTCTGGGAGAGCAGAAAGAAGCAGGGAAGGCGGGTCATCACCACAGCGGTGGAGCATCCCGCCGTTCTCGAGTGCTTCAAGTGGCTGAAAAATCAGGGCGCGGACGTGGTCATAGTCCCGGTCCTGCCGGACGGAGCCGTCGACATGAAGGCTCTCGAGGACGCTCTTACCGAGGACACGATCCTGGTCTCGGTGATGCACGTGAACAACGAGACCGGAGCGGTGATGCCTGTAAGAGAGGTCAGGAGCCTTATGGAGAATAAAGCCCCCGGGGCGGTCCTTCACTGCGACGCGGTCCAGAGCTGGGGCAAGGAGGACTGCGCCGCCGCATCCATCGGAGCGGATCTCATAAGCGTCTCCGGCCACAAGGTCCACGGGCCCAAGGGAATAGGAGCCCTGTACGTCAGAAAGGGCCTCCACATACCGCCCTTCATCCACGGAGGCGGCCAGGAATCGGGCTTCAGGTCGGGCACAGAGAACGTCCCTGGCATCGCGGGCATGGGCAAGGCCGCCGAACTGATCCTTTCGGAGGGCCCCGAGAGGCTGGCAAGGATGTCCGCCGCAAAGGAGCATCTGCTGGAGGGCATCAGAGCGGAGATCGACGATATCAGGGTCAACGGCCCCGAGGACGGCTGTCCTTCGGTGCTCAACGTGAGCTTCTTAGGCTGCAGGGGAGAGGTCCTTCTGCACAGCCTCGACATGAAGGGCATCTGCGTATCCACCGGCTCCGCCTGCTCATCCCACAGCAAGGGCAGCCACGTTCTGTCCGCCATGGGCCTCTCAAAGCAGGAGATCGAAGGGGCTGTCCGCTTCAGTTTTTGCGGGGACAACACGGTGGAGGAGATGGAATACGTCATCAGCTGCCTTAAGACCGAGGTCCTGGCCCAGAGAAGGCTCAGGTCGGCCTTCGGCCGCAGGAATTAGGCTCCTCTCAAATTATCCGAAAAGGTGATCGAAATGATAAACAACAGCGAAAAAATATATATCGTCCGCTGCGGCGAGACCGCCCTCAAGGGGCAGAACAAGTCATTTTTTGAGAGGATGCTGGTCCAGAGGATCAAAAAACTCCTCACCGGCTTTGAGGGAGTGACCATCGAGAGGGTCGACGGCCTCATCTTCGTCAGGACTCCTCTTGATTCCGACGAGAAAGAGGTCCTCAAAAGCATCGGCAGGGTCTTCGGCGTAGAGTCCATAAGCCCCGCCTCGGAGATCGTCTTCGAGGGCATGGACGCTGAGAGCGCCATGGCTGAGATCGGCTCCGCTGCCGCGTCCTTCGCCATGGGCCTCATAAGCGACAGGAACATCAAGACCTTCAAGATCGACGCCAGAAGGGCGGACAAGATGTTCCCCATCGAGTCGCCCCAGATCGCAAGGCGCATGGGAGCCGCGGTCCTCAAGGGCTGCAAGGTGCTCAAGGTCGACGTCCACCAGCCCGACGCCACCATCTTCGTCAACGTGAGAAGGGGCAGGGCGTATATCTACGAGACCAAGGTGACCGGCTTCGGCGGGCTTCCTCTTGGGACCAACGGCAAGGGGCTTGTGCTGCTCTCCGGCGGTATCGATTCCCCCGTCGCCGCCTTCATGATGTCCCACAGGGGCATGTATATCGACGCCGTCCACTTCCATTCCTTCCCCTATACCTCGGAGAGGGCCTATGAGAAGGTCAAGGAGCTGGCGTCCATCCTCGCCTGCTACTGCGGCCGCATAAGGATCCACAGCATCAATCTGCTGCCCATTCAGGAGCAGATCGTCCAGAACTGTCCCGAAGAAGAGACGACCATCCTGGTCCGCCGGTTCATGATGAGGATCGCGGAGAGGGTCGCCGCTGAGGAGGAGAGCATGATGCTCATCACCGGCGAGAGCCTGGGCCAGGTGGCCAGTCAGACCGCGGAATCCCTGGTCGTCACCGACAGCGTGGTCTCCATGCCCGTCATGAGACCTCTGATCGCCATGGACAAGACCGAGATCATCGACATCGCCAAGAGGATCGGCACCTACGACATCTCGATCCAGCCCTACGAGGACTGCTGCACCGTCTTCCTGCCCAAGCATCCGGTGACCAAGCCGCGGCTTGAGAGGATCCAGGCTTCGGAGAGCAGGTTGGACGTTCAGGCACTGGTCGCCGCCGCTGTCGCATCGCAGGAGATCGACGTGATCTACGGCAAAGAGTTCTAGACAGCGCCGGGATCCCCGGTACAATATTTTATAAAACAGATCGGCTTCTTTTGAGGCCGGTTTTTGTTTTGCCGAAATGCAGACGAATTACAAAAATTGACTTTACAAATTCTGGCTTTTGTGATATTTTGATTCCAGCAGATAACACAGGAGGGAAGAAATGCCAGTATCGCAGAAACGAAGGCTCGGAGACTGGGGCGAGGACAGCGCCTGCAGATACCTTAAGGACAGAGGCTGGACCCTCATAGAAAGAAACTTCAGATGCAGGTTCGGCGAGATCGACATCATCGCGTCAAAGCAGGGGATACTGGCGTTCATCGAGGTCAAGACGAGGAGCGGCTGCGCCTTCGGCTATCCCTGCGAGGCGGTGGACGGAAGAAAACAGGCGAAGATCAGGGCCGCGGCGTCGATATTTCTAAAGATGAGGCGGGAGCTCTCGTCCCTGCAGCCCAGGCTCGACGTGATCGAGATCATCTCAAGGGACGGCAGGGCCTTCGCCAGGCACCTGGAAGACGCTTTCTGACAAGCGCCATAAGGAGGATAAATGTATTCATGCATAGTCAGCGCAAGCCTCAGCGGGCTTGAGGCCGAGCTCACCCGGGTCGAGCTGGACTCGGAGAACGGCCTTCCCAATTTCAGCGTGGTGGGCCTTGCCAATCAATCGATAAAGGAAGCGAAGGAAAGGATAAGGTCAGCGGTGATCAACTGCGGCTATACCTTCCCTCCGTGCAGGATAACGGTGAACCTGACCCCGGCCGGAAGGAAAAAGCGGGGAAGCCACTTCGACCTTCCCATAGCCCTGGGCCTGCTCATAAGCACCGGCCAGATCGCTCCCGCGGAGGGCGAAGATCTTGCCTGCTTCGGGGAACTGAGCCTGGACGGCAGGGTCAGCGGCGCGGAAGGGATCCTCCCCATGATGAGCGGGATGCAGAAGCAGGGGATAAACACCTTCATGATCCCCCGGCAGAACCTGGCCGAGGCGTCTCTGGTCAAGGGAGCCAGGCTGATCCCGGTGGGGAGCCTGGCGGAGGCGGCAGACCACATCAGCGGTTTCAGACCGGTGGAGACCGTCACCGCGGAAGGAGCTGCGCCTGAGAGAATATCCGGTGGGATACCCGACTTTTCCGATATCAAGGGCCAGGACGCTGTGAAGAGGGCTGCCCAGATCGCGGCCGCGGGGCGCCACGGCATGCTGATGATCGGTCCTCCGGGCATCGGAAAATCCATGGTCGGAAAGAGGATCCCCGGGATCATGCCGGCCATGACCTACGACGAGATGCTGGACGTCACCAGGATCTACAGCGCGGCTGGGGAACTGAAAAAGGGCCTTTCGATGGTGACTGAAAGGCCTTACAGGGCTCCCCACCATACCCTGTCCGCGGCGGCGCTGGTGGGGGGAGGGACGGTCCCAAGGCCCGGCGAGATATCCCTCGCCCACAGGGGCGTCCTCTTCCTGGACGAGCTTCCCGAATTCTCCCCCCATACCCTGGACAACCTTCGCCAGCCCATGGAGAACGGCGAGGTCTCGATCATAAGGGTGAACGAAAAGTGCGTCTATCCCAGCGATTTCATGCTCATCGCGGCGATGAACCCCTGCCGGTGCGGCTGGTACGGGGATCCGGTGCGGAAATGCACCTGCAGCGAGAGCGACCGCAGAAGGTACACTGGAAAGATATCGGGCCCTCTGCTGGATCGGATCGACATCCACGTGACCATGGAGAGGATAGTCTACGACCAGCTGGATATATCCTCGGACGCTCCTGCCCTTGGCAGCGACGCCCTGAGGGCGGAGGTGGAGGCCGCCGACGCTGTCCAGAAGGACCGCTACAAGGGTCAGGAAAGGCTCAGGAACGGCAGGCTCTCGCCGGACCAGATCAGGCGGTACTGCGCTCTTGACAGCGAGGGAAGGGCCCTCATGAAGGAGGCCTATTCGAGGCTCAACCTTTCGGCGCGGTCCTATCACAGGGTCCTTCGGGTCGCCAGGACCTGCGCGGACCTTGCCCAAAGCAGTGACATAAGGCCAGAGCATCTTCTGGAGGCTCTCAGCTACCGAATGCCGGAGAAGTATTTTGTATAGGAGGAGACGGATGGCGGACAGAAAGAAGGCGGTCTACATTTGGTATTCCCTGATGCGAAGGCTGGCCCCTCTGCAGCGGGCGGCTCTTCTTAAGAGCTTCGGCGGGGCGGAGGAGATCTACGGCAGGACCCGCAGGGAGATCATGGACAGGGCTTTCGATATCCCGGAGCTTTCCAGAGCGCCGGAGGCGGCGTTCGATTTGTTCGACGCAAAAGATCTGGAGCCCGCGGAGCGGATCATCGACGCCTGCGAAAAGAAGGGCATAAAGATCCTGACTTTCGAAGACGAGGAGTATCCCCTGCATCTTGCACAGATCGCGGATCCTCCGGTGCTGCTCTACGCCCTGGGGGACGTGAGCCTGATACAAAGGCCCTGCATAGCGGTGGTAGGGACGAGAAAGGCCTCTCCCTACGGCAGGTGGGCGGCCTACGAGATCGGAAAAAGGATCGCGGCAGGGGGCGAGGTGGTGATCAGCGGCATGGCCGAGGGCATCGACGCGAGAGGCCACTGGGGCTGCATCGACGGCAGGGGAAAGACGGTTGCGGTCCTGGGGACCGGGGTCGACGTGTGCTTTCCCAGGTCGAACAGGGAGCTTTACCTTGCCATAGCGTCGGGAGGACTGGTCCTCAGCGAATATCTTTTGGGCGAGTGGGGAAGGCCTGTCAATTTCCCCGTAAGGAACCGCATAATCAGCGGGCTCTCCAGGGCCGTCATAGTGGTGGAGGGCGCCCTTAAGAGCGGGTCCATGATCACGGCTGGCCTTGCGGCGGAGCAGGGAAGGGACGTCTACGCCGTGCCCGGCAATATCGACCAGCCCAACAGCATAGGAGTCAACAGGCTCATCTCCGACGGGGCCTATCCGGTCTTCAGTTTCGAGGACCTTAGCGCAAGGCTTGGGCTGGCTTCCAGGAAGAAGCAGAACGCGATGCAGGCCATGAGCCAGGAGGAAAAGACCCTCTACAGCCTCCTTCGGCAGAATCCCGGGGAAGGGTGCGGCTTTTTCGCGGCCAGGACCGGCCGGGACTCCCGTTCGGTCAGGACCCTCCTCATGGCCATGGAGCTGAAGGGCCTTGTGAGGAACACCGCGGACCGCTATTATGCCTGCTGAACTACACATAATCTTAACAATAGCGCCGCACATGCTCCCTTGACAAAGACAGGGGGCATATTTAACATATAATAACATGTAAAACTTTTTGAAAAAGGGGTTACCGATGGCAGCAAAAAATCTGATAATCGTCGAGTCGCCGTCCAAGGCAAAGACCATAGAAAAGTTCCTGGGCAGCAGATACAGGGTCGTAGCGACCAAGGGACATCTGAGAGATCTTCCCAAGAGCAGGCTTGGCGTAGACATCGAAGACAATTTTTCACCGGAATATATAAACGTTAGAGGCAAGGGCGACACCATCAGAGAGATCAAAGAGGCGGTAAAGGATTCCTCCAAGGTCTTTCTCGCGACGGACCCTGACCGCGAGGGCGAGGCAATATCCTGGCACGTGTGCAATCTGCTGGGGATCGATCCCCTCAAGGCGGACCGCATCACCTTCCAGGAGATCACCAAGCCGGCGGTGACGGAGGCCGTGAAGCATCCCCGTCCCGTGGACATGGCCCTGGTGGACGCACAGCAGGGCAGAAGGGTCCTGGACAGGGTCGTAGGCTATAAGATCAGCCCCCTCCTTTGGGCAAAGGTGGCCAGGGGCCTTTCCGCAGGAAGGGTCCAGTCCGCGGCTCTTAAGATCATCTGCGACAGGGAGAGCGAGATCGAGGCCTTCATCCCCAAGGAATACTGGAGCATCACCGGGACCTTCTCAAAGCCCGGCCTCACCCCCGGAAAAGAGAAGAAGGAGAGCTTCACCGCAAGGCTGGAGCAGTATAAAGGCAAAAAACTGACGGTGTCCAGCGCGGAGGAGAACGCGAAGGTCAGAAAGGATCTTGACGCGGGCTCATATACCGTGGGCAGCGTCGAGAAGAAGCAGGTCTCAAGAAAGCCCTACGCTCCGTACACCACCTCGGTCCTGCAGCAGGACGCTTCGGTCAAGCTGGGCTTTACACCCAAGAAGACCATGATGCTTGCCCAGGAGCTCTACGAGGGCGTTGCGGTCAAGGGCCACGGGACCATCGGTCTGATCACGTATATCAGGACCGACTCGGTCAGGATCTCGGACATCGCCGATAAGGCCTGCAAAGACTTCATCAGGGACCGCTACAGCGACCGGTATCTCGGGAACAACGTATATACCAACAAAAAGAAGGGCGCCCAGGACGCCCACGAGGCCATCCGTCCCAGCTATGTGGAGCTGGAGCCCGAAGAGATCAAGGATTCCCTCTCGGCCGATCAGTATAAGCTCTACAGGCTCATCTGGTCCCGCTTCGTCGCCAGCCGCATGAAGCCCGCTCTCTACGATCAGGTCAGCGCGGACGTGGTCAACGGAGACTACTGCTTCAAGGCCGGCGGAAGAAAGCTGGTCTTCGACGGATACCTTCGCGTCTACAGCGATTCCGACCAGGAAAAGGACAGGATGCTCCCCGAGCTGGAGGAAGGCTCCGCTCTGAAGCTCCTGGACCTTGAGAGCGAGCAGAAGTTCACCGAGCCTCCCTCGAGATTCACCGAGGCCAGCCTCATCAAGGAGCTGGAGGACAAGGGCATCGGCCGTCCCAGCACCTACGCTCCCATCGTCACCAACCTTCTGGACCGCAGGTACATCTACCGGGAAAAGAAGGCTCTGGCCCCGACCGAACTGGGTATGCGCATAACCAGAGAGATCATGGAGGTCTATTTCAGGGAACTGGTCGACACCGGCTTCACCGCCGACATGGAGGAGAAGCTGGACAAGGTCGAGGAGGGCAAAGAGAGCTGGCAGAACGTGGTCAGCGACTATTACCACGGCTATATGGAGGGCCAACTCAGGGTCGCCGAAAAGGAGCTTGACAAGATCGAGATGGCCCCCCAGCTCACCGGAGAGATGTGCCCCGAATGCGGAAAACCTCTTGCCGTAAAGCACGGCAGATTCGGAGATTTCCTTGCCTGCACGGGCTTTCCGGGCTGCCGCTACACCAGGACCATCGTCACCGGCACCGGAGTCATGTGTCCCAAGTGCGGCAAAGAGATCATCGAAAAGCGCAGCCGCAAGGGCAAGCTCTTTTACGGCTGCTCCGGATATCCGGACTGCGACCAGGTCTACTGGTACAGGCCGGTGGACAAGAAATGCCCCAAGTGCGGGAGCCTTCTCGTCATCAGGGGCAGGAGCCTTCAGTGCTCCAACGCCGAGTGCGGCTATCACGAAAAGAGAACATCGGAGGATAAATAGATGCAGCAATTCCACGCAACGACCATTTGCCTCGTAAAGAGGAGCCCCGACGACATCTGCATCGGCGGGGACGGTCAGGTCACCATGGGCGAGCACGCCATAATGAAGAACAACGCGAAGAAGGTCCGCAAGATCTACAAGGATCAGGTCATCACAGGCTTTGCGGGCTCCGTCTCCGACGCCTTCTCCCTTACGGAGAAGTTTGAAAAGAAGCTGGACGAGCACGGCGGCAATCTCAAGAGGGCCGCGGTGGCTCTGGCCCAGACCTGGAGGAGCGACCAGGGAGCGAGGAATCTCGAGGCCATGATGCTGGTGGCGGACAGGGACAGCATCCTGCTGATCTCCGGCACCGGCGAGGTCATCGAGCCCGACGCGGACTACGTGGCCATAGGCTCCGGCGGCAACTTCGCCTACGCGGCGGCCCATGCCCTCTACGATCACACCGACATGAGCGCTGAAGAGATCGTAAGAGAGGCTCTCAAGATCGCCTCCGACATCTGCGTCTACACCAACAGCCACATTTCCATCGAGAAGCTTTAGGAGGATACTATGACACAGATCCAGAACATGACTCCGAAGCAGATAGTTGCGGAGCTGGATAAATACATCATCGGCCAGGACGCGGCCAAGAGATCCGTCGCCGTGGCCCTCAGGAACCGCTACAGAAGGAACCTCCTCTCGGAGGAGATGAGGGAGGAGGTCTCCCCCAAGAACATCCTGATGATGGGACCCACCGGCGTGGGAAAGACCGAGATCGCCAGAAGGCTGGCCAAGCTCATGGACGCTCCCTTCGTCAAGGTCGAGGCGACCAAGTACACCGAGGTGGGCTACGTGGGAAGAGACGTGGAATCCATGGTCAAGGACCTGATGGAGGCTTCCATGCGTCTGACCAAGCAGCGCCACATCGAAGAGAAGTACGACGTAGCCAGGGAGGTCGCCGAGGAAAAGATCATCGAGGCCATCATCCCCGGAAGCAGGAAGAAGCAGAACAGTGCGCCCAGCTCCAACCCCTTCCAGTTCATCATGGGCGGAGGCAGGGCGACCTACAACCAGAGCACCGAGATCATAGAGCAGAAGAGCGAGCAGGAGAGCGACAGCGTGACCCTGGCCAGGGAGCAGGTGCGCCAGCAGCTTAGAGACGGTCTGCTCGAGGACCAGTACATCGAGATCGACGTGGTAGAGCAGCCCAAGGACAACTCCATCGACATCTCCGGCGGCGGCTCCATCAGCATAGGCAACATCTTCGACATCATGGGCGGAACCCCCAAGACCAGAAAGAAGAACATGAAGGTCAAAGAGGCCAGGAAGATCCTCATCGAGCAGGAGGCCCAAAAGATGATCGACATGGACCAGGTCAGTTCGGAAGCGGTGGAGAACTGCGAGGAGAACGGAATAATCTTCATCGACGAGATCGACAAGATCGCCTCGGGCAGCGGCTACAGGAGTGGCGCTGACGTCTCGAGAGAGGGCGTCCAGAGGGACATCCTGCCCATCGTCGAGGGCTGCGTGGTCAACACCAAGTACGGTCCGGTAAAGACCGACCACGTGCTCTTCATCGGCGCGGGAGCCTTCCACGTATCCAGGCCGACGGACCTGATCCCCGAGCTTCAGGGACGCTTCCCGATCAGGGTGGAACTGGAGAACCTGACCAAGCACGATTTCGTCAGGATCCTCACCGAGCCCCACAACGCCCTCATCAAGCAGCACAAGGAGCTGCTGGAGACTGAAGGGTGCGAGGTCGAGTTCACCGATGACGCCATCGAAGAGATCGCGACCATGGCCTTCCTGATGAACGAACAGACCGAGAACATCGGAGCCAGAAGGCTCCACACCATAATGGAACACCTGGTCGAGGACATCTCCTTCGAGCTTCCCGACGTCGAAGAAAAGCACATCGTCATAGACGCCGCCTACGTCAGGGGCAAGTTCGAGGATACCATCCGCAAGGACGACATCGACAGGTTCATACTTTAGGATATGGTAAGATTCGACGAAAGCAATAACGTCATAGAGCAGGAGGGCAGCAGAGCCATCCTGGTGGGCGTCTCTACAGGAGAGGACATCTCCTGGTCCATGGAGGAGCTCCAGGGGCTGGCTGAGGCCGCCGGCGCCGAGGTCATCGGAGTCATGACCCAGAACGCCGAAAGGATCAATTCGGCGACCTACATCGGCAGCGGAAAGCTGGAGGAACTATCGGAGCTCTGCTCATCGATGGAGGCGGATCTGGTCATATTTAACGACGAGCTCAGCGGCATGCAGCTTCGCAACGTCGAGGACGCCGTGGGGATAAAGGTCATCGACAGGACCATACTGATCCTGGACATCTTCGCGGACAGGGCCAGCACCAGAGAGGGCAAGCTCCAGGTCGAGATGGCCCAGCTCCAGTACCGCATGCCGAGGCTTCTGGGCTTCGGCAGGGCGCTGTCAAGGCTGGGAGGAGGCATCGGCACCAGAGGCCCCGGGGAAAAGAAGCTGGAGACCGACAGGCGCCACATCCAAAGCAGGATAGACGAGATACGTTCGGAGCTTAAGGAGGTCCGGGCCAACCGGAGCACCCAGAGGGCCCGCCGCGAGAGCAGCGGCATCCCGGTGGCGGCCCTGGTGGGCTATACCAATTCGGGCAAATCGTCGATAATGAACCGGCTGCTGGCCATGGAGGACAGGCAGGACAAGCAGGTCCTGGAAAAGGACATGCTCTTCGCCACCCTGGATACCGCCCAGAGGCTGATCACCCTGGACAGCAACCACAGCTTCATCCTCATCGATACCGTAGGCTTCGTCAGCAGGCTGCCCCACAGCCTGGTCCAGGCCTTCCGGTCGACCCTGGAAGAGGTCAACTATGCGGACCTTCTGATCCACGTGGTGGACGCCTCCTTCCCGGACCACGATCTTCACGTTCAGGTCACCGAAAAGGTCATGAACGAGATCGGAGCCGGCGGAAAACCCACGCTCCTGCTCTTCAACAAGACCGACCTCGTCCCGGGGTTCCGCCCCATGGGCTACCGCAAGGACAGCCTGGCGGTATCGACCAAGACCGGAGAAGGCTTCGACCAGCTGCTCCTTCGCATCAAGGAGGAACTGTTCAGCGACCTCAAAAGGGTCGAGCTGCTGGTCCCCTACGACAGGGGCTCGGTGGTGTCCGCTCTCATCGAAAAGTCGGCCCCCATCGAGACCGAATATCTTGCCGAGGGCACCCGGCTGGTCATGGAGCTGAGCGAGGCGGACAGGAACCGTTACAGAGATCTTATAGTTCACGGGGACGTCCCGCGTCAGGAAGACGACGATCTTCTTTAGCGCGGCGTGATCCCCGCCGGGAGAAGGACCAATGGCAGTACTGTATACCACGGCGGCAAAGGAAGCCTGCGCCGAGCAGACCATCGAAAGGAGCAGGTTCATAGCCTACATCAGGCCGGTCTCGTCGAGAGAAGAGGCGGAGGCCTTTTTTGACCATGTCAACGACATGCATAAGGACGCCCGCCACTGCGTCCCCGCCTTCGTCATCGGGGACAAGATGCAGCTGCAGTGGGCGTCGGACAACGGAGAGCCCCAGGGCACAGCCGGAGCTCCCATAGTCCAGCTGCTGGTCAAGGAGGGCGTCACCAACGTTGCCGTCGGGGTCATCAGATACTTTGGAGGGATCAAGCTGGGCACCGGAGGCCTGGTGAGGGCGTACTCCAGTTCGGCCAGACTTGCCCTGGAGGCGGCCGGAAGGCACGACGTGAGAGAAATGACCGAGCTCTCCCTTCCGATCTCCTACAGCCAGCTTGGGAGGCTCCAGAACGCGGAGAAGACCATGGCCTTCGATATAAGCGGCACCGAGTTCGCGGAGAACGTCAGGGTGAAGCTCCTATTTGAGCCCGAGCAGAGGGACGCCGTCATGACCCTTCTCACCGATATCATGGGAGGAAAGTGGATCGAGGAGCCTCAGGCAATAGATCTGGTGGTGTAGAGAACGATCCGTCCGGCGATGGAGCGGACCGCGCTATTCGGAATGATCGAAAAAAAATGCAGGCTTTTTTTAAAAGTTCTTGACACACCGGGGACCTTCGTGTATCATACTGAAATGTGCTGACACGCTCTTGGGCGTATAGCTCAGCTGGTTAGAGCACCTGCCTTACAAGCAGGGGGTCACAGGTTCGAGTCCTGTTACGCCCACCACACGGCCCGGTAGTTCAGTTGGTTAGAATGCCAGCCTGTCACGCTGGAGGTCACCGGTTCGAGCCCGGTTCGGGTCGCCACTTTATTTAACTTAATATGGAAAACGGCGATATGCTGGCGTGGCTCAATGGCAGAGCAGCTGCTTTGTAATCAGCAGGTTGTTGGTTCGACTCCGATCGCCAGCTCCAGTATGGAGGGATTCCCGAGTGGCCAAAGGGAGCGGACTGTAAATCCGTTAGCTGAGCTTTCGGTGGTTCGAATCCACCTCCCTCCACCAAGAGAATACATCCGGTACGACAGTGCCGGATGTTTCTTTTTTACGTCACAAGAAGTTGTGAGATCAAGGCTTATCGGTCTATAATGGCTGCAGATCCGTTTTTTGTTTTTTGGATATGGTATCATCAGATCAACAAAGCGCGCTTGCGGAGGGAAAACATGGGACTCTTTTCAAGGACCATAGAAGGCGATGGCTGGTCTTTCGATAAAAAGACCGGCAAACTGACGATAAACGGGGAATTAGGACAGGATCCTTTCAAAGATATTAAGAGCAGGGTCCTCTCTGTCGAGGCGCTCCCGGGTGCCCGGATAACAAATGGCTTCTTTCTTTTTTCCCATATGGAAAACCTCAAAAAAGCCGATCTGGCCGAGCTGGATGTTTCAGACTGCGATACGATGGACTCCATGTTCCTGTCCTGCCGTTCTCTGACCCGCATCGACCTCAAAGCATGGAAAGTATCAAAAACCAAAGACATGTCCTGGCTCTTCTGTAAGTGCGGCTCTTTGAAAGAGGTGGATCTCAGCTCCTGGGACGTATCCGGCGTCGAGGACTTCAACGATATGTTCGATGAATGCTGCGAGCTTGAAACTGTCGATCTTACAGGCTGGAAGATCAGAGAAAATGCCGAAGTCGATATGATGTTCACCGGTGTGCCGAATACGGTGCACGTCTACGCCGATGACGCATCTGTCGTCAGGCTGCTTCCGGAGGGCGTAAAACCGGATCCTCACGGTACGGCAGCCATGCGGTTCAATACCGCCCTGGCGGTGGATAACGCCGGCGACTATGAAGAAGCCGCCAGGCAGTACCGGCTTGCCGCGGAGCAAGGCAGTGGTGCGGCAGCTTTTAACCTTGCGGTGTTGTATAACCGCGGAGAAGGCGTACCGAAGGATAAAGCGGAATCCCACCGCTGGTTCATGCGGGCTGCCGAAATGGGCCTGACAGACGCTATGTATATCGTTTCGGATGATTATTTCAAAGGCGGTCCGATCTGTGAGAAGGATTACGAACAGGCGCTCTATTGGGCTCGAAAGGCAAAAGCAGAAGGTGATCTGTCCGAAGTCTTATCCCGCAGAAAACCGATAGACGACCTTATCCGGGATATCGAAAACAATATCGCCTTTGATGCCGCCGTAGCCGCAACGAAGGCGGAAAACTATGAGGAAGCCGCCAAACAATACCGGATCTCGGCGGAAAAGGGCAGCGGTGCGGCCGCATGGAACCTTGCGATCCGGTATGCATCAGGCAAAGGCGTCCCGAAAGATCCTGTGGAAAGCTTTGTTTGGCGCAGGCGCGCGGCTGAAATGGGAAATGCGCGCGCTATGTATTATCTGGCGGAACTTTATCATTCAGGCAAAACCTTTGTTGAACAGGATGACGAGCAGGCGCTTGAATGGGCAAAGAAAGCGCAGAAGAGCGGCAATCTTCCTCCGGACAAACCGGTCGACGATCTTATCCGTGAGATCGAGAGAAGTCTCGGGGAGGATCCTTTCAATGAAGGAAAGCATTGGCTCCAAAACGGAGATCCCGCCGCGGCTGTCCATTATTTCAAGATCGCCGCGGAGCAGGGCAATGTTTCTGCTGCCTGGACGCTGGGATCCATTTATGCCGAAGGCAGGCACAGGGAAAAAGATGATGCGGAGGCTTTCCGCTGGTTCATGAAGGCGGCTGAGCTGGGTCACGGAAGATCCATGTACTCGGTCGCGAACAGTTACTATACCGGCGCAGGCGTCAAAAAGGATCTTGACCAGGCCCTTGAATGGGCAGGAAAAGCGAAAGAGGCCGGAACGGTCCCGCCGGATCTGTCCATCGACAAACTGATCCTGAAGATCGAGACCGATATCATCATTTGCAAGGTAGCTGAAACGGGCTGGGACAAAGAGACTGTGCAGCAGCTGGTCGTTGCTGAAGAGCGGGGCGGCGCCGCCGCGGCCGCGCAGCTTGCAAAGCTGTATTTGAACGGAGAGGGCGTGGAAAAGGACCGGGCTTTGGCGCTTCATTATTACGCGCAGGCATCGGAAAAGGGAGATACGGAGGCGTCATCCTTCCTGATGGGACAGGATATAGGAGATATGTTCCAGGAGGCGGCTGACGCTTACGACAGAGGAGACCGAAGCGGGGCTCTTCATATCTTCCACGCTGCATTCCGCGGAAATGAGCTGCGGGATCATCACTGCATGCATACCATGCTCTTTGGTAATGATATTCCTTATTTCCGTAAACTTGTACAGATCTCAGCGGAACTGTTTGCCGAAGAAGGGAGCAGAGGCACCGCCTGGGCTGATCGTTATCTTGGACAGCTTTATTGGGAGAGCTCTTATTTCCACAGGAACGGCAATATACCGAAGGATCCCTTCAGCGCGGTCCCGCTCTATGAAAAGGCAATGGAGGAAGGGTCAGATCAGGCGCTGGAATTCATGGCGGTCAGGACGTACCTGGGCGACTGTCCCGCTGTCTCTCAGGATCGGTATAAGGCTGCGGCCCTGCTGTCCAGGGCGGCACGGTCCGAAGATCCTGAAGTCAGGTATTCTGCCGCATTCAGGTATATGACGGGATATCCGGAAAAGAAGGTCGGAGGGGAGACCGTCTATGTGGATATAGAGCCTGAAAAGGCCGTCGAACTGATGACGGAGCTTGCGAAAGAAGGCCACTCGGGAGCGATGTATGACCTTGCACACATGTACGATCCGGAAAACGAGCGATTCCCGAACGATCCGGATAAAAGGCTGGAGTACGCAAAACGTGCTGCCGAGCTGGGACATGCCGATGCAGTCAGGTCCCTGGACTATATTGAACAGTCTGTTGCGGAGGAAAAGCTGAAGGCTTTCGTCGCACGAAGCATCAAATTGGGTGATGATTACTATTATGGTGAGAACGGGAAAGATTACGATATCTTTTCCGCCATCGATCATTATGAAGACGCGGCGGAATATGATGCGGATACAGCATATAAGCTTGCCCGTATCTTCGATAAAGGGGACGGGATCGGCGAAGATAAGGAGGAGGCCGTAAGATGGTTCACAAAGGCTGCCGAACTTGGAAATGATAATGCGCAGGCTGATCTTGGATATCATTATGATCAAGGAGACGGTGTTCCTCAGGATTATGAAAAAGCTGCCAAATGGTACTTAAAAGCAGCGAATGCGGGGCATATGATATCTCAATACAATATTGGGCTCATGTATATAAAAGGTCAGGGTGTCCGGCAGTCAAGTGCTGAAGCAAAATGGTGGTTTGAAAAAGCTGGTGAACAGAAATTCTCTGATGCGTGGCTTGAGCTTGGGAACATATATTACAATGAAACAGTCGACTTGAGCAGCGACAGCAGCCGCTTCAAAGAAAGCAACGCTCTGGCGAAAAAGTATTACAAGAAGGCTGCTGAATTGGGCAATGAAAAAGCAAAGAGATATCTGCGAATGCTGTAGGTATCAGAGATCCTGCTGATGATGTTCAGCTGTGACAGAAACATCCGATACATCGTGTGTCGGATGTTTTTGCGATACGGGATACTGTATGGTCAAGTGTGCCGAGACCTTGCCGCGCGGGCATGGATCGTGATCAGAAATAGCATAATGCAATTTATAAAAGAATATTGTAAAAAATACTTGACAAAATGCGTGTGTTGGTGTTATTGTGTCATCACTAAAGAACAACTCATCTTGATCGCCGGTTCGGCGGGGAGGTCTAAAAATGATCAATAACTTCAGAATGATAGGATTGGCAGTCGGTATAGTGGTAGGGCTTATCGTCTGCATAGTGGTCTTCAGGATCGTCAATACCAACAAAAAGCTTACAACTGATTATGACGAGAGACAGGAGAGGGCAAGGGGCAAAGCATTTAAATATGCATTCTACGCGATGATGATCTATGAAGCTCTCCTCTGCGTGATCTCCAGCGGGATCGAGATCCCCGCGGAGCCCATAGTGATCCACTTCTCCGTGATATTCGTCGGAGTCGTGGTGCTCTCGATCATCTGTATCGCAAAAGACGCCTTCGCGGGTCAGAACACCAACATGAAGAGGTATACCATAGTGATGGTCTTCGTCACGCTGATCAACATCCTGACGGCGATCATGGCCGTGAGCGGGGGGATCATGGTCGAAGACGGAAAGCTTCAGGCTCCCTTCTGCAACCTTCTGTGCGCTGTCCTCTTCATCGTGATCTACGCAGCCTACGGCATAAAGCAGCTTTCCGACAGGAGGGACGACTGATGAAGAATCTGAGACTTAAGGCCGCAAGGGCCGGGCTGGATATGTCCCAGGACGATCTCGCCAAGGCCGTGGGAGTATCCAGGCAGACCATCAGCGCTATCGAGAAGGGCGATTACAATCCGACGATAAATCTCTGCATCTCCATATGCAGGGTCCTGGGGAAGACTCTGGACGAGCTCTTCTGGCCCCAGGAATGACCGTGCCGGGACCGCCCGCAGGGCGGCCTGCCGTTAATGCTTTTGAACGATGCACCCGAGAAAGGAGCGCTCATGGGTCTTTTTATAAACGCCGGCGCCGATACTGAGTCTGTCCTAAGAAAGGCGGAGATGGAGATCGACGCGTATCTGGCGGGCGAGCTTTTTCTGGAGCTAAAGGATGAGGAGTGGCCCTTCGAATATACCGATCACGACAGGGACGTGGTCAGGGCCGTCGTTTTCGACGATGAAGGGTGGTTTTATTTCGTCCATGCCGACAGGGACGACGAATTCGGAAGATCCGTCCTGATCGAGACCTCGGGAGGCGGAGTCGAGAAGGGCGAAGACCTTGAGGCCGCCGTTAAAAGAGAGCTCAGAGAGGAGCTTGGCGCCGAAGTGGAGATCGTAAGAAGGATAGGCCTGGTCAGCGACCAGTACAATCTCATCCACAGGCATAATCTGAACAATTACTACCTTTGCAGGGCAGTTTCCTTCGGGGACCGCAGCCTCACCGAGCAGGAGGTCAGTGATTATCATCTCTCGACTATGAAGCTGACGTATGAGGACGCCCTGAAGGAATACGAAAAATGCCGCGGCTGCAGACTCGGAAGGGTCATCGCGGCAAGAGAGATCCCGGTCCTTCGCAAAGCGAAGGAGATCCTGGACGGTATGAGGGTAGAAAGATAGGGCAGATCCCTGCGCCGGGGCTACCTGAGCTCTATCTCGGGAGACGGCTCGTAACTGTCACAGGGGAAGTATGCAAAGGGAACGCCGGTCTCTGGCTGTCCGGCTGCAGGCTGACCGCATCCTTTTCATAAAGCTTGAACTTTTAAGCTTTGTGTTAAGGATGCGGTTTTTTCATGCTGAAATGGTGGATATGAAATCCCATTTTTCTTGCAAAAAATCTTGCCTTTGGGAGCGAAATGGTTTATAGTGGAGATGCCGGATCAGGCGCTGTATTTGCGTTACGAAAACAGGGCTCTCCGGCAGCACAAGAACGGTACGCTGATCCTCCTTAACTGACCCGGTCCCGGGGCGAAAGCCGGTGAGAACCTTGTTGATGGGCACCTATCAAAACTCCATAGACGCCAAGAACAGGGTCATCATCCCGTCAAGATTCAGAGACGAGCTGGGCTATCGGGCGATCCTCTCAAGAGGCCTGGATCACTGCCTGGTGATCTATCCGCTTGAGACCTGGGAGGAGCAGCAGAAGCTTCTGTCCACGCTGCCCAAGTCCGACCCCCAGGCGAGAGCCTTCATCCGCTACATATACGCCAACGCGGTGGAGTGCGAGATCGACAAGCAGGGCAGGACGGTCATCCCCCAGAATCTGAAGAGCCTGGCCGGGATCCAGAAGGATCTGGTCACCATAGGCTTCGGAGACAGGGTGGAGATCTGGGCGAGAGAGGTCTACGAGTCCGACGAGCAGGGCGGTATGCTCAGCTCCGAGGAGTTCAAGGACTTCAGCGCCAAATATCAGGTGTAGGCCATGGAGTTCTCACACGTTCCCGTGCTCTACGATGAGGTGCTCAAGGGGCTCGATATGAAGCCCGGCGGCGTTTTCGTCGACGGTACTCTCGGCGGAGGAGGACATTCCCTGGGAATCGCGCAGCAGATAGGAGACGGCGGCACCCTTATCGGGATAGACAGAGATAAGGACGCCATCGCCGCGGCGACTGAAAGGCTTGCCGGCTGCGGGTGCAGGAAGTTCTTCGTCCAGAGCAACTACTCCGACGTCAGAGCGGTCCTGACCCAGCTGGGGATAGACAAGGTCGACGGAGCCCTTCTGGATCTGGGCGTATCGTCCTTCCAGCTTGACAACGAAGAGAGAGGCTTCTCGTACATGCACGACGCGCCTCTCGACATGAGGATGAACAGGGACGACGGCTTCACCGCGGAAGATCTGGTCAACACCTACAGCAGAGAGGATCTGACCCGGATCATCAGAAACTACGGAGAAGAGCGCTGGGCGGCAAGGATCGCCGAGTTCATCGTAAAGGCCAGGCAGGAGGCTCCCCTTAAGACCACCTTCCAGCTGGTAGAGGTCATAAAAAAGGCCATACCGGCTTCCGCGAGAAGAGAGGGACCTCACCCGGCGAAAAGAACATTTCAGGCCATAAGGATCGAAGTCAACGACGAGCTGGGCCAGCTGAAGGACGCGGTGGCGGACTTCACCGACATACTTGCTCCGGGAGGAAGGCTGGCGATAATAAGCTTCCACTCCCTGGAGGACCGGATCGTCAAGGAATACTTCCAAAAGCGCCTCGACCCCTGCATCTGCCCCCCGGATTTTCCGGTGTGCGTATGCGGCAGGAAGGCGGATATAAAAAAGGTAACGAGAAAGCCGGTCACTGCATCCGGCAGAGAGCTGGAGGAGAACCCGAGGGCGCGCAGCGCCAAGCTCAGGGTCATCGAAAAGCTCTAGAAAGCGGAACCAGGAAAGAATCAACCGAGGATCAGATAAACGATGCCGATCTCACGCAGAGAAAGAAATAAGATACTGGCAGCCATCCTTCTGGTAGGCATCCTGATGCTGGTCGTAGTCGCCATAAAGGCCTACAGCACCCAGCTGCAGTTCGAGATCAACTCGACCCAGAAGCGCATACAGGACTGCGAAAGGCAGATCCAGAACCTGCAGGTCAAGATCCGAAGCGCCAACAACATCAACAACCTTGAGGCGAGGGCGCTGGAGATGGGTCTGATCTATCCGGACTTTTCACAGATAGTTTACCTGAAGGAAGCCCAGAGCGGAGGCGAAGAGCTGGCTCTGGCCCTGAAGGAAACGGTTTACGGACAGTAACGGCGTCTCAAAGAGCGGCGCCGTTTTTCCTTTTTATCATGGCAGAAGAGGTCAAGGTCAAAAAGAATAAAAAGAAGTCGGTGACGACCAACAAGAACCGCGGCAGACTGCTGGTGGTTTTTGCTTTGTTTTCACTGCTTTTCTGCGCCCTCGCGGTGAGGGTGGGCTGGCACATGGTCATCGTCGGAGAGGAAAGGGCCCAGAAGGCCGCAAAGCAGCAGACCAGAGACTCCGTCGTCGCTGCGACCAGGGGCGATATCCTCGACGCCAACGGCAACAAGCTGGCCATAAGCAGCACCGCCTATGCGGTATGGGTGCGTCCCGAATCCGCCAGGTCCAACGGAAAGACCGAAGAGGAACAGGAAAAGAACCTGCTCTACGAGACGGACAGGCTGGCGGAGCTCCTCTCCATGGAGCCGGACGCGGTAAAGGAAGTCCTGATGTCCGAGAAAAAGCTCATAAGGCTTGCCAAGAACGTGGACATCGAGCTGGCCGAGGAGATCAGAGGCGAGAGGTTCGCGGGGGTCGAGCTGGTGGAGACGGCGTCCCGCTCCTATCCCCTCAAGGCCTTCGCGTCCCAGCTGCTGGGCTCCATCACTGACGACAACGTCGGAAATACCGGCCTTGAGCGCTATTACAACCAGTATCTCGCAGGCCAGAACGGCCGCTGGATCATCAGCAAGGACAACAAACAGAACAGCCTCTCCTACGGCACCAACAAATACTATTCGCCCGAAGACGGATACACCATGGTCCTGACCCTGGACCAGAACATACAGTACATCGTCGAGCAGAAGATCGCCGAGGGCAAGGAGACCTACAAGGCGGCCAGGGTCATGTGCCTCATAATGGACCCCAAGACCGCCGAGATCAAGGCCATGGCCCAGACCGACGAGTTCGATCCCAACGATCCCAGAGCTCCGATGGCGGGCGACGAGGAGATCTTCGACGCCATGACCACCGAAGAGAAGGTCGCATACTGGAACAAGATGTGGCGGTGCTTCTGCGTCAGCGACACCTATGAGCCGGGATCCACCTTCAAGCTGCTGACCACGTCCATAGCCCTGGACAACGGAGTCACCAACATGAACGAAGGCTTCGTCTGCAAGGGAGCCACCAAGGTGGCGGACTGGACCCTCCACTGCTGGAACTGGCCCAAATCCCACGGCAACGAGACCCTGGCCCAGGCAGTCCAGAACTCCTGCAACATGGTCATGATCCAGCTGGCCCAGCGGGTCGGCATAAAGCGCTATTTCGCGGGTCTCGAGTCCTTCGGCATCACCGAGAAGACCGGCGTGGACTTCCCCGGCGAAGGATCTAACATAATCCAGGCGGAGAGCAGCTGCGGACCGGTAGAGCTGGCCACCATGTCCTACGGACAGGGCATCGCGGTCACCCCCATAAGCATCGTCACCGCCGTCTGCTCCCTGGCCAATGAGGGAAAGCTGATGCAGCCCCACTTCCTCAAGGAGCTGCGGGACAGCAGCGGAAACGTGGTCATGGAGTTCGAGCCTCAGGTCAAGAGCATCTCGGTCTCCGCGCAGACCGCGTCCAACATGCTCGACATCATGGAATCCGTCGTCACCGAAGGCGGCGCGGGCACTGCAAAGATCGCCGGCTACAGGATCGGCGGAAAGACCGGAACGGCCAGCAAGCCTATCCCCGGCGGTTATTCCAAGACCGATATCATCGGATCCTTCATCGGAGTCGCGCCCATAGACGATCCCCAGTTCGTCTGCCTGGTCATCGTCGACACTCCGAGGATCGGGAAATACGGCAGCACCACCGCCGCTCCCATCGCAAGGGACATCATCCAGGGCGTGCTGTCCTACATGGATATCCAGCCCGATTACAGCAACGCTGATCTGAATACCCTCAACTCCGGAAAGACCACGGTCCCCGACGTCACCGGCCAGAGCATGGAGGACGCCATCGGCATGGTCGCCGGCAGGGAGCTCAACTGGAGGATCGCGCCTGAGATCGAGACCACCGAGAACATGGTGGTCGTGGACCAGTTCCCCAAGGCGGGAGAATACGTGACGAAGAATTCCATCGTCACCCTGTATTACGAATTCGACAACACCAACGAGGAAGTCAAGGGACCTGATACGGTCCTGGATTAGGGGCTCATATGAGAACGACAAAGCTTTCATTTCTTGCCGACGCCTGCCGGGGCAGGCTCTTCGGAGCCGCCGGGGCCGAGGTCTCGGACGTTAAGATAGACTCCAGGGAGGTCATC
Organism: Bacillota bacterium; assembly: GCA_017428655.1. Taxonomy (GTDB): domain Bacteria; phylum Bacillota; class Clostridia; order Peptostreptococcales; family Anaerovoracaceae; genus RGIG2707. The sequence goes on along the minus strand of JAFRQL010000198.1, from coordinate 10,006 downwards.
CCGGGCTGCCTGTTCGTCGCGGTCAAGGGGCCCAACAACGACGGCCACAGATATCTATCCCAGGCCTACGAGAAGGGCTGCAGATGCTTTCTGGTCTCGGACGGGAAGGCCGCTGAAGATGCGTTCCGGGGCAAAGGCGACGCCTCGTGGGTCCTTACGGACGATACCCAGTACGCCTTTGAGATGATGGCCAAGGCCTATATGGACCAGTTCGATCTCATAAAGATCGGGGTCACCGGGAGCACCGGAAAGACCTCCACCAAGGCGCTGGTCGCCGCGGTCATGTCCGCAAGATTCAATACGGTCTGCAGCAGGAAGAACTACAACACCCATCTGGGGATCGCCATGACCTGCTTCCTCGCCGATGAGGATACCCAGGCCATAGTCATCGAGATGGGCATGGACCGAAAGGACGAGCTCTACGATTACTGCAAATGGGTCAGGCCCCACGCCGCGGTCATCACCAACGTGGGCGTGGTACACATGGAATACATCGGCAGCAGGGAGGGCATCGCCGAGGAAAAGCTCAAGATCACCAGCTTCCTTGAGCCCGACCAGCCCCTCATATACAACTGCGACAGCCCGTTCCTCTCAAGGGAAGAGATCCTTAAGAGGAGCTCCGGCAGGTTCAGGATGATCCCCTGCGGAGAAGGGGACGAGGCCTTGGTGAAGATCTCCGGCGCCGAGGACCTCGGGGCTTCAGGCATAAGGTTCGACCTCTCGTATGAAGGAAAAGAGCAGAGGTTCGAGCTTCCCTTCCTCGGTCTTCACAACGCTCACAACGGCGCTCTTGCCGCCGCCGTGGGGCTTCAGTTTGGGATATCCCTGGAGGAGGCTGCCAAGGCAATGCCCAAGGCCATGATCGAAGGCCAGAGGCTCGAGATCGTCCCCATCGGCGAAGCGACCCTGATCGACGACAGCTACAACGCCAATCCGGACTCCATGGCTTCCGCCATGAGGACCCTGGCAAGGCTCGACGCCAAAAGGCGCATCGCGGTCATCGCGGACATGAGAGAGCTGGGAGATGCGGCCGTGGAGTGCCACGTCGGCATCGGAAAGCTGGCGTCGGAGCTTGGCATCGATATTCTGCTTGCAATAGGGAGCTTCAGGGGATATTATGCAGAAGGCTGCCGCGGCTCTGAAAAACCGCAGGTCAGCTGCTTTGAGACCTGGGAGGAGGCTGAGGAACATCTTCTTTCCCTCATCGCTTCCGGGGACGCCGTCCTGGTAAAGGGTTCCCTTTCCACCGGGATCCACTGCCTCGCGGAGCGTCTCAGAGAAAAATACAGCAGGCAGCCGGAGGGATAATGACCGTTTTTGTTGAAAATCTAAATAATATCGGGCCCCAGGCGGCGTATCTCGCCGTCTCCTTCGGGCTCTGCGCCTTGCTGACCTATCTGCTGCTGCCCGTGCTGAGAAGGCTCAAGGCAGGGCAGGCCATCAGGGAGGACGGGCCTAAGGCTCACCTGGCCAAGGCCGGGACCCCCACCATGGGCGGCCTTTCCATGATCATGGCGGTATCTCTTGCCGTGGTGATCGGGATGGCTGCTTCGGGAGTTTTTGAACGCGCAGGTGGCAAGGCTCCCAAGGCGTCCGTCATGGCCTCGATGCTCTTCGTCATGCTGGCTTACGGAGCCATAGGCTTTTTTGACGACTATATCAAGGTCACCAAGAAGCACAACGAAGGCCTCACCGCAAAGCAGAAATTCGCCCTCCAGGTCCTGGCGGGCCTGATCTTCGCCATCTGGAACGGCGGCGCGAGGACCATGGTCGTCCCGTTCATCGGGACCTTTACCATGGGACCGGTCCTGGGGATCGCCTTCGAGGTATTCGTCATGGTCGCCATGACCAACGGCGTCAACCTTACCGACGGTCTCGACGGTCTGGCGTCCTGCGTCACCGCGGTGGTCGCCTGCTTCTTCATGCTGCTCGCTCCCGCCCTCGCCAGCACCGAGACCGGCTGCTTTGCCGCCGCTCTGTGCGGAGCCTGCCTGGGCTTTCTTCTGTTCAATCATCATCCGGCAAAGGTCTTCATGGGAGACACCGGTTCTCTTGCCCTGGGAGGCGCTCTGGCGGCTCTCGCGGCGGTGTCCGGCATAGAGTGGGCCCTTCCCATCGCGGGCGGGATCTACGTCGCCGAGGCCCTGTCGGTGATCATACAGGTCTTCGTTTTCAAGACCCAGAACGGGCGCAGGTTCTTCAGGATGGCGCCCCTGCATCATCATTTTGAACTGGGCGGCTGGAAAGAGGTCAAGGTCGTAAAGGTCTTCACCCTCGTTACCGCCGTTCTTTGCGCAGCCGCTTATGCCGGCCTGATCATTGCCGGACGCGGCGCTCTCTAAGGAGGCGATGGTTTTGGAAAAGGTCCTCGTTTTAGGGCTCGGAAAGTCGGGCGCTGCCGCCGCAAGGCTCCTTGCGGGCAGGGCGGAGGTCCACGTATGGGACGCCAAGCAGAGGGACAGGTTCGATCCCGGATTGATCGGTGAGCTCGAAGAAAAGGGCACAATCCTTCACTTTGGCGAGAAGCCTTCCGCTGAAGGCTGGGACAGGCTGATCCTGAGCCCGGGAGTCCCGACCAAGCTGGATCTGGTCGAGCAGGCCAGAAGAAACGGAGCGGTCATCTCGGGAGAGCTCCAGCTGGCCTATGACAACTGCCCCGGTACCTTCATCGGCATAACCGGGACCAATGGAAAGACCACGACCACCTCTCTTGTCGGAGAGATCGTGAAGCTCTCCGGAAGAAAGACCGAGGTCGTAGGCAATATAGGCCTTCCCGTCGCGGAGACCGTCATGTCTTCGGACGCGGACACGGTCATGGTCACCGAGATCTCGAGCTTTCAGTTGGAGACGATCTCCGATTTCAGGCCGAAGGTATCCGCCATCCTCAACATCACTCCCGACCATCTGGACCGCCACGGCACCTTCGAGGAATATGTCAGGGTAAAGCATCTGGTCCACAAGAACCAGGGTCCTGACGACTATTACGTTTATAACGCCGACGATCAGGGGCTTCTGGAGTATTCAAAAAATATGACGGAAGGGCCTGAGAAGGTCCCCTTCTCAAGAAAGATGACCGCCGAAGAGCTGCGCCGGCTTACAGGCTGCAGGATCTGCGCGGTCTGCGAGGACGGAGCCCTGACCATCGACTGCGATGGAGAAAAGACCGTCCTGTGCGGCAGGTCAGATCTTAAGATCCCGGGGTCCCACAACCTGGAGAACGCTCTCGCCGCGGCAGCGGTCTGCTGCTGCGCCGGTATCGAAAAGGACGCGATCGTCCGCGGCCTCAAGAGCTTCGCCGGTGTTGAGCACAGGATAGAGTTCGTCAGGGAGTTCGAAGGGGTCCGCTACGTCAACGACTCCAAGGGCACCAATCCCGACGCCTCTATGAAGGCCATAGAGGCTACCGCCACTCCCATACTCCTCATCGCCGGGGGATACGAGAAGAATTCCGACTTCACCGAGTTCATCGAGGGCTTCGGCGGCAAGGTGAGATACCTTCTTCTGCTGGGACAGACCGCCCGCCGCTTCGCGGATACCGCAAGGAAGTGCGGCTTCCCCGAAGACCGGATGATCTTCTGCGAGGATATGGACCAATGCGTGTCCGAGGGAAGGCGCCTGGCGCAGCCGGGAGATACGGTCCTGCTCTCGCCGGCGTCCGCCAGCTGGGGCATGTACGACAATTATGAAAAGAGGGGAGAGCACTTCAAGGCTCTCGTCAACGCGCTGAGATAAGGGGATCTTTGCCTGGCAATGAGCGAAAAGGCCTTAAAACTCAAAAAACAGGACGGAGACATGTGGATAGTGGTCCTGACGGCCGCTCTTTCGATCTTCGGACTCATAATGGTCTTCAGCTCGAGCCTTTACTATTCCCTGAGCAAGTTCGGCAATACCTGGCACTATCTGGCCGAGGACGCCAAGTGGATGGCGCTGGGCTGGTTCATGTTCATCGTGGCAGCCAACTTCGATTACCGGGTGATAAGGCCCTTTGCCAAGCTCATCCTTGTGGTAGGCATAGTCCTTCTGTGCCTGATCTACACCCCTTTGGGCAAGACGATCAACAACGCCACCAGATGGATAGACTTTAAGGTCATCACCATAATGCCGGGTGAGATCATCAAGACCTGTCTGATAATATATCTGGCAAGGTTCTACGCGGATGATCCCGATAGGATCCACATGAGGCTGTGGCAGGGAAAGGGCGCAAACAGGAACAAGCCCTACGGGCCGCAGACCGCCCTCCCTCTGATCTGGATCTTCGCCCTGATGGGCGGATGCTTTCTGCTGATCTACAAGCAGCCGAATTTCTCCACAGCCGGCATCGTCGCCCTTCTTATAGCGGGCATAATGTTCGCAGCAGGGCTCTCCTGGTTCTTTGTCGCGGCAGTTGGTGCCGCGGGGGTCGCAGGTCTCACGCTGATCATGAACTCCCCGTCCTACGAGTACATGAGGGACAGGATCACCGGCTTTACCGACCCGTTCCTCGATCCTCTGGGCGAAGGCTATCAGGTGGTCCAGGGGCTCCTGGCCATGGGCTCCGGCGGAGTCATCGGGACAGGCCTGGGGCAGAGCATACAGAAGACCCTCTATCTTCCCGAGCCTATGAACGACTTCATACTGGCGATCATAGGGGAGGAGCTGGGCTTCGTGGGCATCATCTGCCTGATGGTGGTCTATATCGCGCTGATCTGGCGCATTTTCCGCGTTTCCTTAAGATGCAGGGACTATTTCGGCATGCTTCTTTGCGCGGGAGTCGGGATACATCTTTCCCTTCAGGTCATTCTGAACATCGCGGTCGTCACCGCTTCCTTCCCGCCAACGGGGGTCGTTCTTCCCCTGGTGAGCCTGGGAGGCAACGCCACCATACTGATGCTGGCGGAGCTGGGGATGGTCGTGAACATATCAAAACGAAGCGCCGCGGTGAACGCCGCTGCCAAGCAGAAAGCTGAGGAGACTGCACAATGAAAAAAGTGATCCTTTCCTGCGGGGGTACCGGAGGGCATATTTATCCGGCCATCGCCATCGCGTCGTGCATAAAGGAGCATCATCCGGACGCTCAGATCCTCTTCATCGGCACCAAGAAGGGCATGGAGAACAGGCTCGTTCCCGCCGCCGGCTTTGACATCGTCGGCATCGAAGCTTCGGGCCTCAACAGGCGCAGCATCATAAAGAACATCAAGACCATCGAGAACCTGATCAAGGGCGGCCACGAGGCGGCCAGGATCATAAGGGAATTCGCTCCCGATGTCGCCATCGGCACCGGCGGATACGTCACCGGCACCGTCATCATGGCGGCGAAGCGTGCCGGAGTTCCGTGCTTCATCCACGAGCAGAACGCCTTCCCCGGCCTTGCCAACAAGATGCTGGAGTTCAACGGAGCGGAAAAGGTGTTCATCAGCTTCGCCGACTCCGCCAAGTACTTCGCCCATCCGGAAAAGTGCATCCTGACCGGAAACCCCATCAGGACCCAGTTCACCGGCCTCGACTATGAGGGATGCCGCAGCCAGCTGGGCATCGGAGCGGATGAGAAGTTCATACTGCTGTTCGGCGGCAGCCTGGGCGCGGAGGTCCTCAACGAAGCCTGCATCAGGCTCATTGACGAGATGCCGGAGAGCGGCGTAAAACTATATTTCATCACGGGAAAGAGGTACTACGGCCAGGTGGTCGAAAGGCTCAAAAAAGAAGGCCTGGAGAAGCCCTCGGTGACCATCCTCGACTACGCCGACAACATGCCGGTGCTGATGAAGGCCTCGGACCTGGTCATCAGCAGGGCGGGCGCCATTGCTCTCTCAGAGATACTGGCCTGCGGAAAGCCCTCCGTGCTGGTGCCTTCACCCAACGTTACGAACAACCACCAGTATTTCAACGCCAAGGCGGCAGCCGACGCCGGAGCGGCCCTTCTCATGGAGGAAAAGGACATCACCTCGGATTATTCGGTCTTCGCAGAGGCGGTGCTCAAACTGGCATCCGACGACGCAAGGCTCGCCGAGATGACCGGGAACGCTCTTAAGATCGCGGTGACCGACGCCGCCGAAAAGATATACAGCCAGCTTCCGCTGTAGGAAAGAAAGATGGACGACGCAAGGACCCCAGCAACTGAATACGAAAACCAGAGCCAGGATCTTACCGAAGAAGAGCAGCAGGCCCTTCAGCACGCCGAGAGCCTCGTCCGCAGCGCTTCCCCGGAAGAAAGCGAGAGCGGACCTTCCGAAAAGGCAAGGAAGAAGGCCAAGGCCAACAAGCGCAAGAAGAGGAGACGGGCGGGAAGGAGATTCCTGAGATTCCTGATCCTTGTCGGGATCTGTGTCGGCCTGTATTACTTTGCGATCTCAGACTTCTTTACCATAAAGGAAATACAGGTAACCGGCAATAAATACTACACAAGGTCTCAGGTGTCGGTGATATCTGGCCTCAAGACCGGCTACAACCTGTTCACCACCGACCTTTCAGAGGCTAAGGACAACCTTCTGAACGATCCCTACATCAGGCTCGCCAGCATCAAGAGGGTCCTTCCCAACACCCTGCGGATCGAGATCGAGGAAAGGCTGGAATACGCCGCAGTGCCCTACGGCGAGCAGTACATACTGATCGACGACGACGGCATGGTCCTCAGGCTCTCGGACAACAAGCCGGTCCTGCCCCTCCTTGAGGGCATGACCATTGCCGACATGACCCCCGGGAGCCCTCTGACCGTGGAGCAGTCCTACCTCCTCACCGAGACCCTTCAGATGATCCACGTGATGGAGGAGAATGACCTCTATTTCAAGAAGATCAATTTCTCGCTGGTGATCGTAAAGGCGTACATCTACGACGATTACTACATAGAAGGTACTCCCGAGAACATCACCGACAACATGCAGAGGATCCACCAGCTCATCGAAGAGCACTACAAGCAGGGGATAACCAGAGGAGTCATCAGGGTGAGCAAGGGCAGCTACATGGCCTTCGACCCGCAGATCAACTGACCGGTCCCCGGCGAAATGCATACTTCACCAATCGCGCGAAAGTCCCGACCGGACTTTCGCGTTTTGCATCCAAAGAGCAGGACTTGGCGGATATAAAAATCGTCCCGGGCGTCTTCTGAAATATCAAAATAATTAGTGCATGCTCATCCTGTTTATGCTAAAATAACGATGTATATTATTACAGCAATAAAAGAGGAGGGACTGAAATGCCCGCAACTTTTCAATTTGACGTACCCACTGACAGCCCTGCCAATATCAAGGTCGTAGGAATCGGCGGAGGCGGCTGCAACGCGGTCAACCGCATGATCGACGCAAACATCCAGGGAGTCAGTTTCATCGCAGTAAATACCGATAAGCAGGTCCTGGCAAGATCCAAGGCAGAGACCAAGATCCAGATAGGAGAGAAGCTCACCCAGGGACTGGGCGCCGGCGGGAATCCCGAGGTCGGCCAGAAGTCCGCTGAAGAGAGCATCGAGGCCATAGAAAAATACCTTCAGGGCAGCGACATGATCTTCATCACCGCGGGAATGGGCGGAGGCACCGGAACCGGCGCTGCTCCCATCATCGCCAAGGCGGCAAGAAGCTCCGGAGCCCTCACCGTGGGCGTGGTCACCAGGCCCTTCACCTTCGAAGGAAAGAAGAGAAGAGAGCACGCCGACCTGGGCATCAAGTTCCTCAAGAACTACGTGGATTCCCTGGTCGTCGTCCCCAACGACAAGCTCCTTGAGATCAGCGAAAAGAACACCACCATGCTCCAGGCCTTCTCCATGGCCGACGAGGTCCTCAAACAGGGCGTGGACGGAATCTGCAGCCTGATCACCGACAGCGGCCTGATCAACCTTGACTTCGCCGACGTCAAGACCATCATGAGCGACAAGGGCATAGCCCACATGGGCGTAGGCAGAGCCAGCGGAGAAGAGAGGGTCAAGCAGGCCATCAAGAACGCTGTGGAGAGCCCGCTCCTGGAGACCAGCATCAAGGGCGCCAGCGGCGTTCTGCTCAACATCATGGGCGGCCCGGACCTGGCGATGCACGAGGTCAACGACGCCGCAGATTACATCCATCAGGAGGCCGACGAAGACGCAATGATCATCTTCGGCTGCTCCATCAAGGAAGAGCTTCAGGATGAGATCGTGGTCACGGTCATCGCAACGGGGTTCGAGCGCAAGACCTCCGTCGACGAGCCCGTCAGCGCGGACAAGGCCGAAGGCGAACCGGCGGTGCAGACGCCGGCCGCGGGACCCGCGAACTACAATCCGGACAACGACTTCCCGATCCCGACTTTCCTCAGGGACAAGCACATGGATCTTTAGAAAGGCAAGCTTGAAGCCGGTGAGATACACCGGCTTCTTTTACTAGATACCCGATGCGGCAGATCCTGTCTACCGACAACCGAATAGTCAAACAGGCGGCATCCCTCAGTGAGAAGAAATACAGGGATGCCCTTGGCATGTATCTGATCGAAGGGCCGAACTTCATCAGGGACGCCCTTACCTTCGGAGGAAGGCTCCGGTTCATCTTTATAAAGGCCGGGACCCTTTCCAAAGACGCCGACGATATCGCGGCTCTTGCGGAAGAAGGAGGTCCGGCCGTCATCACCCTGTCGGGCGCGGCGTTCGAAAAGCTCAGCGCCACCGACACCAGCCAGGGGATCATCGCCGTGGCTGAGAAGAGGACATGGACAGAGGGCTCTTTTTTTTCTGAGGAGGGCTCAGACATACTGGTCCTTGACCGGATCCAGGATCCGGGCAACATGGGCACCATGCTCAGGACAGCCGAGGCCATGGGCTTCGGTGGAGCCCTGATCATGAAGGGCAGCTGCGATATCTGCGGTCCCAAGGCCGTGAGAGCCGCGGCAGGGAGCATCTTCAGGCTCCCGGTGCTTTTCTCCGAGACCCCGGAGCAGGCTCTGGAGCTTCTGAGAAGCCACGGAAAAAAGCCCTACGCCGCGGTTATGAGCGGCGGGACCTTCTGCAGCGAGGCCGATCTTGCCAAAGACGCCGCCATAGTCATCGGAAACGAGGGCTCCGGCGTCTGCCGGCAGTTCCTCGAGGGCTGCGAAGGCCTTACCATCCCCATGTCCGGAGAAATCGAATCTCTCAACGCCGGCCTTGCCGCCGGAATGATCATGTACGAAGCGAGCAGGCAGAGACGCTGCCTGTGACATATACCGGAGGATAAAATGACAGACAAACTCAAAACGATACTTGAAGAAGCAGGGGAAGAACTGAGAAAGGCAGCGAGCCTTGAGGACGCCGAGTCCCTGAGGGTCAGGCTCCTTGGAAAGAAGGGCCAGCTGACCGAGATCCTCAGGTCCATGAAGGACTATTCCCCCGAAGAGAGAAAGACCATGGGCCAGGCTGCCAACGAAGCCAGGGCAAAGATCGAATCCATGATCGCCGAAAAGACCGTCGAGCTCAAGAAGCTGGCCCAGGAAGCCCGCTTCAAGGCCGAGACCATCGACGTCACCGAGCCCGGAGTCTCCAATGCTCCCGGATACAAGCACCTCATCAGCCTGGTCATCGACGACACCATCGATTTCTTCTCTTCCATGGGCTACACCATCGCCGAAGGACCCGAGATCGATACCGTCCACAACAATTTCGACGCCCTGAACGCGGATCCCAACCATCCCTCCAGGGACATGACCGATACCTTCTACATCACCGACCAGGTCCTGCTCAGGACCCAGACCTCAGACGTTCAGGCCAGGGTCATCGCGTCCCAGAAGCCTCCCTTCAGGCTGATCTCGCCGGGCAGGGTCTTCCGCTGCGATACTCCCGACGCCACCCATTCCCCCATGTTCCATCAGATCGAGGGACTGGTGGTGGACGAAGGCATAACCATGGCAGACCTGAAGGGGGTCCTGGACAAGTACGCCAAGCACCTCTTCGGAAGCCATCTGGCCACCAAATTCAGGCCTCACCACTTCCCCTTCACCGAGCCCAGCGCGGAGATGGACGTGGAATGCTTCAAGTGCGGCGGCAAGGGCTGCAACATCTGCAAAGGATCCGGCTGGATCGAGATCCTTGGCTGCGGTATGG
>JAFRQL010000197.1 GCA_017428655.1 Bacillota bacterium | reverse complement strand
ATTTAGGGATGAACTCGAGAAATATATCGACTATTACAACAATCAGCGCATCAAGGGCAAACTAAAAGGACTGAGCCCTGTCCAATACAGAGTTCAGTCCTCTCAAGTCGCTTAATTGCGATGCCCGGTTTTGTCTAACCTTTTGGGGTCAGTTCAAGACCCTGCAGGAGGTTTCCTTTATGTTCCATTGGCGTCTGACAGCAGATATTATGTTTGGATGGTTCTATCACGGCGTTGTCAATTTCTATGTGCTGTGGTAATATTTATATCGTGAACGATTCAATCCTTGCGAGATCATTGAGGTATAAAAAATGAGTTTAAAAAAATCAACATTTTCTGCAATTATCACGATAGTATTGATTTTGAATGTCAGGATAGTTTCTGCCAGTGCTTATGGGAATGATACTGCTTTTTGTGTCGGGACGAATTATGGATTGGGGGATATTAATACAACGAATGATGCTACCTCAGCTGCCTTATATTATGATGATGCGGGTTTGTATTCAATTACATCAACTGCTCCGACCAAAGCAATTTTTAATTCTACGAATAGCCACAATTATAAGAAGTTGTTAAATAGTGGCATCGTTTTTCTTTCTGGTCATGGAAGTAGTTCGACTATGGGGTTTAACTACAACGGAAGCGGTGGTAATTATAATGTTGGCGTGTCTTCAGGAAATGCAAACTATACGGGAACAAATGGCCGCTACTACTATGGATTAGGGCAATTTGACTTAGATGATGTTGCTCTATATGTATTTGCTGGTTGTGAAACTGCGGCTGGGTCTTCGAATATCTCAAAATGGGTTGTAAATAATGGTGCTAAAATATCTTTAGGTTGGACAACAGAAGTTAGCTCAACGTCTCATCCAAATTGGTTAAATAGGTTTAACAGCAAGCTTTCTGAAACGGATGGATATTTTTTTACAAATACAGTTGCCTCAGCTTGTACTTATGCAGATTCTTTTATTTATTTGAACAATAATGTTAAGAATCATGCATATTATGGTTCTTCTAACTTAAATCCTCTTTCAATTGCACAAACACTTATCATTTCAACCGCACAAACGATAAAAAGAGATCCCGTATTTGTTGTTGAAAGAATACTGCCTGAGGCAGTCCCATCTAAAATTAAGGATTTTTTACATGGTAGATTTGGTGACAGAAGCGGTAATTTTATAATTGAAGAAAATGGTTTTGAAACTTTATGCTATGACTGCATCTTTACATATAAATCGATGCGTACAAATGTAGGAATTACCTGTATATATGATCCACAAAAGGCAACTATTTCAGTGTATGATAATATGTTAGGCTGTGATATCGAGAATATAATAGAACATATGGATTCAAGTACAGATAATGTTAATTCAGACGTGATAGAAATGCAAATAAGGAGTGATCGTGAAACTATTGTTACGGAGATAAATGGTAAAATCGATAGTATCAATCAGTTTGTTTATTACGATGTAATCTGTGATGAGATCTATACAGTTTTATCTTATGTAGCGAACGATCAAGAAGGATGTAAATTTGCAGATGATATTTTAAACAAGATATCACTATAGGTGGTGACGGCGATGAAATGCATTGCTTTCAGATGTTTTCTGATTTTTCTTATAATATTCATTGCCATATTCCTAGTCCTGTCGATCACGGTCACAAAGTGCAAATGTGAGCATGACAGTGATATCGAGCGCTATCTTCATTACATCGTGATGGATCTTGGTTTTAAATCGACGGTATCACTCCTCGCCGGGATCGGAGGGGCTTTCCTGTTTTACAAAAGAGATCATGCGCCACAAAGCAGACGGCGATAAGCTCTGCCTGTCCCTACCTGATCTGTCCGCTGCCTTTGATCACGTATTTGTAGGTGTTGAGCTCCTCAAGGCCCATGGGGCCTCTGGCGTGGAGCTTTTGGGTCGAGATCCCCATCTCGCAGCCCAGACCGAACTCGCCTCCGTCGGTGAAGCGGGTGGAGGCGTTGACGTAGACCGCCGCGGAATCCACCAGCTGCGTGAATCTGTCGGCGTTTTCGGCGTCGCGGGTCACTATGGCCTCGCTGTGGCCGGTGGAATGGGCCGCTATGTGAGCGACGGCCTCGTCCACATTTTTAACTATCCCGACGGCAAGGATGTAGTCGAGGAATTCGGTGTCGAAGTCCTTTTCGCCTGCCGGTGTGCCGGGAATGATTTTCCGTGCCCTTTCGTCGAGCCTCAGCTCCACGGGGACCAGGCCTCTGGCAGTCCGGGCTTCGGTGAGCCTTTCCCGGAGGGCGGGCAGGAATTTTCCGGCGATATCTTCATGGACCAGCAGCACTTCTTCTGCGTTGCAGACCGAGGGCCTGCTGGTCTTGGCGTTCTCAACGATATCCAGGGCCATGTCCATGTCCGCCGAGGCGTCGACGAAGATGTGGCAGATGCCGGTGCCGGTCTCGATGCAGGGGACCTTGGCGTTCTCGACGCAGCGGCTGATCAGGCCGGCTCCGCCTCTGGGGATCAGCAGGTCTACGAGGCCCACGGCCTTCATGATCTCGTCGGCGCTGGCGTGGTCGGTGTCCTCGATGAAGCCCACCAGCCCCGCGGGAAGGCCCGCGTCCTCAAGGCCCAGGTGGATCGCCTTTACGATGGCCTGATTGGAGCGGAAGGCCTCCCGGCCGCCTCTTAGGATCACCGCGTTGCCTGATTTCAGGGCCAGAACGGCGGCGTCGGAGGTGACGTTGGGCCTGCTTTCGTAGATAATGGCGACGACTCCCAGGGGCTGGGAGATCTTTTCGATGATCAGGCCGTTGGGCCTTTCGATCCTGGACAGCACCCGTCCTTCGGGGTCGGGCAGGGCGGCGACCTCCCTTACGCCCCCAGCCATTGCCTCGATGCGCTTTTCGGTCAGGGTGAGGCGGTCGATCATGACGCTGCCGTATTTCGCTCTTGCGCCCTCGACGTCCAGCCGGTTGGCCGCGAGGATGCTTTCGGTCTCCGAGATCAGCCTTTCCGCGATGGCGAGAAGGGCCGCGTTCTTCTGTTCTTTTGTCCCGCTGAAGGACCTTCTGGCCCTGCGGGTCTCTTCGAGTATCTCTCTTGTAGGTCTCATTTTTCCGCCTCTTTACGATCTTTTTCCGATGAATCTGGTGCCGACGGCCTTTCCTTCCAGCGCGTCGTAGATGACCGAGGGCCTGGCGCTGCTGACGATCATCATGTCGGTGCCCGCCTCCATGCAGAGGCCTGCCGCGGTGAGCTTGGTGGCCATGCCGCCGGTGGAAAGGGCGGTGCCACCGCCTCCCGCGCCTGCCAGCATCTCCGGGGTTATCTCGGTTACCACCGGTATCAGTCTGGCGCCCGGGTCCTTTCTCGGGTCTGCCGTGTACAGGCCGTCGATGTCGGTGAGTATGATCAGAAGGTCGGCCTTGACGCTGACCGCCACCAGGGCGGAGAGGGTATCGTTGTCTCCGACGGCGATCTCGTCGGTGGATATGGTGTCGTTCTCGTTGATGACGGGGAGGGCCCCCAGCTCCAGGAGCCTCTGCAGGGTCACGGCGAAGTTGGCGTGGCGGGCTTCATCCCGCAGGTCCTCGCCGGTGAGCAGGATCTGGGCCACTGTGTGGTTGTGCTCCTGAAAGAGCTTGTCGTAGACGTACATGAGCTCGCACTGGCCGACGGCTGCCGCGGCCTGCTTTCCCGCCATGTCCGATGGCCTTTCGGAAAGGTTGAGCTTTCCCACGCCCATGCCGATGGCGCCGGAGGAGACCAGAATGACCTCGTGCCCCGCGTTCTTGACGTCGCTGATGACCTTGCACAGCTCCTCGACGTGCCTTATGTTGAGCCTGCCCGTGGGATGGGTCAGGGTGGAAGTTCCGACTTTTATGGTAATGCGCATGATATCACCTGTTTCTCAGAATAATAACGCATAAATACTAATACTTTTTATCATAATGCGCAAGAAAAAAGGAGCGGCGGAGCGCTCCTTTATCGTGTATGATCCGCTGTCTTTCCCATTCGCCGGGGGACAGCCAAATGTTCTACTGCTTTCTCGTCAGGGCTTTGGCGATGCCGATGACGGCGCCGTAGAGGACTCCCGCGATGGGCCAGACGATCCAGGTCTGATGCCAGCGGAAGGTGATGAAGCTCCAGGCCAGATAGCCCGCGGTGACCAGGGTCCAGTAGATGCCTGAGAGGCTGCCGAAGCGCCTTTCATCGTCCTTATTCTCCCGGCTGTAGTCTCCCTCCTCGAGGAGCACCTGATAGCTGCCCCAGATGATCGAGCTCCTGACGATGAGCAGCACTCCCAGGGCGATCATGGCCAGCATGCAGCAGGTCGCCACCACCTCCCAGACGGACTCTTCCTTTCCGAACATCATTGCCGAAAAGACCGGCAGCACCGCGATGACGCAGAGGACGATACCCAGGGTCAGCTGTCTGGCGTACACCGGGCGGAAGCTCTCCCGGCGCTCCCTGACCATGCCGTCGACGCCGTAGAGGGTCTCCAGGGGCTCCTTTTCGAGGAATTCCCAGCGGCTGCTCCTCATGCCGCAGGTGATGAAGAGGCCCACGGCACAGCCGATCAGCAGGATCAGGGGGATGAGGCCTATCCCGGCGGCCTGGTCCTCGGTCAGCGGGATCAGGCCAAGCTCCTGGGCGCCCGACGTGAATATGAGGATCACCGGCGACAGGATGCAGAGCATGACTCCCAGGGCGACGCGGCCCGCGTTGAATTCCTTTATCCCCAGGAAGGTGTTGGCGTCTTCCAGGGTGACGGTCCTTGCGGGATCATCGGCGGGTGCTGGGGAGGGGCCCTCCGCTGCAGAGGGAGCTTCGAGCTCGTCCTTTAAGAGGTAGTCGGTGGAGACTCCGAATATCTGGGACAGCCTGATGATCCTGCTCATGTCGGGGATGGACTGGGCGCCTTCCCACTTGGAGATGGACTGGCGGCTCACGTCCAGCATCTCGGCCAGCTCCTCCTGGGACCAGCCGTTCTTTTTTCTCAGTTCTATTATCTTGTCTGCGAGTATCATGGTAGTTCTCCTTTGCTCAGGTCTTGGGATTCGCGTTTTCGATGACCAAAGCATAGCCTTTCGCCCCATTGCAGGCCATAAAGCGGGCCTTGAAATGCCGCAACCGGCGGTTGCGGGGGCGGTTTTTCTCTATTATACACGAAAAAACGGGGCAGGACAGCGGCAGACGGGGACGGAGATTGTCCCTGCCACCAAAACATGTTAACATATAACAAAGCAGACCGCAGAGGATCCTTGCCCTATTATCCTGTACTTTTTTCATCTCCTGCTGTCTGAAGGACCGTCCCCCGTTCGTTATATCTTTGTGAAAAGTCTTTTAAGACATGATGGATGTTTCCGGAGGAGAGATGTTCGTTATTCTTCTGTCGCTTCTGCCTGAAGATGAACAGGCTCTGATCCTTAGCATATTCGATCGATACTACGGGTATATGAAGAAGATCGCCTTTTCCGTTCTCGGAAACGATGAGGACGCCGAAGACGCGGTGCAGGACGCCATGGAAGTCATTGCTTCCGCGCCCTATAAATACTCCGAGCCGCATACAAAGGCGGTCCTCGCGAAGATCACTATCATCGCAAGGAACAAGGCCATCGACATCTACCGCCGCAACAGGCGCAGGTCCGGACTGCAGACCGGGCTGGATGACAGCTTCCCCGATCCGTACGTCCCGGAAAGCGCCGGATCCGGGCTGGCCGACGCCATCGGCAGGATCAATTCCCGGTACAGGGACCTGCTGCTGATGAGGTATCACTATGGTTACAGTATCCGCGAGATCGCCGAGATGACCGGTTCCACCTACGGTGGCGTTCAGCGGGCTTTGAGCAGGGCAAAGAAGGCTTTGGCCAAAGAGCTTGAGAAAGGGGACGACCAATGAAAAGGATGACGAAGAGGGAATTGAGGACGGCCTGCAGCCTCTACGCTGCTTCCTTCGAGCAGGCTCTGCCCGACCCTTCTCTGTATGCGGTCCGCCCCTCCGACGCATCTTTCGCGCGGATGCAGCCCGTCCTTGAGAACGCCGGCCGCTTGAGCCCGGGACCCGCCCTGCGCAGGCTCGCCGCAGCCGCAGCGGTGGTGGTCATCTGTTTTAGCAGCTGGTTTACAGCAGACGCAGGGGCAAGAGAAAAAATCATTACCTGGACAAAGGAGATATACGAAAACACTATATCCTACAAGCTTGAGGGGGATGGTGATAATGGCGAACTATATACATATGAATTGGGATGGGTGCCGAGGGGCTTTAAAGAAGTCCGAAGGCATAGGAACAGTGATTTCTCTGAAACTGTGTATAGAAATGAAAAGTCACGCGAGGTGATAGTGTTTGCCTATTATGGACAAACAGAATATGCACCTGTCTCGGTAATAAGCATTGAAGAACGGGAGGCCGAAAGCGGTACATTCCTGAATTATTATTATGAAATGTACATGGCTGATGAACACAGTTCTACATACGACACGATCTTTATCGATACCGACAATGAAATGGTCTTCGCTATCAGTACCAATCGAGATAAAGAGACCGCCTTTAAACTAATAAAAAAAATGAAGCGATTTAAAAAGTAATGTCTGAAAAAGGATACTACAATCGTTATATATGATGAAGGGGTATAAATTCGGCGCCGATCTATACCCCCCCCCATCCATATTATGGAAATAGCGAAGAAGGGAGGGATTAAAATGAGGGAAACGCTATCAGTGATCCTTGTACTGATTATAGTGCTAGGATCCTTTTCTATGGCTTTTGCCGCAACAACCGTTTTTGTTAACAAAAGCCTTACGTTTTCCAGTGGGAATGCAGATTGCTTGATCTCACTAGAGGACTTCGGTTCAAATATCAGCGTTAGCATGAAATTATACGAAGACGGTTCTCTCGTTGAATTATGGGCCGATTCAGGGACAGATTCTGTTACTATCAGCGACAGCTATCCTGCCGTTTCCGGAAGCAGTTACAAACTGACATTCGACTGTTATGTGAACGGTAGACGTGTCAGTGTAACTTCTATCACCAAGATCTGTCCTTAGGTCGCTCAAACAATGATTATCTGATGCAGCTCGAGATGCATCATGGTAAATAAAAAGCGCCCGGCGGCATGACTCACAAACCCTGCCGCCGGGCATCTCCTCAAAGCGGATCGCTCCGCTTGTCGCTACCATTGTAGCAGAAAGGAACCCACAATGAAACGTTATTTATCCCTCCTTGTTGCTCTTGCAATGATTTTCTCAGCAACATCCTTTATCTTTGCGAATCCAGAGACTGCAGAAACCGATCCATATTATGTATCTGTCACTGCCGTTAACTCGGTTTCAGAACTATCAAAGAACTGGCTTTTGAGAGGCACTAATCCTCCTACTCAAGTCGGATATCTTTCAAGCGGGATGAGCTACCATGGGGAAGCAACTTATTCTGTTGCGGTTTATACCAACAAAAAATTTGCAGATCACGGCGGAAGTATAAAGATCTCGGTTGATAACTCACAGACCGGTGCCCTTGATCCTGATTCAGCATACATGACGGTTAAGATTTGTCACTCTAACTTCTGGGGGAATCAGGTGGTGGACGGATCCTGCGTTTTTGGAGCAGAAGATTCAGGAAATCACACCTTTTCCGGTCTCAATACAGGAACACAGTACTATTTTCAGTTTGTCAATGGTTCCCAGACATATACGACAACTACCGAGTTTACAATAACGAGGGGAAATTAAATGCTCTTTTACTTGCCTTTTATGTGCCTGTGGGGCGGCTGCTTCGGGATCATAGCCCTCGTAATCTGCCTTGTTAGACGAAAGCCTAAGGCTGACACGATCTACGCGGTCCTGTTTGCGGCATATCTGGGCGCTCTGATCGACTTCTCGCTGATCAGCGGAGGGACTCTTTCGGAACGGCGCGTCCAGCTGGTCCCCTTCGTCACACTGTTCCTGAATCTTTCAAATGGCAGGGTGTACTACCTGAAGACCATGCTGGTGGAGCTGGCCAAATTTGCCCCTCTGGGGATCTTTCTCGGGATAAAGAAGAACGATGCTAAAAAAATCCTTCTGATAGGAGCCTCGGCGTCACTGCTGATCGAGATATGCCAGCTGATAACGATGCATGGAGTCTGTGACATCGATGATGTTATGCTTAACATCGCCGGCACAGCTATCGGGCTGCTCCTGTTAAGAAAAGAGTATAAAAAACAATAATGTTGGTCCGGCGGTGCCTTCGCTCATGACCGCACCGCCGGACATCTCCTCAAAGCGGATCGCTCCGCTTGTCGCTACCATTGTAGCAGAAAGAAGATAAATATGAGAAAAAGAAAAATTGCAATTCTGCTCTGCATGTCTTTGATCATAGCATTTTCATCTCCCGCATTTGCGTACAACCTTGAAAACCATTATCTAAACAACATGGCTTGTACATACAAATGGGGAAGCAATATGAGTTCAACAAGTATTTTGAAAACAGGTTGGCAAGATGCGATCTCAGAATGGAATAGTGAAGGAGCTTACATCACTAACAGTGTATCTTCGCAAAACATCCTCCAGTCGGCATATGACAATACTAAATCCTATTACGGTATATCATTCATAGTACCCTACGACGATCAAAACTATAGTGCGGTGTGGTATTTTACATGTCAGATGAACTCTGCGAAAAGCGGCTGGAACGCTAATGTTGCTCAAAGCGTAGGTGTCCATGAACTTGGTCATGTGATCGGTCTTGCACATAATTCCGTCACTTATTCAATAATGAATGAAAGCAGGAATCGCAACAATATCTACACTGTGCAAAATGATGATAGAAACGGCGTAAATGCCATTTATAACTAGAAAGGAGGGGATCTCATGAAACGTTACTTGAGTTTGATCGTGCTTATTGCATTCTTTGCTTTCGGAGCTGCATATATTTATGGTGGTCCGGGAGCCATTGTCAGCAAAGAAACGGTCTCGACCTCGGTCTTGACCCAGATGGACCAGCCGGTCTTTCTTAGCCTTAAAGAAATGACCGACAATTCTGACCTGGTCGTTCTTGGCAGTTACACTGGTAAATATGTTGAATACGAAAACGATCTCGGTCTGGATGAAAAGCATATGGGTATCGCAAGGCGTTATGAATTCGTCATAGATACGGTCCTTTCCGAAGACCCTGTCTATAGTGACTCCTCGACCATAACCATCGTCAAACCAGTATCATATCCCTTTGACTATAATACAAAGGATGAGGGCTCCTATGTGATCCAGATCCCTGCATCTCTTCAGGAGGAGCCCGATGTAAATAGCCGATATATCCTTTTCGTTGAATATGTTCCGGATGCAGAATTCTATCGTTCTATAGGAGAGCCCTGGGAAATAGAGATCACAGATGATGGTCTGCTCAGATCCGGTTCAGAGATCTTCGTTTCCGATAGTGAAGCAGACCCAAAGGTGGTCACGTTGGAGACGACAAACCGCATTTATGAGATAAACGTCAAGCCTCACGAAGGTCTCTATGATGATTTTATCAGCGGAATGTCCTTAGAAGATGCTCTCGCAGAAATAAAAGAACAGGAATAGTGATCTCGATCAAAGAACAACGCAGACTATGATCGATCCCGGCGGCACCTTCGCTCATGACCGCGCCGCGGGACATCCTCAGAGCTGGCCGCTTCTTCAGCGGGATCGAGCTGTCGATAGGCGCCGATCCCGGCCAAATTACTGCGAAAATGTCTATTTCGGATGAATGGCAGTAATAATGATCACATTTGTCCTGGGGCCGGTAAGGTGTTTTTATGACTATCCCTGGGATTTTGGCAAATAGTAATAAGAATTCGGGGGCAAATGGCCGTTTTACGGTCTCAGTCCCTTGTGAAAAGACATTGGATGGGACAAAAGTACTGCGATCTTGGTCCAACTGCAATAAAAGTCATAATCCCGCCGCGCCGCAGGTCCGAAGATCGGTTATTTGGTATGACTAAGATCCCTAAAATGCGATAAGAGTCATAATTCGTATAAGAGGATCGATCCTTCTGCCCTTTTTGCCGCCATAGAAGATCCTCCGCCGGGGCAGCCGGGGGCATAATAGCCGGGACAGGGCTGCTCCATAGTATCCGGAGCTCCGTGCTGCCGTGCGGTCTGCCTCTATCCTTACTCACCGCCCTTTCAAGGGGCTGCATCGAGGGCGCTGCCGGCCCAAAGCCCGGCTTTTTCGCGCTTGGCGTCAAACTGGAGCTTTTCAAAGCGCAGGGTATAGCGGACGTTGGGCCTGATGGTCAGAGTCTTCGCCATCCCCGCCTTGAGGATAAGGTCCTGGACCATGGTCTCCCCATCGTCGAGCCAGACATAGGCGAGGGTGCGGTCGTATTTGTCCAGAAGCTCGCTGTCGTACTCGAGCCAGACCTTTTTGCCCCTGATCAGGCCTTTAAGAAATTCCGAGGAATCCGCCCCTTCGGGGACGTTCTTGGTCTCGTCCCAGTGGACCGACTCGGGCGCGTCGATGCCTATGAGCCGGACGCTGGTCTCGACGCCGTCGATATCGATCACAAGGGTGTCGCCGTCCGCAGCCCAGAGCACCCTGTACGGGCCCTTCAGATCTTCCGCCGCCGGCCCCTGCTCCATGATCTGGGGGCCCAGGTATACCAGCGCCGCCGCGAGGACCGCAAGGGTCAGCAGCTGTCCCGCCAGACGGCGCAGCTTCCTGAACCTCTGCTGCCGTTTGCGCCTCTTCTTTTCTTTTTTCCATGACACGACGGTGGGGCCTTTGCCTGAAGAGGCCTTCCGTCTCTGAGCCTTTCTCATCTTGATATCACTGCGTTATCTGTCTTCAAAGAACCTCTTCTTGGTGAAGATATAGGTGATGGGGAGGGCGTAGAGCAGCACGGCGTAGGGCAGGGCCGCGGGGCCGACGCCCAGCACGTTCAGGGGGATCGAGCAGGCGACGCACCAGGGGATCAGTCCCGCCAGCAGGACGCCGGTGTTGGAGATGTCCAGGGCAAGCTCGCTGCTGCCCTTCTCCCCTTCGGGATAGGCGCTGCGCATGAGTTCCGCCTGCATAATGTTGGAGGTGGTCTGGTTGCAGAAGATCATGCAGCAGGCGATGGCCAGCAGGTCCATCAGCTTGATGCGGCCCAGCTTTTTCGCCCAGCCCGAGAGCCTCGCCTGGATCCCGTTGAGGATCCCCATGCCCTGAAGAAGGCCGGTCAGTATGCCCGCGGCGCTGACCATGATGAGGCTCATGATCATGGAGATCACTCCGCCGCCGGTGATGACGTCCGCCAGCATCCCGCCGTCCGGCTTAAAGCCCATGACCGCGGTGTAGAGGACCTTCGAGAGGCTCATGTGCTGGCAGAATACCGAGACCAGCAGGGCGCAGCCGCCGGAGGCCGCCATGGATATGAAAAGGGGGACCTTCAGCAGGGGCAGGGCGATCATGATGACCGCGGGGAGCACCGCCCAGAGGCTCAGGATGAATTCCGTCGACAGGGCGTTCATCATTGCCTCGTCCACGGCGTTGATGGGGTTCATGACGCTGAGGACCGCGTAAAAGGCGAAGCTGATGATATACGCGGGAAGGCCCGACCGGTGCATGAGCCTGATATTGTCGTAGAGGCCGGTATCGGTGATGGCCGCGACCAGATTGGCACAGCTTGAGGTGGGGGCTGCCCTGTCCCCGAAGTAAATTCCGCTCATGACCGCTCCCGCGCAGATCAGAGGGTCCACCCCGCCGAAGCGGGCAAGGGAGATCAGGACCACTCCCGAGGTGCTGGAGACGCCAAGGGACGTGCCCAGGGCCAGGGAGAGCAGCAGGTTGATCGCGAAGGTTACCAGGATGAACATGCCGGGGCTAATGTAGCGGATGCCGTAGTAGATGCAGAACGGTATGGTGCCGCAGCTCCGCCAGAGGCCGGTGAGAGCGCCCAGGATCACCAGGATCCGCAGCACCTTAAGAGACGCCGGCATGTTGCTCCAGCTCATCTTGAGGAGCTCTTTTACCGGATAGCGGCGCCTGAGGCCGACGGCGAAAAAGCATGCGGCGGCGGCGACCAGGGACCAGGCCGGGGAGATGTCCCTCACCAGGCAGTAGACCATGACGGCGCCGTATATGACAAATGAGATGATCGCGTCCATGTTTTGGATCGCTCCTTTTTTCGTTAAGGATCGGGAGGATGGGGTAGGAACGCTATTCTAGGGGAGCCTGCTGATGAGGCCGGACCCGTAGTCCCTGAGCCAACGGCGGCAGTCGGCGTGGTCCGGGCAGTACGCGGCGACCAGTGCCCAGAACCGGGGCGAATGGTCCATGTGTCTTCGGTGGGCCAGCTCGTGGATGATCACGTAGTCCTGCACCCGGTCGGGGGCAAGCATGAGAAGGCAGTTGAGGT
>JAFRQL010000196.1 GCA_017428655.1 Bacillota bacterium | reverse complement strand
CTTCACCGAGCCCAGCGCAGAGATGGACGTGGAATGCTTCAAGTGCGGCGGCAAGGGCTGCAACATCTGCAAGGGATCCGGTTGGATCGAGATCCTGGGCTGCGGGATGGTCCATCCCAACGTCCTTAAGTTCGGCGATTACGACACGGAAAAGTATACCGGCTTTGCCTTCGGCATCGGCGTTGAGCGCATCGCCATGCTCAAGTACGGTATAGACGATATGCGGCTTCTCTATGAGAACGATATCCGCTTCATCAGTCAGTTCAGGTAAGGAGGCAAAGAAATGTTAGTACCCATCAAATGGTTAAGAGAATATACGGACGTCAACGTCAGCGACGAGGAGTGGGTCAACGGTATGGTCCTCTCCGGGACCAACCTGGAATCCGTCGAATACTGGCATAAGGAGATCTCCGGAGTCGTCGTAGGCAGGATCGAGAAGATCGAGCCCCATCCCAACGCGTCGAAGCTGGTGGTCTGCCAGGTGAACGTCGGAAAGGACGAGCCTGTCCAGATCGTCACCGGCGCAGCCAACATGAAGGAAGGGGACAAGGTCGCGGTCGCACTGGACGGCGCCCACATCCCCGGACCCCTCCACGGCAAGCCCAAGTCCGCAGACGGCGAGACCATAAGGGCGGGAGAGCTTCGCGGAGTCGAGAGCCGCGGCATGATGTGCGGCTGCCAGGAGCTGGGCTTCCCCGACAAGATCGTCCCCGTAAGGGATAAGGACGGGCTCTGGATCCTGGACGACGAATGCTTCGTCCCGGGAACTCCCATCGTCGAAGCCCTGGGCATAGAAGAGCCCACCGTCGATTTCGAGATCACTCCCAACAGGCCCGACTGCCTGGCGATGCTGGGAATCGCAAGGGAATCCGCTGCCACCTTCGGCACCGAGCTCAGATATCCCGAGACCAGATGCACCAAGGAATCCCCCGAAAGGGGCGAGGACCACATACAGGTCGAGATCAGAAGACCGGACCTCTGCTCCAGGTTCTGCTGCAGGGTCATCAAGGACATAAAGATCGAGCAGTCCCCCTGGTGGATGCAGAGGAGCCTGATGCTCGCCGGCATGAGGCCCATCAACAACATCGTAGACATCACCAACTACGTCATGCTGGAGTACGGGCAGCCCCTCCACGCCTATGACATCAGGACCGTAAAGGGCGGAAAGATCATCGTCGATACCGCAAAGGACGGGGATAAGTTCACCACCCTGGACGGAGTCGAAAGGCAGCTGGACAGCTCCATCCTGATGATCAACGACGCTGAAAGGCCCCTGGGCATCGCGGGCATCATGGGAGGCCTCGATTCCGAGATCGAGAGCGACACCACCATGGTGCTGGTGGAGTCCGCCAACTTCAGCGGCGACTGCGTAAGAGCAGGCTCAAGAAAGCTCAACCACAGGACCGAAGCATCCGGACGCTTTGAGAAGGGCATCGATCCCAACCTGGCCAAGGAAGCCTGCGACAGGTTCTGCTACCTGGTCGAAAAGCTGGGCGCCGGTACCGTCCTTTCCGGCGGAGTCGACTGCTATCCCCATCCCGCGGAGCCGGTGGTCACCAAGATCAGGGCAAGCCGCATGAACAAGGTCATCGGCATCGACATCCCCACCGAACAGATGGTGAAATACCTCAACAGCCTCGAGATCAAGACCGAGGTCGACGGAGACGTGATCACCTGCACCGCGCCCACCGTCCGCCAGGATCTTCACATCGAAGAGGACTACGTGGAAGAGATCGCCCGCATGTACGGTTATGACAGGATCCCCGTGACCCTTCCCAAGGGGAGCGTCGCCGGCGGGCTCACCCAGGCCCAGAAGTACAGGAACATGGTCAAGGATACCTTAAGGGCCCTGGGCTGCAGCGAGATCATGACCTACAGCTTCGTCAGCCCCAAGTCCGTGGACAAGGTCAACGAGAGGCAGAACTCCTTCTTCAGGCAGTTCGTAAAGCTGATCAACCCCCTGGGCGAGGATACTTCCGTCATGAGGACCATGCTGCTCCCGGGCATGATGGAGGTCCTCTATACCAACATGTCCAGGAACATCCCGGCGGTCAGGTTCTTCGAGCTGGGCAACACCTTCATCGACGTCCCCAGCAAGAGCGAGCCCCAGCTCCCCACCGAGAAGTACGCCCTGTGCATAGGCATGTTCGGCCCCTCCGAGACCTTCTATACCCTTAAGGGCGTCGTCGAGCAGCTGCTGGCCGCTGCTGGGATCAAGGCTCCCGAATACAGGGCCGAGAAGTTCGACAAGCGCTTCCATCCGGGCCGCTGCGCCGCCATCGAGAGCGGCATCTATTCCATCGGCACCATGGGACAGGTCCATCCCGAGGTCTGCGCGGCCTACGGCATCGATCAGCCCGTATATGCCGCAGAGATCGATTTCGACATGATGGCCGAACTGGCGGACACCGAGGTGAGATATGCTCCGCTGCCCAAGTTCCCCGCCATGTCCAGGGATTTTGCCATGGTCGTGAAGGAGGAGATCGAGGTCGGTAAGCTCCAGCAGGTCATCAGGGAGACCGCGGGAGACCTTCTGGAGAGCGTCACCCTCTTCGACGTTTACAGAGGACTGCCCATCCCCAAGGGCAGCAAGAGCGTAGCCTTCAATCTGAGCTACAGGGCGGCAGACCGCACCCTTAAGGAGGCCGAGGTCAGCGAGATCAACACCAAGGTCCTGGCAGCTCTCAAGGATAAATTTGACGCAGTTTTAAGAGAGATGTAGCAGAAAGGAGCAGTCATGAGCGAAAAGAACACCGTGGCCGTAAGGATCTACGGTCAGGAGTATTCGATCTGTGCCGATATGCCCAGAGAATACATCATGCGTGTCGCGGATTATGTTGACGGAAAGATGAGCGAGCTTGGCCTGGGCAACAGCATTCCCATGTCATCGGTCGCCGTGCTCGCTGCAGTGAACATCTGCGATGAGCTTATGCACAGCAGGGCTGATCTGAGCAACCTCACCGACGAGAACGAAGAGCTCAAGGAAGACGCCCAGAAGTACGCCAGGCTCTGGGAAGAGGCCAAGCAGAACCTTTCCCAGTACAAAGAAGAGATGAGCGGCGCCGCCGACCTGAGAGACCAGCTGCAGAGGCAGTACATGGACAAGGAGCAGCAGACCGCGGGTCTCATGAACGAGATCACCAGGCTCTCCCAGCAGAACGACGGGCTCAAGACCGCCAACGACGGCCTTAAGCAGCAGATCGCGGATCTCACCGACAAGCTGGAGAACACTCAGACCGCGCCGGAAGCTGCCAACGAGACCATCAAGCAGCTGGAGATCAAGTGCAGGGACGTCGAGAGCAGCTTCTTCGACATCCAGATGGAGAACATCCATCTGAAGAACGAGATCGAATCCCTGAAGAAACAGTTAAGGTAAATGGATCAGAAAGCGCTCAGGGTACTTGAGTACAACAGAATACTGGAGATGCTCTCGGCGCAGTGCTCAAGCGGCATGGCAAGGGAAGAGGTGAGCGGACTTCTTCCTTCCTGCGATGCCGCCGCTGTTTGCTTTGCCCTGGATCAGACCGAAGAGGCGGTGACCGTCCTGCTTAAGAAGGGCGCGCCTCCCCTGGGGAACTTCTACGATATCTCCGGAATCGTCCACCTGGCCGCGAAGGACGGGGTCCTGACCATGCAGCAGCTGCTTCAGGTCGCCTATGATCTTTCCAGCGTCCGCAGGACCAGGGATTTCCTCTCTTCGGATCTTCCCGAGCTAAAGAGCATCGACGCTTTGGTCTCCGCTCTGGTCCCCTTAAAGAGCCTTGAGGACGAGATCACCCGCTGCATCCTTTCGGAGGACGAGATGGCGGACAGCGCCAGTTCGGAGCTTCGCCGCATCAGGCGCGACATCCTGAGGATCAACGAGTCTATAAGATCCAAGATCCAGCAGATCGTGGGATCGTCGGAGAACAAGGCATACCTTCAGGATTCCATCGTCACCATGAGGGACGGCCGTTATGTGGTCCCGGTAAAGCTGGAGCACAAGGCCAGGATGCCGGGCATAGTCCACGACCAGTCCGCGTCGGGAGCGACCCTGTTCATCGAGCCTCAGGCCATCGTCAACATGAACAACCAGCTGAGGGAGCTGGAGCTCGCAGAGCAGAAGGAGATCCAGAGGATCCTGGCTGAGCTCAGCGCCCGGGTCGGAGCTTCGGAGCTTCAGATCAGGGCGGATCAGGATATCCTGCTCAAGCTGGACGTGATGTTCGCCAAGGGCCGCCTCGCCTGCGACATGAGGGCCATGAAGCCGGAGATCGACAAAGAGGGAAGGCTGAGGATCAGAAAGGGCAGACATCCGCTGCTGGATCCGAAAAAGGTAGTCCCGATAGATATCTCCCTCGGCGAGGACTATCATACCCTGGTCATCACCGGCCCAAATACCGGCGGAAAGACCGTGACCCTGAAGACCGTTGGGCTCTTCTGCCTGATGGCCCAGTCGGGCCTCTTCGTCCCCGCGTCGGACGGCACCGTCCTTCCGGTGTATACCGAAGTCTTCGCGGACATCGGCGACGAGCAGAGCATAGAGCAGAGCCTTTCAACCTTCAGTTCCCACATGGTGAACATCGTAAAGATCGTTCAGGGGGCTGACGACGGGAGCCTGGTGCTTCTGGACGAGCTTGGAGCGGGCACGGATCCCACTGAGGGCGCTGCCCTGGCCATGGCGATCCTTGACTACCTTTACGGCCTTGGGGCGTCGACCCTGGCCACCACCCACTACACCGAGCTCAAGAAATACGCGCTTTCAACTGCGGGCGTCCAGAACGCGTCCATGCAGTTCGACGTCGAGACCCTGTCTCCCACATACCGGCTGATCATAGGCATCCCGGGCAAGTCCAACGCCTTCGAGATCTCGAGAAAGCTCGGCCTTGACGAGAACATAATCTCCTACGCCGGGACCCTCCTTGAAAGCGGGGACATCGCCTTCGAGGACGTTCTGACCTCCATCGAGAGCGACAGGCAGAAGGCTGCCGACGAGCTCGCCGAAGCCAGAAAGCTCCAGGAGGAGCTCCGAAAGCAGCGGGCCAGGATGGAGCAGCTGGAGAAGCGCTACGAAAAGCAGAAGGAAGAGCTTCTGGAAGAGGCGAAGCTGGAGGCCTCCGAGCTCATAGACGAAGCGGTCGCCCAGATCGCCCAGATGCAGAAGGAGGTCGCCGAAGCCAGGGACGCGGTGGAGTCCGCCCGCCTGGAGGAAGCCTCAAGGCAGCTGAACCGGACCATGGAGGAGAGCAAGAAAAAGCTGCGCCAGAAGAAGAGCAGCTACGCTCCCAAGGTGAAAAAGGCCGCGGGCTCCGGGACCACCGCGGGGGAGATCCATCCGGGGATGAGGGTCAACGTTCTTTCCCTGGGACAGAAGGGCGAGGTGCTGGAAGGCCCCGACGAAAAAGGCGATATCCAGGTCCTCATAGGGGTCATGAAGCTCGCCCTGAACATAAAGGACGTTACTCCGGTCCAGGAGAACGTTACCGCCAGACAGAGGGAAAAGGTCAAGTATTCGAGGCTCTACAGCCAGAAGGCGATGAGCGTTCCCATGAGCATCAACGTCATCGGGAAAAATCTTGACGAAGCGACCATTCTCGTGGATAAATATCTTGACGACGCGTTCATGGCAGGTCTTCAGACCGTCTCCGTGATCCACGGCAGAGGGGCGGGCATCCTCAAGCAGGGCCTCGCCGCCATGTTCAGAAAGCACAAGCACGTGGCGTCGTTCAAGGCCGCCTCGTACAACGAGGGCGGCGACGGCTGCACCATAGTGACACTAAAGAAATAAAGGCAGGAAGCAAAATGAAAGACATCAAAACAGAGATAGCCCGCATAATCGCGGAACAGGCGGGCCTTGCAGAGGAAGAGGCTCTTGCCCTTATAGAGATCCCCCCCGAAAGCTCCAAAGGAGACTACGCCTTCCCCTGTTTCAGGCTGGCAAAGGTCCTTAGGAAGGCTCCCCCTCTCATCGCGGCCGACATCGCGGAGAAGATCAGGGGCAACGCCCTTTTTGAAAAGGTCGAGAACGTCAACGCCTACGTCAACATGTTCATAGACAAGGCCTATTTCGCCATGAACACCCTGGAGGACGTGGTCGCCAGGGGAGATCTCTTCGGCCGTCAGGACATCGGAGGCGGAAAGACCGTCATCGTCGAGTACAGCAGCCCCAACATCGCCAAGCCCTTCCACATCGGGCACATCAGGAGCACGGTCATCGGCAACGCCATCTACAAGCTCTACGACGCCATCGGCTACAAGGTCGTCAGGATCAATCATCTGGGCGACTACGGCACCCAGTTCGGCAAGATGATCACCGCATACCGCCGCTGGGGAAACGAAGAAGAAGTAAAGAAGGAGCCCATCAAGACCCTTCTCTCGTACTACGTCAGGTTCCATCAGGAGGCGGAGAACGATCCCTCCCTGGATCAGGAGGCCCGCGAGACCTTCGCCAAGCTGGAGCACGGCGAGGAGGAAGAGGTCCGCATCTGGAAGTGGTTCCGCGAAGAGAGCCTCAAGGAGTTCACCAGGGTCTACGACATGCTGGGGATCACCTTTGATTCCTACAACGGCGAGAGCTTCTACTCCGACAAGATGCCCGCGGTCATCCAGGAGCTCAGGGACAAGGGTCTTCTGCAGGAGTCCCAGGGCGCCCAGATCGTGGATCTTTCCCAGTGGAACATGTCGCCGGCCCTCATAACCAAGAGCGACGGCACCTCCCTCTACATCACCCGCGACATCGCGGCCGCCATCTACCGCAAGAAGACCTACGATTTCTACAAGTGCATCTACGTGGTCGCGTCCCAGCAGAACCTCCACTTCCAGCAGTGGTTCAAGGTCCTGGATCTCATGGGCTACGAATGGTCCAAGGACTGCATCCACGTGAACTTCGGCCTGGTCAGCCTCGAGGACGGCACCATGTCCACCAGAAACGGCAGGGTGGTCTTCCTTGAGGACGTGCTCAACAGGGCGGTGGAAAAGACCGCCGAGATCGTCAGGGAGAAGGGCGTCAACACCGAGAGCATCGAAGAGACCTCAAAGACCGTCGGCATCGGCGCCGTGATCTTCCAGGAGCTCTCCAACAGCCGCATCAAGGACTACGTTTTCAACTGGGACAACGTCCTCAACTTCGACGGCGAGACCGGTCCCTACGTCCAGTACACCCACGCCAGGGCAGCGTCGGTCCTCAAGAACGCGGGCTTCTCCGGAAGCTTCGACGTCGCCTCGATGGATCTTTCCTACATCAGCGGCGGCAGCGCCTACGAGCTCATCAAGGAGATCTACCGCTTCCCCGAGGTCATCGCGGACGCGGCTGAAAAGTACGAGCCTTCGGTCCTCACCCGCCACATAGTCGACATCGCCCAGGCCTTCAACAAGTTCTATCACGATGAGCACATCCTGGTGGAGAACGAGCAGGAAAAGCAGGCCAAGCTGCTGCTCACCTATGCCGCCAAGCAGACCATCAAAAACGGTCTTGAGCTTTTGGGCATGAAGGCCCCGGACAAGATGTAGGAGGCGCCGATGATACCCGAATTCTCAGGCCGCAAGGACGAACTGAAGGACTGGCTCACAGGGGAGCTCAAGGGCTTTCTGTACGACCAGCTGTCCCCGTCATACTGCATGCGCAGCGGGCTGGATTTCCTAAAGGACGTGCCGCTCCCGTTCACTCCGACCAATTACGTGAAGTTCCAGGACGGAGAGGAGCTGCCGGTCTCGGAGATCGCGGACAACATCGTCCTGAGCCTGGGGGCGGACACCCATTTCAAGTACGCCGCCCCGTACAAGAGGTTCCTGGCGAGGTTCTTCGACGAAAAGCTGGTCGACGTGGTGCTCAGCAGGTCCCACGGGCAGCTGGGGAGCAAAAACTACCGCAGGGCATGCATCTATGCCAGAGCGGCCCTTCTTCTCGACAGCGAGGCCAGGGACGCCCTGTACAACTATGCCTGCGTCTGCAGGGAGTGGTACCTGAGCCTTGAAGGCGAGGACGACAGCGAGGCGCTGGTCGCGGTGCTCAAGTCCGAGGCCGGAAAATACTTCGAATATACCCTCGAGGCCGACCCCTCATTTGCTCCCGCATGGTATTACGCCGGCTACACCTACCTAAATCAGGCCTTGTATTCCAAGGCCCAGCTGGCCTGGAAGCGCTTCATCGACCTTACCGGCGGAGTGGACGACGAGGCGGTGAAGGACGCCAAGGAGAGGCTGGCGGCCCTTGAGCAGCCGGTGATCATAGAATCGGGCATCAATATGCTGCTCTCCGGCAGGACGGAGGAGGGTCTCAGGACCCTCGAACCCTTCGTCGGGTCCGGCTACGACAGCTGGTGGCCCCTGCATTTCTACCTCGCCTGCGGATACCGGCAGCTGGGGTTCGTCAACGAGGCCATCGAAGGCTTCAGCAGGGTCATCGAGCTCGCGCCGTCCCATTACGAGAGCAACCTTGCCCTTGCCCAGCTCTATTCCCAGACCGGACAGGATGAGCTGGCGGAAAAATATGCCCGCAAGGCGGACCTTCTCGCCCACAGCGAAGGCAGCGGAAACGCATAGGAAAGATCCCCGGCGGATGGGGATCTCAGGAGCATCGTCTTTATGAAGCACATCTTTGTCGTTAACCCGGCGGCAGGAAACGGCCTTGCCGAAAAGACCTATCTCCCCCTTATACATGCGGCCGTCAAAGAGAATGGGGCCGAATACGAGATCCACAGGAGCCTGAACAAACAGGAGATCGGCGAATACGTGCGCCAGCGGGCGGCGGAGGGCGGACAGGTCCGGTTCTACGCCTGCGGCGGCGACGGCACCATCAACGACGTGCTCTGCGGTATGTTCGGCTTTGGCAACGCGGAGCTTGCCGTGATGCCCGGCGGGACCGGGAACGATTTCGCGAAGAACTTCACCGGGGCGAAGGCCTTGAAGGACGTCAGGGCCCTCATGGCGGCGGGGACCGAGCCCTGCGACGTCATAAGATACGACGGCGGATACTCTATCAACATGATCAATATCGGCGTCGACTGCGACGTCGCTGCCGAGGCGGGCAGGCTGAAGGGTCCCCTGATCAAGGGCCCGATGGCATACATCGCCGCTGCCGCCAGGATACTGCCTCACCCCAAATACTATCGCCTCTCCTATGAATTCGAAGGCGCTGTCCGCGAAGAGGAGCTCATGCTCTGCGCGGTCGCCAACGGCAGGTTCTGCGGCGGAGGATTCAAGAGCGCCCCCGAGGCCTCCGTCAACGACGGCCTCATGGACGTCGGGATCGTAAGGCCGGTAAAAGGGGCCAGGATGCTCAGCCTTCTCTTAAAGTATCACAACGGCACCCATTTGGGGGCTAAAGAGGCGGAGGGCGTCGTGGAGTATTTCAAATGCTCCAGCTTCAGCCTCTATCCTTCCTGCGACGTGGACATCTGCGTGGACGGCGAGGTCACCAGATTCAGCGGGAGCACCTTCACGGTCCTCCCTCAGGCTGTCAGGGTAGCGGTCCCCGAAGGCTGCAGCCTGATCTGACAGTCAAAAACTATTGATTTTACCTTCGCAATCGGGTAAAATCTCAATGTTCGCTCAATGCGGACGCACATATGGAGCGGTATCGAAGCGGTCATAACGGGGCTGACTCGAAATCAGTTTGACAGGAATGTCACGTGGGTTCGAATCCCACCCGCTCCGCCAAATCAAGAACCCCAGAACTTCAACGGTTCCGGGGTTTTTCGTTGAAATTGCAGGGATCCCCGGGCTCGGCTGTTTTTGGGCAGTCATCAGATGCTTTTGTCTTTGTACAGAAACTATTAGGATTATTGGCAATTATTCTGTACAATTATTCTGCACACAGTCGATTTGAAAGAAGGCTTCCACTGTATCAGCCTGCCGGGCCGCCGGTCTTTGCACATCAATTGGACATTGATGCTGCGCCGCGCTCCGGATGATCGTTGACCGGTGCTGATCGCATTTTAAAGGAGGTACATAGGGATGAAACGAAAACTCAGGATCGCAAGTTTAGTGATGCTGGTCGCCGCGGTCGTATTCGTCGCGTGTGCATTTTTAACGATGGACGTACCGATCGATATTCCCAACTGGCTATTCAGCATGCTGAAGGTCGTTTATAAGATATATCCGGCGGCGACGATCCTGCTGTTCGCAGCATCATTCTTTGTGAAGGAGAAAGACCGGTAATCGCTGTCTAGTTGGGACATTACAAGATACAGAGTGAGTTAGGAGATAATCATTTTGATCGTTGATTATTCTGTAAAGTGCGAAATGCTTTAGATGTATTATGGATGTATTATAAAAGAATGATCAAGAATCAATTGGTAAAGACCAAGCTCGAAGGGTGGATCTCATGGGATATTTGATAATAATTCTCTCGCTTGTATTTGTTGCTCTGTTATGGGTTATTGTCAGTAGAGATGATCCTGCTTCAATATTCACCCGTCCGGAGAAGCAAGAAGGCAATCGCGGCGAATATATTGCAACACGCATTATAAAAGAAGTCCTTAATGGTGAAGATGTTCTTTTGACCAATATAGAGGTAAGCTTTGAGAATAGTCATACAGAACTAGATGATTTGATCATTAATCAAAATGGTATTTTCATAATCGAGGTCAAAAACCTGTCAGGGGACTTATACGGTGATGAGAACAGTCCAAAATGGACTAAGTATAAGACAACATCAGCAGGGAATACATACATAAAAGAGTTGGATAATCCTATAAAACAGGTCAAGCGCCAGATATATATACTTGCAAATCATTTAAGGGATAACGGTTTTCATATATGGGTCAATGGATATGTATTCTTTTTAAAGGGAAACAGTCCGGTTGATAGTGAGTTCGTACTGAAGACTCAAGATGACATTGCTTCAGTTCTTCATAGACCTGGACGTAAACATTTAAAGCAAGAAGAAATCAGACAATTGACCCACTTGTTGACTGAAGAACAACAAAGTTAGCAAAGATCTGTTAATGAATATAGCAGCGGGACGTTTCAATGTAGTTTTTTACGCAGACAGAGGCGGGCTGATCCGGCCAATTGCGGCGGCGAGTCGCACTATATTGACTGTGCATGACAAAAAATGCTTTCTTGTCAACAATGTCTGATCGGGTGCAGGCTATTATTGACTTTTTCTCTGAAATGGCGGTCCTTAGCAAGAATTATACGACATTCTATGTGTGGGAAGAAGCTCCGATCTTCATCGGAACTATTAAGATATACTATAATTAGACAGCAAAATATGATTGCTCTATATGTGGACTGCTCGGAAGACCGAAAGGCTCCTCCAGAGTTGTCTTCTTCATAAAAATGATTTAAGATATTTCTTGAAATATTGTCTTTGAAATGCCTAAATGAATAAATAGTCAAGAACCTTTTGAAATGATCACGAAGGGCAAAGACCATTCGAATATGGAAAGGACGGTGCGTCATATGATAGAACTAAAAAAGAATGTTCCCTGTCCTGTTTGTGGGCAGTATGTTTTCAAGGAAGAAGAAGACTATGACATTTGTCCTGTTTGCAGATGGGAGAATGAAATCGAGCCTGCTGGTTTGACGAATGGTTGTTCTGCGCAGGAGGCACACGATCTCTGGCTCAAATACGGAAAAGAGTGGAAGAAGCACGTTTGATGTTACTGGGATCACAAGCAGGACTTCGGTCCTGCTTTTTACTAATCTGACTCTCT
>JAFRQL010000195.1 GCA_017428655.1 Bacillota bacterium | reverse complement strand
GCGTATTCCACCACGCCTCTGGTGTGCCTGAGCCTCTTTTCGCTCTGATGCTCCATGGCGAAGGCCTCCAGGCTCTCCAAAAGTCCGGTGTAAAGGCCCTTCCCGTCGATATAATCTATGACAGGATCCGGAGTCATGTACTTGAGGGATCTTCCGGCCTGATGCCTGAACCTCATGTCGCTGGAACTGATCTCAAGCTCCGGGATGTCGAAGCATCTGACGCTTGAGGAATACTTTTCTCTCATCTTTTGGGCGAAGGCCAGGAGAGCTTCGTTGTCGTAGCCCTTGCGCATGCCCACCAGGAAGGTGAAATCCCTGAGCAGATCTTCGCTCCTGTACCAGCCCTCGATGCCTAAAAAGGCGTCGGTACCCATGATGAAGCAGAGCTCGGCGTCCGGATGCTGCTCCTTCAGAGCCTCCAGGGTGTCGATGGTATAGGAGGTCCCTTCTCTCCTGAGCTCGATGTCCGAGACGGAGAAGTAAGGGTTCCCCTCGAAGGCTCTTTCGAGCATCCTGACCCGGTCCTCGCCGCAGGCGGCCTTTACCCCCTGCTTGAAGGGCGATACGAAGGTCGGTATGAAGATGACCCTGTCCAGGCCCGCTTCTTCCCTCAGCTGCTCCGCCAGTATGAGATGCCCGCTGTGGACGGGATCGAAGCTCCCTCCGAATACGCCGATCCTGGTCATCTATTTCTCTGCCTTTTTGACTTCGATGGACAGAAGATCCAGATCCTTGGTCTCGACGGTGGTCGGAGCGTCGGACATGACGCACTGGGCGTTCTGGTTCTTCGGGAAGGCGATGACCTGTCTGATGTCGTCGGTACCGCAGATCAGCATGCAGAGCCTGTCAAGACCGTAGGCCAGGCCTCCGTGGGGAGGCGCGCCGTACTTGAAGGCGTCGATGAAGAAGCCGAAGCGGTTCTGGATGTCCTCGTCGGTGAGCTTGAGCACCTCGAAGATCTTCTTCTGCAGGCCGCTGTCGTGGATCCTGATGGAGCCGCCGCCGGCCTCGTAACCGTTGATGACGATGTCGTAGGCGTCGGCGTAGATCTTGTCCAGCTCGCCGGTCTCAAGATAGTGGATGTCCTCCTTCTTGGGAGAGGTGAACGGATGGTGCATGGCCATGAACCTGTTCTCTTCGTCGGACCACTCGAACATGGGGAAGTCGACGACCCAGAGGAGCTTGTATTCGTTGGGATCCAGCATGCCCAGCTTGGACGCGGTGTCTCTTCTGAGGAAGCCCAGAGAGCTCCAGACGATCTCCTTGGGACCGCTGACGATGAGGATCAGGTCGTTTTCCTTGGCGTTGAAAACGTCCGCGATCTTCCTCAGCTCCTCCTGGCTGAAGAACTTGGATACCGAGGACTTGATCTCGTCCTTCTCTACTCTCAGCCAGACCATGCCCTTGGCGCCGAATACCTTGATGGACTCGGTCATCTTGTCCACGTCCTTGCGGCTGAACTTGTCGGAGCAGCCGTCCAGGTCGATGCCCATGACCTTGCCGCCTGATGCGAGAGCGTCGGTGAAGACCTTGAAGCTGCAGTCCTTGACGGCGGGAGCCAGATCGTGGAGCTCAAATCCGAAGCGAAGGTCGGGCTTGTCGGAACCGAAGCGGTTCATTGCCTCGTCCCAGGTGAGCCTGGGCAGCGGCAGCTGGATGTCTATGCCCTTCATCTCTTTGAAGAGGGTCTTTAAGAACTGCTCCTGGACCGCCAGGATGTCCTCCTGGTCCACGTAGCTCATCTCGATGTCGATCTGGGTGAACTCGGGCTGCCTGTCGGCGCGAAGGTCCTCGTCGCGGAGGCACTTGGCGATCTGGATATAGCGGTCAAATCCCGCGATCATCAGCAGCTGCTTGAACTGCTGGGGGCTCTGGGGAAGAGCGTAGAACTTGCCCGGATTGACCCTGCTGGGCACCAGGAAGTCCCTTGACCCTTCGGGGGTCGGCTTTGCAAGGAGCGGTGTCTCGATCTCGATGAAACCGTTCTCGTAGAAGAAGTTCCTTATAACGTGATACATCTTGTTCCTGATGGCCAGTGTGTTCTGCATCACGGGCTTTCTCAGGTCGAGATAGCGGTATTTGAGCCTCAGGTCACCGGAGACGTTGTCGTCGTCTCTGATGTAGATGGGAGGAGTCTCGGACTCGGAATAGATGCTGAGCTCCTCTGCGACGATCTCGATGGATCCGGTCTCTATCTTGCTGTTCTTGGATTCTCTCTCGCGGACGACGCCCTTGACGCCGATGGAATACTCGGACCTGAGAGACGCGGCCTTGGCCACCACTTCCTCGGGGCTGCCGTCGCCGAATACGACCTGAACGATGCCGCTCCTGTCGCGGATGTCGGCGAAGATGAGGCCCTGTCCCAGGCTCCTGCTCTTGGCGACCCAGCCGTTGACGACTACGGTCTCGCCAATGTTCTTTTCTCTGAGCTCGCCGCAGTAATGAGTTCTTTTAAGTAGATTGTCCATTTTTGTGCACGTTCCTTTATTTAAGATTATCCATTATGCTGTCAAAGGGGACCTCGGTCTGTTCGGATCCCTGCATGTCGCGAACCACGCAGACGCCCTTCTCCAGCTCGTTGTCACCTATCACAAGGCACCAGCGGGCGCCGGTGCGGTCTGCATATTTCATCTGGGCCTTCAGACCGCGGCCCATAAGATC
>JAFRQL010000194.1 GCA_017428655.1 Bacillota bacterium | reverse complement strand
AGATTCACTTTAAGAGTGAATGGTCGAGAAGGTCGAAGCCCTCGATGAGGCGGCAGACGGATTCCTTGATCATCTCAAGGCCGCCCTTCCTGCTGCTCTCGATGTTGAGAGGCATGAGGGGCTCGTGAAGGGATTTTCTGATTAGGAACCATCCGTCCCCGTGGGCTTCGTCGGCCTTGACCCTGACCCCTTCATAATTAGGCAGCTCCAGCGAGAGGCCTTCCGCCCTGCCGCTCGCGACCTCGCCCGCGATGTGCTCTATGACCCTGTCGGCGTAAACGGCGAAATCTTCGGCGGTCACCGGGAGCCTGAACTCGGAGGCCTCCAGCGGCTCCTCGAGCCCTTCGATCAGGGCCTCGACGCCCTTGCCCTCTTTCTTGAGCTTTGCGGCCTCAACAACTATACGAGTGGCAAGATATGCCCCGTCGTCCAGGAAATAATTTTCCCTCATGGCCGCGTGGCCCGAGGTCTCTATAGCAAGTACGCAGTCCTTCCCTTCGGCGTTGAGCTCAACGCCCTTGTCGATGACGTTCTTGTAGCCCCTCTTGAAGCGCAGATGCTCCAGCCCCCTCGCCTCAAGGAACTCATGGAGCTGGCTGCTGGTGATGCTGTCGGTGACGATAACCGCGCCGGGATGCCCCTGGGAAGCGATCACCGCGCTCACCGCGACCACGGCGTTGCGGTCGATGGGACGGGCCTTGCTGTCGACGGCGGCAGCCCTGTCCACGTCGGTATCGAATATGATCCCAAGATCCGCCCCGCTCTCTTTAACGGCCTCGCAGACAGCCTTCATGGCCTCCTTGTTCTCGGGATTGGGCTGATGATTGGGGAAGCTCCCGTCGGGCTCAAGATAGCGGCTGCCCGCGCAGTCGGCGCCCAAAGGCTCCAGGACCCTTCCGGCATAGAAGCCTCCCGCTCCGTTGCCTGCGTCCACGCAGACGTGAAGGCCCGCCAGAGGCCTGTCCTCTTCCCTTGCTCCAAGACCGCCGCAGATCACGCCGCGAAGATGGGCGCAGTAAAGGTCCATAAGGGCGCACTCCCGGGCGTCAGCCCTGGGAAAGTCCTTTTCGGGGACAGCCTCAGCCCCGGCGATCAGGGCCGCGATGTCCTTTTTTCCAAGGCCGCCCTCGCGGGTGAAGAACTTGAATCCGTTGCGGTTGGAGGGAAGATGGCTGGCCGTGACCATGACCGATCCGTCGGCCTTAACCTCATCGAACACCGTCGCCATGAACATGGCCGGAGTGGACGCCATGCCGCAGCAAAGAGCCTTCGCGCCTTCCGACGCGAGGCCCGAAGCGAAGGCCTCCAGCAGCTCCTCTCCGCTGAGCCTGGAATCCCTGCCAAGAGCCACAGTAAGCTCCCCAGTATCCTTCTTCAGCTTTTCGGAGAGCCAGAGGGCAAAGGACGCGCCAAGATCCTGCGCTGCCCGGACGGTGAGCCCCACGGGTT
The DNA here is from genome assembly GCA_017428655.1 of Bacillota bacterium. GTDB lineage: Bacteria > Bacillota > Clostridia > Peptostreptococcales > Anaerovoracaceae > RGIG2707. Next base: position 19,349 of record JAFRQL010000194.1, on the reverse strand, counting down.
CTCCCGGGACGGTGTCCATGGCGATGCCTCTGATATCGCTGCCGTTCTGAAGCTTCTTATAGTCTTTCATCGTAGTTCCTCTCATTTATAAAAGATCTTATCTCATCATGCCCCTGCAGGCGATGGGGAGCTCGGAGACGACCTCGCCGCCTCTTGCCAGATACATATTATCATACAGGTTGCAGACGGGACAGATGTGGACCGGGATGATCCTGACCTTCTGTCCGATGCTCACCTTCGAAGCGAAGTCCCTGTTTTCGATCACCGCGTGCTCGTCGGACATCCGGTCGATGACGACGCCGGGATAATCGGGCAGAGCGCCCAGCCCCTCGATGCCGCAGATGCCGCCCTTTCTCTCCTGCATGGTGAGCCCCTTGGCTCCCACGTCCAGCACCACCCTCTCATCGGTGGGCTTGCTGATGACGGCGGCAAGGACGAAGGCCGCGCACCGGTCAAGGGTGCCGATGGCGTGGCCCTGGGACGCGTCCATCAGGGCGTAGGTGCCGGGACGAAGCTCGGTAATACCGCTCAGGATCGGGACCCGGTTCATAAATGTGGGAGTCGCTCCGTAGCTCACCACCGGACACTCAAAGCCGGCGTCCCTCGCCATCTTTACGAACTCCAGGGTCCTGGTCTGGGCGCCGACGGCGATCTCGGAGAGCTCCTTCATATCCTTCGCGTGGTAACTGTTGCCGTCGTGGGAGAATACGCCCCTGAGCTCCACATGCTCAAGGCCCTTAAGGCAGTCCAGGATGTCCGCGAACTGCTCCTTGGTCACGACGCCGCTCCTGACCTCGCCCACCTCGATCTCCGCAAGGACCCGGGCCGGCCTTTCGGCGTCTTTGAAGACCTCCTCCGCCATCAGCAGATGGTCCCTGCAGTCGAAGCCGAAGGATATGTCGACCGTTTCGGCGAGCTTTCTTATCCTCTTCATCTTTTCGGGGGACGCGATCTCGTTGGCGATGAAGATGTCCTTAAGACCATTGGCCGCCATGACCTCGGCCTCCCCCACCTTGGCGACGGCGATGCCGCAGGCTCCGAGCTCCACCGCTTTGAAGGCGATGGCGGGAGTCTTGTGGGTCTTGGTGTGGGGCCTCAGGCGGACCCCGTTCATGTTGGCAAAGGTCTGCATGTATCTGAGATTGCTCTCAAGAATGTCCCCGTCCACCACGAGGCTGGGAGTGTCAAGTTCAAAGACCTTCATTTATTTTTCCTCCGGAAGTTCCGCTACCGCTTCGATCTCGACGCTGCAGCCGAAATGAAGCTCCGTCACCGGGACCACCGCCCTGGCAGGCCTGTGATCCTTAAAGACCTCTTCATAGGCCCTGTTGACCTCGTCCCAGAGCTTTATTCCCGCTACATAGACCCGGCACATGACAACATCCTCAAGGCCGACGCCGGCAGATGCCAGCACGTTCTCAACGTTCTTCAGGGCCTGGAGGGTCTCTTCCCTTACGGTGGGCGGGATCAGCCCTGTGGCAGGATCCCTGGAGAGCTGGCCCGATACGAAGACCTGGCCCCTGCTCACTACGGCGGGGGAATAATGGCCGTTGGCCTTTCCTTCTATCATCTTCATATTATATTTCTTCCTTTCCCGAAGCTTTCGCGGACGGCTGTTCGTCCGTCTTTTCTATCACCTTGAATATCATCGGGTACACGCCCATGCAGGCGAAGACCGCGGCAGCGTAGCGGAAGGTCCTGACCGCGAAGGCCGCGGGGGCCGGCGACGCCAGGAACTCCGAAGAGAACGGGAGCTTCAGCGCCGAGCTCACCCCGAGAAAGACCAGCAGCCCTCCGGCAAGCCTTAAGACGCAGTAAAGAGGCCTTCTGGTATTGGAGAATCTCACGAACCGCTCTTCGAAAAGGTCCGCCGCGAACATGCCGATCATGATCCCGAGGCCGCTGTAATAATCGCTGGTCCTGCACCAGAAAAAGCCCAGAGACGAGACCAGGGCGGTGACGAGATAGAAGATCCTTTTATCGGGGAGCGCCCTTCTGAGGGCGGGGACCAGGGCGAACACCAGGGCCGCCAGGAGCCAGCCTCCCAGAACGTCGGTGGGGAAATGGCAGCCGACGACGACCCGCGAAAGGCCGATCATGACGATCACCGCCGCGTACAGGGCCTTAAGGACCCTTCCGCCGGTCCTTGCCAGAAGAGACCCGTAGACCGCCATGGAGTTGGCGGAATGGCCGCTGGGGAAGGACCAGCCCTGGGCGGTTATATCGTAAAGATCCGCCGAAGGCTCCACGGGGACCAGACACTCCACCCCCGGGCAGTCAAAATATGGCCTTCTTCTGCAGGCCGCGTTCTTGATCATAGGGTTGAGGACCAGTGACATGGCCACGTTGATCCCGGCGTAAAGCCCGGTCTTCTTGTCCCAGCACCAGTAGAAAAAGCCCATGACGGCGACGAGGACCTTCTCGCTGCCGAGGGCCGTGAATACCTTGGACAGCCCGGTGAAGAAGCTCCCCAGGCTTGCCTGCAGCCAGGCCATCAGCGCCGGCTCCCAGGCGAAATAGAATGTGTTTCCCATGATATGACCTTTTGCAGTTTAAAAAAAGCGCGGCCGTACTACGGCCGCGCAGGTGATGTTTATTTATCTCCGGTCAGGGTGTAGCATGCAGCCTTTATGACCCTCCAGAGCTTTTCCTCGGTCTCGGGGGTATCGGGGAAGACGCCCGAGAATACCTTGACCACGAAGCATATGGTGAGCTCGAAGATGTAGTTGGGAAGGAAGCCCTTGTACAGGAACCTGTCCGCGTTGGAGGCCTTGCCCAGCAGGGCCACCGCCTCGTCGAAGGATCCGTCGTAGATCTTTCTTCTCTCCCTCACTTCGCTGTAAAGGCTCGAATACCTGAACCGGATGAGGAACTTGGTCTCCTTCGGGTTGTCCAGCAGGTAGCGGTACACGTCGTGCCAGACCCTGTGGATCAGTTCGATGATGTCTGTAGGAGCCTCTTTCACATAGGGGCTGTCCAAGAACCTGGACGAGATCTTGGCGTCCACGGTGATGAAGGCTTCCTCAAGCAGCTCGTCCCGGCTTCCGAAGTGCCTGTAAAGGGTCGCTTCGGAGTACCCGAGCATCTCTGCGATCCTGCGGACGGTAACGTTCTCTATGCCATACTCCGCAGTCAGATCGATAGCGCTGTTTATGAGTCTCTCTCTGGTATTGACTGTTCTCGGCATGGGGACCTCCTCAGACTGCAAAACGACGCGGGATGACGATGGGCATCCCTGATACCTAATGATACCGCCTGAAAGGCATTTTTTCAAGGACATTCGCTGAGCATAAGGCAGCGGCGCCCTTATTCGAACCTTCCCTTTATCAGCTTTTCGCCGTGAAGGAGGGCGGTCTTTCCCCTGGCGATCAGGCTGTCGATGGAAAGATCGTCGCCCAGGACCAGCAGATCGGCGTCCGCTCCCACAGCGACGCAGCCCTTGACGCCGTTCTTTGCCAGCAGGTTTGCCGGGTTGGAGGTGAGGATCCTGCAGGCCTCTTCCAGAGCGACGCCCTTCTTTACCAGGGTCTTCACGGTCTTGTGGAGGAACTCGGGGCTGGAGTAGCTGAGGCCGATGCACTCGCCCTTCTCGTCGAACTTGGGCTGGCTGCCGAAGGCGTCGGAGGACAGGGTGATGTGGTCGATGGTGACTCCGTCCTTGCCCAGGACGTAGAGCAGCTTCTCCGCCACGGGCTCGACGGTCTCTTCGGTGGAGCCAGCGGTGATGTCGATGAAGCCTCCCCTTCTGATGAGCTCTGCGCCCTGATCCAGCAGGGTGGTGGTGCGGCTCATGTGGGTCGGCAGGAAGTTCTTGACGGGCACGTCGGAGTAATCCAGGGCGTAGAAGACGGGCTCAAGGGCGGCGTCTCCGGATCCCATGTGCATGGTGACCAGGCCGGCCTTTCCGCTGAGCAGTCCGCCTCTTCTGGCGTCAGTGGCAAGGCGGATCAGTTCCTCGCCGGTGGGGTTGCTGCTCCTGTGGTCGGAGACGGCGAGCTTTACGCCGATGACGGGATCGAGCATCATGATGTCCTTTTCCACGGAGCCGGTCATGGTCACGGGAGGATATCCGTAGGAGCTGGTCAGGCAGTAGGCGGTGATGCCTTCGTCATTGAGGGCTCTGGCCTTGGTCACCAGGTTCTCGACGCTCCTGGTGATGCCGTCGGTGCCCAGAAGGCCCAGAACGGTGGTGATTCCGTTGGTGGTGAAGGCGGTGAGGTAGGATTCGGGGACCCTGGACGCAGGGCCCTGCTCTCCGCCGCCTCCGGTGATATGGACGTGCATGTCGATGTATCCGGGAAGGAGCTTTCTTCCTTCAAGATCCAGGACCTCAAGGCCGGGGATCCCGCAGGGATCCAGATGGTCCTCCATGGCGAAGATCTTTTCTCCCGCGATGAGCAGGTCCTTCATCCCGATGTGCTCGGGAGCGTATACGTCTGCGTTCTTGATAAGCTTGATCATTTTGCCCTCCTGGTGATTGTCATGCATTTGATCGGTGTCATTGGAGAAAGGCTGCGGCTGGCCCGGGGCTCCGCCCGCCTTGTAAAAAAGACCCGCGCAAGGCAGGTCTTTAATATAACGAAAAGATCAGGCTTTAGTTCATCATTACGAGAACCAGTGAAACTATGATGAATACCACGGCGGACACGATGGTGGCCTTCTCCAGAATGGCATCATAGCCCTTGCTCTTTTTCTTGCCGAACAGCTGCTCTGCTCCGCCGGCGATGGAACCGGAAAGACCCGCGCTGTTGCCGGACTGGAACATGACGCTCACGATAAGTGCCAGACAAGCCAGACCGAGTACAAGCTGTAAAAAGATTCTCACTTTCATTGCCTCCTTGCTATTGACAGATAACTACGAAAGTTTAGCATAAAGCACGAAGCTTAGCAAGTTATTTTTGATCTTTTTTCCCGGCGAATCTTTCGAGCCCCCAGTCGAAGAACGAGAGCAGGGCCGCGGAGAGGATCGCGCCGCCGATTATGTCGGTGATCCAGTGGACTCCGGACAGGGTCCTGGTGACCACGAGGACGACGGCGAGGCCCTTGAGGACGTTCTTGTAGATCCTGCTGCCTCCGTTCTTGCCGAAGTTCTCCATCATCACCGCGCTCAGGAATACGCAGAGCCCCAGCATGGTATGAGACGATGGATATGAAGCCTCGAGCCCCTCGTCCAGTATCACCGGCCTGTAGTTTATGACCAGCTTGTTGAAGAGCACGTAGAAGACGCCCACCGCAGCGTAAAAGCAGCCCAGGACCAGTATGTCCCTGTCCACCGAAAGGACTGACTTTCTTTTGATCAGCTGCATCAGCCCCACCAGGCCGTAGACCGCTATGACCGCAAGGGCAAGATAGCCCGCGATCTCGCTGATCCGGTACCAGAGCTGGTGATAGCCCAGCGCCTTGGCAACTGCCCCGTTGAGCAGGCCGAAGCCCACGCTGCTTTCCTCCGGGCCGATGGCCCTGACGTCGGCGGTCTTGATGACTATGGTATAGAGCAGGAAGGCTGCGGAAAGGATAAGCGATCTCTTCATCCTTTCGTTCATCTTCCTTGCCTCCCCTTGATGCGAAGGCCCTTGGCCTCGGCAGCCCTTCTTACGATGTCGGCGAAGCCTTCGGGATCAAGGCTGGCTCCCCCTACGAGAGCGCCGTCGATGTCGGGTTGGGACATGATATCGGCGATATTTGAAGCCTTGACGCTTCCGCCGTACTGGATGAGGACCTTGTCCGCCGCGCCCGGATGGATGTCCCTTACGGTCTTTCTGATGAAGGCGCACATCTCCTGAGCCTGGTCCGAAGACGCGGTCCTTCCGGTGCCGATTGCCCAGATAGGTTCATAGGCGACGGTGACCTTTTCCGCTTCTTCGGGATCGAGCCCTGTAAAGAGGCTCCTGACCTGGCTCTCCACCCTTTCGAAGTGCCTTCCGGCGTCCCTTTCCTCCAGGGTCTCGCCCACGCACACGATGGGGATGAGCCCGCTGCTCACTGCCTTTTTCGCCTTGAGCAGGACGGCCTCGTCGGTCTCCCCGAAATACTGCCGCCTTTCCGAGTGGCCCAGGATGACCCCGTCGGTGCCCAGCTCTTTAAGCATGGATGCGGAGATCTCGCCTGTAAAGGCCCCGCTGTCCTCGTAGTGCATGTTCTGGGCAAAGACCAGCAGACTGCTGCCCTCCAGCCCCTCCTCAAGAGACTCCAGCATGGTAAAGGGGACCGCCACCGCGGTGATCAGGCCCTTCTCCTCGGGGGGCCAGAAGTCCCTGGCGTACTGCATGGCCGCTTCGCAGCTCAGGTTCATCTTCCAGTTGCCTGCAATGAATATATCTCTCATCCTGTCCTCTTCCCTGATCACTTGTCCTGAAGGGCGGCGACTCCCGGGAGCACCTTTCCTTCAAGATATTCGAGGGACGCGCCGCCTCCGGTGGAGACGTGGCTTATCCTGTCTTCAAGGCCGAACTTCTTGATGGCCGCGGCGGAATCCCCTCCGCCGACCACGGTGACCGCGCTGCTCTCAGCAAGAGCCTGGGCGACGGCCCTGGTCCCGTCCTCAAAGGCCTTGAACTCGAATACGCCCATGGGACCGTTCCAGAGGACCGTCCCGGCGTCCTTGACTGCCTTCTGATAAAGATCTATGGTCCTGGGACCTATGTCGAGGCCCATCCAGCCCTCGGGCATGGTCTCGCTGTCCGCGAAGGCGGTGGCGCAGTCTTCGGCGAATCTGTCGCCCAGCTTGCTGTCCACGGGGAGCAGGAACCTGACGCCCTTCTCCTGAGCCTTCTTCTGCAGTTCCTTGGCCAGCTCCAGCCTGTCCTCTTCGCAAAGAGAGGCTCCGATGGGGCAGCCGTTGGCCTTGAGGAAGGTATATGCCATGCCGCCTCCGATGATGACGGTGTCGGCCTTGTCCAGAAGATTCTCGATGACCGCGATCTTGTCGGAGACCTTGGAGCCGCCCAGGATGGCGACGAAGGGCCTTCTGGGGCTGTCCACCGCTTCGCCAAGGAACTTCAGTTCCTTCTCGATCAGGAAGCCCGAGACCGCGGGCAGGAAGGCCGCGATGCCGGCGGTGCTGGCGTGGGCTCTGTGGGCGGTGCCGAAGGCGTCGTTGACGTAAATATCGGCCAGGGAAGCCAGCTCTTTGGAGAACTCCTCGCCGTTCTTTTCCTCTTCGGGCCTGAACCTCAGGTTCTCGAGGACCATGATCTCTCCGCACTTAAGATCTTCGGCCTGCTTCTTGACGCAGTCATCCACGACCAGGTCGGAAGCAGCGAAGATCACCGGGCAGCCGACCAGCTCCTTCAGGTGCTCCGCGACGGGCTTCAGGCTGAATTCGGGCTTAGGCTGGCCCTTGGGCCTTCCCAGGTGGGACATGAGGATCACGGCGGCGCCGTTCTCCAGCAGATAGTTTATGGTAGGAAGGGCTGCGGTCATGCGGACGTCGTCGGTGATGACGCCCTCCTTCATGGGCACGTTGAAATCTACCCTGACTATGACCTTTCTGCCTTTAACGTCGATATCTCTGACAGTTTTTTTCATGAAGATGCTCCTTTCAGAAAGCGGACCGGGATTTGTCCGTATATTGATTATATCTCAGACCACAGGGCTTCTCAAGTAAAGAAAAAAGCCTTTCGCGGGCTGCGGAAGGCCGTAATTCATATTTGGACGGTCCGGGATCATTCAAGGCCGGGAAAGCCCCACTGCCTGAAGGCCTCGAAGACTATTATCGCCACCGAATTGGAGAGGTTCAGGGACCTGGCCCTGGTATCCGCGCTCATGGGGATCCTTATGGCCATGTCCTTGTGCTCCTCGATGAAGGGCCTGGGAAGCCCCGCCGATTCCTTTCCAAAGAGGATCATGTCCCCGTCCCTGTACTCGGCCTGGGTGTAGAGCTTTGCTCCCTTGGTCGTGGCAAGGTGCATCCGCCTTCCTTTGTATTCCTCCAGGAACTGACTGAAGCTGTCGTGGTATTCGATGGTGACGTAGGGCCAGTAATCAAGCCCCGCCCTCTTGAGGTGCCTGTCGGTGACCTCAAAGCCCAGAGGCTTCACCAGATGGAGAACTGCCCCGGTGATGGCGCAGGTCCTCGCGATATTGCCCGTATTGAAGTGGATCTCGGGCTCGACCAGTACGACGTGAAGGGCCATGCTAAAGACCGTTCCTCCTGCATACGCCCTCGATGCAGCAGTTCTCACAGTCGGGCTTTCTTGCGGTGCAGACCCTTCTTCCGTGCCAGATCAGGGCGTGATGCATGGCGGTCCAGTGATCCTCGGGCAGGACCTTCATCAGGCCCTCCTCGGTCTTTACCACGTCCTTTTCGCAGACCAGACCGATCCTGTTGGCCAGCCTGAAGACGTGGGTGTCCACCGCTATCCTCTGCTGTCCGAAGGCCTCGGCCAGGACCACGTTGGCGGTCTTTCTCCCCACTCCGGGAAGCTCCACCAGCCTGTCGTAGTCTCCGGGGACCTCGCCGTCGTATTTCTCGACCAGGGCAGCCGACAGGGCCTTGACGTTGTGGGCCTTGGTCCGGTACATACCGATGGTCCTGATGATCTCCGAGATCTCCTCTTCGGGCATCGCCGCCATGGCGAAGGCGTCGGGAGCCTTGGCGAACAGGGCGGGGGTCACCTGGTTGACGCTGATGTCGGTGGTCTGGGCGGACAGCACCACCGCCACCAGCAGCTGGAACCTGTCTCCGTGGTCCAGGGCGCAGCGGGCGTCGGGGTAAGCCTCCATCATCCTCTGGACCAGTTCTTCGATCTCTTTCTTATCGAGCAGTGCCATAGTCACTCCTTTATTCCTTTCGCGAGCTGTGCGATCTTTTCAAAACGGTGGTTGAGGCCGGATTTCCCCAGAGGCGGATCGAACAGGGCGGCCAGATCCGTCAGTCCCAGGGAAGGGTTCTCGATCCTCTTTACGGCGGCCTCGTAGAGCTTTTGGGGAAGGTTGTCCAGGCCACGGGTCTCTTCGATGATCCTGATGTCGGCCAGCTGCTTCTGTGCGGCGTTGATGGTCTTCTCCAGATTGGCCATCTCGCAGTTCTGGGCCCTTACCGTGGTGTTCCTCAGATCCTTGTAGATCTTGGCGTCCCGGAAGCTGAACATCTGGGAGTTGGCGCCTACAAGGCTCAGGAAATCCGCGATCTGCTCCCCGTCCTTTAGATACACCACGTATCTGCCGCTCCTCAAGGTGTATCTGGGGGAAAGGCCGAAGCCCGTCATGAGCTTTTTTATGTCCTCAGCGAGGGCCTGGCTGCTGCAGCGGATCTCCAGATGATAGCCCCTGGCAGAGGGCGAGCTCACCGTCCCCGCCGCCATGAAGGCTCCCCTAAGGGCCGCCTTCTTGCAGCATCTCTTCCTTGCGACGTCGGGCCCGATGGTGTCGGTGAAATAGTTGCTCCCTTCCTTGACGGACAGGATGCCGCACTCCCTTAAGACCGCGTCGGAGTTCATCTCAGGTCCGATGAAGAGCTCGTAGCTCCTGCCCCGGGATATCCCCGCCCCGCTGAGAACGGTAAGGGCGGTCTTGACGCCGAAGTAGTCCTTGATCAGACCGGCATAATACCTCGCGACCGCGGGATTGCCGGTGCTGCTGCGAAGGCCTACGCCGCCGCTCAAGGTTATGCTTCCCGAGAACCTGAGATACAGGGCGATCTCGGCCAGCTGGCAGCACTTCTTTCCCGGCTCCAGGGTGGTCAGTTCTTTTTTTACGTCAGATGAAAATGACAAAGGATCTTCCTTTCAGACGTCAGTTGTCCAGCTCTCTGTGCATCAGGTTGACCCGAAGACCGGTCTCGCGGAGCCTCGCAGCCAGTTCTTCAGCGGTGACCACGCTCCTGTGGCGGCCGCCGGTGCAGCCGATGGCGACGTGCAGGTGGTACTTGCCCTCCCTGACGTAGCTGGGCATGAGCTCCACGATCTGGCCCGCGGCAAAGCCTGCGAAACGGGCGCATTCTCCGGACCTCATGACGTATTCCCTGACCTTCTTGTTCCTCCCGGTCAGGTGCTTGAGGCTGGCGACGTAGAAGGGGTTCTGCAGGAAACGCACGTCCAGCACCCAGTCGGCCTCAAGAGGCATGCCGAATTTATATCCGAAGGACTCAACGGTGATGATGAAGCTCTGCTCGTCCCCGCCGGGCTGCAGCAGCTGGGTCACCTGCCGGTAGAGCTGGGCGGTCTTGAGGCTTGAGGTATCTATGACGTAGTCGGCCATCTTCCGGGCGAAGCTGAGCTTTTCCCTTTCCAGCCTGATGCCTTCCCTGATGTTGCCGCCGGGGGCCAGGGGATGGGACCTTCTGGTCTCCTTGTAGCGCCTGACCAGGGCGGCGTCGGAGGCCTCAAGGAACATGACCTTGACGTCCATTTCTCCGGCCTTGAGATCCTCGAGAGCCTGCTTGAGGCCGTTGAGGAACTCTCCCCCTCTGATGTCGACGACGAAGCCTATCTTGGAGATCTCGGGCCGGTCCGCGGTCAGCTTTATGAACTCGCCGATGAGCCCGGGAGGGATGTTGTCCACGCAGTAGTAGCCCAGGTCCTCAAGGCAGTGGACGGCCTGGGTCTTTCCGGCTCCTGAAAGTCCGGTCACTATTATAAGTTCCATCTAATCCCTCCTGTAGTTCACGATCCTTGAAAGATCAAGGCCCGCCTGCTCTGCTCTCGCCAGAGCTCTCTCCACCATGCCAACGTTCCGCGGGACGTGGGCGTCGCTCCCTAAAATGAAGGTGACGTCGTACTTCATGGCGGTCCTTATGCCCTCCACCGTCAGGCACTCGTGGTGGTCGTTGATCTCCATCCAGGTCCCCCGCTCCTCGCAGCAGCGGGCGATGGCGTCTATATCGAAATCCGCCTTCTCCCCGGGATGGCTGACTATCTTAACCGGATTGCTTTCAATGGCCGCGGTGACCAGGGCGGTGTTGCGGATCCTGGCGGCCTTGGACTGGGACCCGGCGAGCCGGTACCAGAAGCCTCCGGCGTGGACTATCGCGGCCCGGAGAGGCTCCTCTCCGAAGACTCCGTAGTGATAGCCGGCGATGATATAGTCGAACAGCGGGATGTCCTCCTTAGAAACGTCCAGAGCCCCGCTCCTGTTTATGATGTTGGCCTCTACTCCCAGCAGTATCTCAAGGCCCGGATGGTCCTTCTTCGCCTGTTCGATATCCCGCCTCATATTCGGGATCTCGGACATCTTAAGGCCGAAGCCTCTGTGGCCGGGACCGTGGTCCGATATGCCCAGGGTCTTAAGGCCCGCCGCCGCGGCTGCCGCGGCGTTGTCCTCTATGCTGCCCTTGCCGTGGGAATAGGTCGTATGGGTGTGAAGATCGAAGCTAATAACTGCCAATTATGCGGACCTCCGGTTCAAGCATCACTCCGAAGCGGTCCAGGACCGTCTCCTGCACCACCTTCATCAGATCGATAACGTCAGTGGCGCTGGCCCCTCCGCAGTTGATCACGAAGCCCGCGTGAAGGGACGATACCTGAGCCCCGCCGACCCTGAGGCCCTTAAGGCCGCAGTCCTCGATGAGCTTCCCGGCGAAATATCCTTCCGGCCTTTTGAAGAAGCTGCCGGCGGAAGGAAAGCTGAGAGGCTGCTTCGCCGTCCTCTGGGCCGCGAGATCTCTCATCTTCGCTTCGATGGTGTCCCGATCTCCCCGCTCAAGGCGGATGACGGCGCCGAGTATGAACTCTCCGTTCTCCTGGAAGATGCTCTTCCTGTACGAAAGACCAAGGTCCTCGGCCTTTCTTTCAATTATATTTCCGATCAAGTCCATGGATCTCACAGAGACCAGGACCTGCTTCATCTCGCCTCCGTAGGCTCCGGCGTTCATGAACACCGCGCCTCCCAGGCTCCCGGGTATGCCCGATGCGAACTCAAGGCCGGTCAGGCCTTCGGCGGCAGCGGTCTTGGATATCCTGGAAAGGGACGCCCCGGCTCCCGCCGTTATGGTATCCCCGTCCACCCGGATGTCTCCCATGGTATCGGGCCCTGCCTTGATGACAACTCCTTCGTAGCCCGCGTCGGTAAAGAGCAGGTTTGAACCGTTGCCCATGAACATGAAGGGGACCCGGTTCTCGGAAAGAAAGGCGGTCATAGAGGCCAGCCCCTTTTCGGATGACGGGACAGCAAAAATGGCAGCCCGGCCGCCGCATCTGAAGCTGGTCTGTTCTGCCATGGAGCAGTCGGTGATGAGGCCGCCGCCGGCGCAGAAAGGCGCGATAGCCGCGGCAGTCGCTTTTATATCAGTCAATTTACCTCCATCGCCTGTCTTAGGACCTGAAGCACCGCTTCCAGCCGGTTAAGAAGGCTTCTTTCAAACATCTCTGTGATGGGCGCGATGTCTCCGGTATCGAGATACGCCGCCATCATCTCGTTGAACTCCTGTTCGCCCACCGTAAGGGAAGGCAGAGGGACTCCGGCCTCGATGAGCTCGTACATGACCATGAAGCCCGCCATCACCATGCTGTCCTCGCCGTAGGGATAAAGGGCAAGGAGCCCGCAGGCAAGCTCCGCGGTCCTTTCGCAGAGATCCTCGGGGACGTGGGCGGCAGCGTCGCGAAACAGCCTGTTCATGGCCACGGGGACCTCCCTGAAATGGGGCGGGACGTAGTTCCACTGGTATACCACCGGATTGGTGTCCCGAAGGCCCTTCTCTTCTCCGAAGGCCATCCGCTGCCAGCGCTTGAGGAGCCTGAAATCCGGGCTGGACTGCATCTGCCGGCATTCCTCCATGTCCTTGTAGACCGCGGCGCACCCATGGACGAACTCGTACATGCCCAGAGGCACGCTCTCGTCCAGCTCGCCGCTCAAAATGCTCACTATCTGCTGCCTTCCGAGAGGACGGCCGGTGAGCCTTAAGACCGTGTAGAGCCAGTACCACAGATCGCTGTCCCTCAGCCATTTTCTCAGCTGGGGATCGTGAGGCTTCAGCTGCCTTATTTCATTCAGTTTTTCGGCGATAACTTCCCTCATACCTGTATTTTAACACCGAATACAGGTTTTTCAACGAAAAATAAAAGACAGCCCCCGGAGGAGCTGCCTCGTCATTCATTACTTATTGTTCGCGTATTCGGTCGCCTGGGCGATGAAGTTCTCAAAGAAGGCCTTGAAGCGGGGCCATCTGACGTAGAGCTCTTCGGGGTGCCACTGGACGGCGGTGAGCTTTCTCTCGGGGCTCTCCACAGCCTCGATGATCCCGTCGGGAGCGAAGGCGCAGGCCCTGAAGCCGGGGGCGAGATCCTTGATCGCCTGATGATGGAAGCTGTTGACGAAGAGGGGCTCGGGCCCGAAGCATTCGCAGAAGGTGCCGGGGACCACGTCGACCCTGTGGGTCAGCTCGCTCCTGATGGACATGTCCTGTCCATGGCAGAGGATGGGCTTGTCCTTTCCGATCTGGGAGGGGATGTCCTGCCAGAGGGTGCCGCCGAAGGCGACGTTGAGGATCTGCTCTCCTCTGCAGATGCCCAGCATAGGCATTCCCTTTTCCTCGCAGAGCTTTGCCAGGGCCAGCTCAAGGCAGTCCCTCTCGCTGCTGCCGTAGTTCACCTGGGGCACGGGATCCTCGCCGAAATAATAAGAGGACATGTCCTCTCCGCCGGCAAAGAGGATGCCGTCGACCGTATCGATGTACTCAGCCGCCAGGGCGGGATCGTTGCCGATGGCGGGAAGCAGGATCGGGATCCCTCCGTTGTCGAGGACGGAGCAGACGTAGGTCCTGTTGCAGGCTACGGATCTGGGCGCGGTCTTGAAGGGAGTATTGCAGGGTATTCCTATAAGGGGCTTTCTCATATGTTCCTCCTGGATGTGCGTTTTGCGGAGCCGGAGCGGCGTGTCCCGGCAGGTCCATCAAATGATAACACAAAGCCGGGCGTTTGAAAGCCCGGCTTTGAAAAATTCTCAGGATATTTTGACCGATAATTATGCGCCGCAGGATATCAGTTCTTGGCAGCGAGGAGGTATGCTCCCGCCAGGATGGCGCCGATGCCCCATACCAGCCTCATATCGATCCTGGGGATCAGGACCTTGAGCACGATGAGTGCGCCGAGGAGCAGAAGGACCAGGCCGATGGACCTGCGTCCCTTGCCGGACGCCGCGGTCTTTACCGGCTGGGTCTGAGGAGCAGGCTGGCCCTGATACTGGGCGTTGTAGCCGCCGCCCTGGCCTCCCTGGCCGCCGAATATGCCGGCGCCGTTCTGGCCACTCTGGCCTGCCTGATGCTGGGGCCTCTCGTATGTGTTGTTGTATGCCTGGAACTGATCGTAGCGGTCGGTCTTGGGGGCCGCGCTCTGCGCCTGGCCCGCTGCCTCCGCTTTGGGTGCTTCGGAGGTCTGCGCCGCGGTCTCTTCGGAAGCGGCAGTCCCTTCTGCAGCGGGAGCGTAGTCGTCGATGGTGGAGGCGTCCACGTCGTCGTATTCGGCGTCGGGGGCGTCCGCGGGCTGCTCGGGCGCTGCTTCGCTTTCGGCTGCCTTGAGCTGCTCGGTCAGCTGCTGCATGGCTGCTCTTGATGCCTGGGCCGCATCCCTTACCGCCTGGGCGCCTTCGGTGGTCGCCGTGGGCTGCTGGACGTGGACCGGGGACGGGGCTTCAGCAGGGGCTGCTCCCGCGCCGTAGTGGGTCTGAGAGGGAGCGGACCTGTAGGTATAGTCGGAAGAAGCTGCCCTGGACTGGCTCTGGCCGGGCTGGCCGTATCCGGTCTGGGCGCCGGGAGCGGTGTAACCGTAGTTGGACGCCGCGCTGTAGGGATCCTGGACGTTGATGTATTCCGGCTTCTTGGGAATTATGAGGGCCGCCAGCAGGTAGACCAGAAGTCCGCTGCCGTAGGCGAGGCAGAACAGCACGAAGACCAGCCTTACTATGAGAGAATCGATGCCGAAGTACTCGGCGATGCCTCCGCAGACGCCGAATATGGCCTTGTCCGCGGTGGATTTGTAGAGATGTTTAGTTTCCATTAGCATTCACCTTCTGAGAATAATCCTTAAAACTAATATTCAGATCAACATTGCCCTTGATCCCGTCCACCTTGCCGGTGCTGGTATACTGCCAGACCTGGAAGGCGTAGGGGAAGAACGGCCTGTTGAAATATTGAGCGAACCACTTGTCGTAATCGGTGAGCCTCTCCAGCTCCAGCTCCTCGATGAACCAGCGCACGTGGCTGTAGAGCATGGGAGTATGGCCGGCCTCCTTTATCTTCTCGCAGAAGGCGATGCAGGCGTCGGTCCTTTCCGTGGGGGTCATGCTGCCGGTCCTGGGATCGCTGCCTGAGGTCTCCTCCATGTCGAGGACGATGGGCCAGGTGACCCTGTACGGTGCGATGTTCTCAAGGACGAAGGCGGCCTCTTCCGCCCCCTCTTCAGCGGTTATGGCCTGGGTAACGAAGTAGACTCCCACCTGGACGCCGTTCTCGTTGGCGCCCTTGATGTTCTCTTCGAACTTCTCGTCCAGGACCATGTTCCCGCTGCCGTAGCCCCGGTAGCCCAGCCTGATGAAGGCGAACTTCACGCCGTCGGCCGCGACCTTTGCCCAGTCGATGTCTCCCTGATATTTGGAGACGTCTATGCCCTTGATGGAGACAGTCTTTCCGTCGACCTGATATTCCAGCTCTTTAGAGCCGGGCTTCACGTTGACCAGGTTGTCGAAATCGTAGTCGGACTGGGGAAGATCCCTGTTTATGGGTTCGTACTGGTAACTGCCCAGGGCGTCCTTATACACGATAACGTCGGAAAAGAACCTCTGGACGAACTCCCAAAGGGACGAGCTGTCGTCGGCATATCTCTTGAATTCCGAGACCGGTATGCTTATGTATTCTGTCTCTTCGGCAGCCTGTGAGGTCTGATCCTCCGCGGGGACCGCAGGCTCAGCGGCCTGCCCCTCGGTCTCCTTGACGACCAGCTTGGGATTCTCTTCTCCCTTTTCATCCTCGGGCCTTCCGAACATGCACGAGCTCAGGACAGCCGCAAGGACCAGCCCCAGAGCCAGCAGACGGACAAAGCGTTTTGACATCTGATTACCCCTCTTTCTGCAGTTATATTAACATAGGGAGGGGGGCGTAACAAGTGAAGAGTCTGTTAAGGATGTGTGACGACCAGAACCGAAAAGCCTTGAAATCTCAAGGTTTTAATCATATCGAAATTATGATTTAAGAATATTGTAAGAAATGCCCGGATGCCCTTCTCTGAGGTCTTTGGGCACATATCAAAAAAAATGACGGGCCGCGCTGATGCACGGCCCGCCGAAAGATCGGTGTGTTTTAAGCGTTGGCGGTATTGAGGGCGCCTTCGATGGCCTTGGAGAGCTGATCTCCACAGGAAGTCGGCTTCCAGCCGCAGGTGTTGCCCTTGAGCAGCTGGGCGACCTCAGCGGCGCTCCTGCCCTCGACTAGCTTTCCGATGGCCTTGAGGTTGCCGTCACATCCTCCGGTGTACTTTACGTTATGGAGCCTGCCGTCCTCGATATCGAAGCTGATATTTACGCTGCATACTCCGCTGGGCTTGAATTCGTAATGCATTTTATCCTCCTTGCTGCTGATCACAGCCACATATTACTATATGTTTTAAAATAATATCAAAGCGTCAAGATCGTTTTTGAACGTTTCGGATGTTCTGTATCACAGGGCGCTCTGTTCATACAGCCAGCAGGCGCACTTTCTGTCCTCCGAGACCTTAAAAAGTCCGGGCTTTTCGCTCCTGCAGCGCTCCGCTGCCTCAAGGCAGCGGGGAAAGAAGCTGCAGCCCCCTTCCGGGACGTCCGCAGAAAGCTCCGCGGGGCCCTCGTCCTCTTCCGTCGCAAGGTCGGGGTCCGGCTGGGGGACGGCCTTAAGCAGGGCTTTGGTGTACGGGTGGGCGGGAGACGAGCAGACGTCGTCCGCGGGACCCTCCTCCACGATCCTTCCCAGGTACATGACCGCGATCCTGTCGGACATCCTCCTCACGACGCTGAGATCGTGGGAAATGAACAGATAGGTCAGTCCCAGCTTGTCCTGAAGGTCGGAAAGAAGGTTCATGATCTGGGCCTGGTACGAGACATCGAGAGACGATACGGGCTCGTCGCAGACCAGAAATTCCGGGGAGACAGCCAGGGCCCTGGCGATGGCGATCCTCTGCTGCTGGCCCCCGGAGAAGGAGCCGGGCCTTCTGTCCAGACACTCGGGGCCGAGGCCCACCTGGAGCAGCTGGTCGGCCGCGATCTGCCGCCTTTCCGCGGCATTTTTCCCGATGCCGTTGATGGCAAGGCCTTCGGCGACGATGTCGCCCACCTTCATCTTGGGGTCAAGGGACCCGCCCGGGTCCTGGAACACTATCTGAAGGGACTTTCTGTAGGGCTTCATGCCGCAGGTGGTGATGTCCCTGCCTTCGTATATTATCTTTCCGCCGTCGGGCTCGGTGAGGCGGATCAGCAGCCTTCCCAGGGTGCTCTTTCCGCAGCCCGATTCGCCGACCAGGCCCAGGGTCTCGCCTCTTCTGAGCTCGATATCGACCCCGTCGACGGCCTTGGTGACCTGTTTTTTACCGTTTTTTCTGAAGGTATATTCCTTCCTGAGGCCCTCGCCCCTGATCAGAGGAGAGCCGGAGGCTTTTTCATTCAAGGCCTGCCTCCTTTCCCGCCAGCCAGCAGGCGGCGGAATGATCCTTTTCTATGAAGACCTCTTCGGGCATGACCGCGCACTTCTCAAAGGCGAGAGGGCATCTCTCCCTGAAGGGGCAGCCCTCGTCGTCGGAATGAGGATCGTGGGGCTGACCGGAGATGGTCGGAAGGGGGATGCTCTTGTCGTCGTCCATCCTGGGGATCGCGGAGAGAAGTGCTCTGGTATACGGATGGACCGGAGACTCGAATATCTGCCTCATTGCAGCCCTTTCCATGATCCTTCCCCCGTACATGACGATGACCCTGTCGCAGAGCCTGGCGACGATGCCGAAGTTATGGGTGATGAACACCATGGACGTGCCGCTCTGGTCCCTTAAGGTCTTGAGCAGCTTAAGTATCTGATCCTGGACCGTGACGTCCAGGGCTGTGGTCGGTTCGTCTGCGATGAGGAGCCTGGGCTTGCAGAGAAGAGCGATGGCTATCATCACCCTCTGCCTCATGCCCCCCGAAAGTTCGAAGGGATACTGCCTCATGACCTGGGAGGCGTTCCTGATGCCTACGGAGCGGAGCATGTCCTCGGCTTCCTTTTCGGCCTGCTGCTTCGTTATGGTCCTGTGGGCCTGAAGGGTCTCCACCAGGTGTCTTGAGACCGTGAAGCAGGGGTCGAGGCTGGAGAGAGGATCCTGGAATATCATGGCGATATCCCGGCCTCTTATGGTCTCCAGGTCCCTTCTGCTCATAGTGAGAAGGTCGCTGCCCTCGAAGATCCCAGAGCCCTCGACTATGGCGCCGGGCTTCAGGAGCCCCATCAGGGCGAAGGAGCTGACGCTCTTGCCGCTGCCGGATTCCCCGACGATGCCCAGGGTCTCGCCGCTGCGAAGATCGTAGGATATCCCCCTGACTGCCCTCAGGGTGCCGCGGGCGGAGGGGAAGCTCACCGCAAGGCCGCTGACCTTAAGGATCGTATTATCCGTCATCTCTGTCACCTCCGTCTACGCTGTCTCTGAGAGCGTTTCCTATCAGATTCACCGACAGGACGCAGAGGGCTATGACCGATGCCGGTATCAGCGCCGTGAACGGTGAGGATCTGATATTGGTATATCCCTCGAAGACCAGGATGCCCCACTCTGCCTTGGGCGGATTGACGCCTATCCCCAGATACCCCATGACGGAACAGAGAAGGATCTGCTCCGCGAAGGTTCCGGTGAGATGGACCATGACCGACGGCAGGATGTTGGGGAGGATGTGCCTTATGACCAGCCTCAGGCCCTTTACTCCCAGGGCCCTGGCGGCTTCGATGTAGGTCCTTCCCATGATCTGGCTGACTCCTGCCCTGATGAGCCTTACGAAGGGAGGCAGGGCGGCTATGGCGAGGGCGTACATGAAGTTGCCCCTTCCCCAGCCCATGAGGCATTCGGCAAGAACGACTATAAGGAGCGAGGGCACGGAGGAAAGTACCTCCATGATCCTCATGACTATCATCTCAAAGCGGCCTCCGATGCAGCCGCAGGCGGTGCCTATGACCAGGCCGAAGGCTCCGGCGAGAGCCGTGGCGGAGGCGGCGATCCTCAGGGTCATGCGCCCGCCGTAGAGGACCCTTGAAAACAGGTCTCTTCCGCAGTAGTCGCATCCGAAGATGTGCTCTCTGCAGGGCCTGAGGAACCGGTCGGCGACCCTCATCTCGTCGTAGGAGTATCTGGTGACCAGGGGCGCGAACAGACATGCGAAGAGTATAACGCTGAAGACGATCAGGGCGCACATCCCGGCCCTGTCCCTGGTAAAGCGGT
>JAFRQL010000193.1 GCA_017428655.1 Bacillota bacterium | reverse complement strand
GCCATGGCCACCGCCTGGGTGATCATGATGAAGGTCTGGAGCCTCCTGAAGTTCTTCACGTCGGTGAAGGCGGTCCTGACCAGGGCGATGACGCAGAGCACGTACCAGCCCACGTAGAAGATCACGAAGAACTCGTTGAAGGGGATCAGGTCGTCGACGAAGCAGTGGACCGGGTGGCACTTTTCCGCCGGGATCAGGTTCTCGGTGAGAAAGTACAGGACGAAATAGACCAGCCATCCTCCCAGCAGCAGGAAGTGGGAGACCCTGGGGTCATTGAGTTTTTTTAGTGAAAAACCGCTGTAATCAACGGTGGGCCTAAACATGGGGATACTCCTTCAGGGGACGGCTTCTCGGATAATCCTTCTTGGGGATGTTGGGATAGGGAACGACCACGTGCTCGGGAAGCTCGATAGCGATGCGGGTGATCTCGTCCATCAGGTGGTCCGCGATGCGGAGGCGCTCCTCATCGATGGGTGCGGAGGCGTCAAAGCGGACGGCCGCTCCGAAGATCATCTTCCGCAGGCGGGGGCAGAGATACATGGGCACGAAGACCAGCTCCTCCCCGGTCTTTTTATAGTAGAACCGGGCGGTATCGATGAACTTGTCCCTGAAATCGTGGACTATGTTGTTGTGCTCGTCGTAATCCTCGGGGAAGATGACGACCCGGTATCCTTGGCGCAGCTTCTCCACGGTCTCCCTGAAGGTGCCGATGACCCTCATGTCGTGGCGCACCCCGATGGTGTGGGCGTTGTTGAAGAGAAGCACCGAGATGGGCACGATAAGATAGCTCAGCAGCTTGAAGTACCAGCGGATGTATCCCGGCTTCCCGGACCAGAAGTCGCGGAAGGCGTACTCCTGCACCTCTTCTTTCACCATCATCTCGGCCTCGCACCAGATGTAATGGGGACCGGGAGTGTAGAACTCGGCGGCGATGGGACCGTACATCTGGCTGTGGTTGCCCGCGATGATGCAGGGTCCCTCGGGGATGTTCTCCGTGCCGGTGATCTCGTACTTCGGCGAGAAGAGCTTTATGAAAAATATCAGTATCCGGTATGTGAGCGGAGTCTTTTTTTCTTCCATAAGTTCTCATCAAAACGGACGGACAGAAGTGCCCGCCCGATCGATCTACATGTTATTTTAGTCCGGAACGCGGCCTGACGCAATGGTCATCCTGCGCCCGCTGCACAGCGCGGATCTACCTGACCTTGGCCCTCTTGCATCTGGAGGTGACGTAGGACCAGACGAAATCCATGTCCCTGTCCTCCACCAGCAGCTCGTTCTTGGTGAAGGTCTCCTTGACGGTGATCTGATGGCGGGACCTCATGGCCTGCACGCTCTTCACCTTGTCGAAGGAGGTCTTCTTTATGTTCTGGGTAGCCTGCAGGAAGCCCTGGCCGGTGGTCGTGGTGCTTCCCTGGGAAAGGCCCACCATAGCCCTGATCCAGTCCTCGGCGGTGTCCTTGGACACGCCCTTCTCCTGAGGGGCGTTGATGAAGCCCTTGTCGTCCATCTCGAAGATGTAGACCCTCTTCCAGCCTTCCCTCGCGGCCCTTGCCACGTGCATGATCACCGGGATCAGCACCAGGGCAAGAAGAATCCAGCAGCCGGTCTTCCAGGGGGCATAGATCTGGGCGAAGGGCTTCTTGGCCATGACGCCTAAGACTATCCAGGCGATGAGGCCGGCGCAGCCGATGGCAAGGCAGCCCTTGAGCCACTTCATCAGGTATTCGAAGTCCAGCAGCATCTTCTCTTCGTAGACCCAGCGGTATTTGCCGTCGGCCGTGTGTATCACGCGGCTGTCTTCGGCAAGGGTCGGGGTCACGGGGACGTAGGGCTCGGCGGTGACTTCCCCGGGCTCTTCGTTTCCTTCGGCCTGGGGACCGGGCGCTCCCCCTTCTCCCTGTTCAGCCACGGTCATCGGGACTCCCGCGGCCTCTTCTTCGGTATATGTGACCTCTATGGGCTCGGCGTCCGAAAGGGGCGCTCCGCATTCCGTGCAGAACTGGGTGCCGTCAGGCATCTCCGCTCCGCAGGCAGGACAATTCTTCATCAAAGGACCTCCTTTGGCATTCAGCACAAATTCCTTCAAGTATATTTTATCACAGCGGGCTTCAGCCTGCAACTTCGGCCTGAAGAGCCCCGCCGTCCGGCCTAGATGAGCATCAGCTTCCAGGCGTCGTCGTCAAGATATGTGAGCCTTCCGCTCTCCTTAAGGAGCACGGTCTCTTCCAGATAGAAGCGCAGGTACTGGCCGCCCCACTCGGGGACCGCTCCTCCCACGTTGAATTCAAGGGCGTAGGCGGTATTGGGCCTGAGGATGTTCTCACCTCTTCCCGGGATGGATTGCTGCTTGTCGTAGAGGCCGATGGTGGGGCCTGCCGAGTGGACGAAGAGGCCGATGGGATGGGTGTAGAGCCTTGCGTCGATGCCTTCATTCTTAGCGGAAGCGATGGCGGCGTGGAAGACCTGGTTGCCCGTCCTGCCGTACTGCATCTCGGCCGCGGCAAGCTCCGCGAACCTTCTGCCGGTGCGGCAGCCGGCGATGAGGCCCTCAGGGGCTTTGGTCTCGCCGGGCTTTAAGACGTAGGCCTGCCTCTGGTGGTCGGTGGCAAGGCTCAGATACTGGATCCCCGCGTCATAGTGGAGGATGTCGCCGGGCCTGATGACGTCGGTGATGAACTTTCCGTCCTCGCCCTGCCTCTGCAGATTGACGTCGGTGCGAAAGCTCAGGGGCACTCCCAGCCGGTCGAACTCCTCGACCGCCCACCATTCAACGTCCTCGGTGGTGGTGATGCCGGGCACGATGACCTCCCTGGAGAAGGCCCTGGCCATGACCGAGGTGGTCAGCTCGTATAAGGCGGGATACATTGCCATCTCCTCTTCGATGCGGGTCTCGATCCAGCGGACGCAGAGGTCGTCGGCGGTGACCAGCCTGCCCGCCAGATCCCCCAGGTGTTTTATGAGCTCATCCCTGAGCCCCGCTGCGAGTCCGGCGGTGAGGGAGCTGACGGAGGAATCGTTGATACCAATCCTCTTCGGGTCCTTTCCCCTTACGAACTCGGCGATCTGCTCCCACTGGCGGTCGTTGTCGAACTCCAGCTGCCTGTAGAACCGGGCGAGGGCCGCGTTGGGCTTGTTGATGCTGTACCTGGAGACGATGCCGTCGGCCTCAAGGCAGAAGGCCAGGCAGGTCATCCTGCTGGCGTGGTCCTTTATGGTCGGCACCATTGAGAAGAAGACCGGGTCCTCGTTCTGCTCCCCTGCCAGCACCAGCCACATGTCGATGCCGGAGGCCTTCATCGCCTCGGGAAGGACGGTCTCGAGCCTTTTGAGCTTTATGGCGTCGCAGATCTCTTGCTGGCGTTTTACCGAAAAAACGAGGTTCTCGTAGTCTTTCATGGTTTCCTCCTTTTTGCGCGAAACAGAAAGGCCCGGAATATCCGGGCCGGTGATCTATTGACCTATGAGGCCCGCCTGCCTGAAGCAGAAGAGCCAGACGAACACTGTGAAAAGGGCGAGGAAGGACGTCAGGGTCACGATCTCGCCGGCAAGCTCCTCGTCGCACTCGTAGCTGCCGCAGGTGGAGACGCTGACGACGGCGGAGGGCGCTCCGAAGGCCGCTATGATAGTCGTGATGCTGGCGCTGTCCCAGCCTGCCGCCACGGGGACTATCATGACCAGGGCCGGGATCGCTATGAGCTTGATCAGCACCTGCCTTAAAGCAAGGCCGCTGTTGGCCCTGATGTGGGCAAGGTCCAGCTTGGCTCCCATGACGACGAAGGCCAGAGGCACCACGCAGCCGGCGATCCCCGAGACCACGGTCCTTCCGATGGCGGGCATGGGGATATGGCAGACCGACCAGATGAGGCCCAGTATGACCGAATCCACCAGGGGCACCCTGAGCAGCCTTATGAGCAGTTGAACGAAGGAGGTCTTTTCCTCTCCACTCTGCCTTCCGTCCCGGATCCTCACCTGGGAGCGGTAGTGCTCCATCAGGGGGATTGATGTGAAGTTGACGGTGATGAGCAGCCCGGTCAGGATCAGAAGCACCTGGGGAGCGTCCCCGGCGATGCGCTGGGCGATGGGAAGGCTGAACATCATGAAGTTGCCCTGATATCCGGTGTGGACCAGGGCCCCCTGCTTGGCGGGATCGTCCGTCAGCTTCTTTGAGATCTTCATCAGGGCGAACATTATGATCAAAGTCGCGATCATGACGTAGGGGACCGCCGCCGCACCGAAGAGGCCGGACAGGTCCGCGGTGTAGATGCTCTTGAAGAAGTTGACGGGCAGAAAGACCTTGAAGATCAGGCTGTTTATGGCCGCGGCCAGCTCGTCGTCTATGACTCCCGCTCTTTTTAGGAACATGCCCAGGAGCAGGTAGACGAAGAAGGGCGCCAGGGCGGAGCCTGTGGCAAGAAGGTTCTCAAGCATTCGGACGGTCTCCTTTCAGGCTCAGCTGATGATCCCCAGCTGCTTGAAGCAGAATATCCACAGGAACAGGGTGAACAGGGCCAGGGCCGAGCTGATGGTCACGATCTCCGCGGCCAGCTCTCCGTTGCAGTCGTAGTTCTCGCACATGGTGTAGCTGACGATGGCGGAGGGAGATCCGAAGGCGGTGATCAGGGCGACGATGCTCCTCTCGCTCCAGCCGGCCGCGATGGGCAGGATGATGAACACGGCGGGGGCGATGACCAGCTTGATCAGGACCACGATGAAGGCGATCCTGCTGTTGGCCTTGAGCTTGGCGAAGTCCAGCTTGGCGCCCATGGCCATGAAGGCCAGCGGTATGACGCAGCCGGCAAGGCCGTTGATCACGGTATTGCCGAGGGCGGGCATGGGGATCCGCAGCAGAGACCAGATGAAGCCTATGACCACGGCGTCCAGGATCGGGGTCTTGAACAGGTGGATGAAGAGTTCTTTATAATCGGTCTTGCTTCCTCCGATCTCCTCTCCCCTCTGGACCCTGAGCTTTCTCGAATAGTGCTCCATTATGGGCACCGCCGAGAAATTGTTCACCATCATGACCACGGTCAGGATGACCAGGACTTCGGTGACCTCGCTGCCGAATATGCCCTGAGCGATGGGCAGGGCGAAGAGCATCACGTTTGCCCGAAAGCCCGCGTGGACGATGGCGCCCTGGGTCCCAGCGTCGGGACTGAGCTTTTTGGCGATCCTGGTCATGAAAAAGACCATCGCCAGGGTGCCGCAGAAGGCGTAGGGCGCGATGGGGCTCTTGAATATGCTGCTGACGTCGGACTTGTATACGCTGTTGAATATGTTGGCCGGGAAAAGTACCTTGAAAAGAAGGCCGTTTATACGGGAGGCCAGCTCGTCGGTAAGAACGCCCGCCTTTCTGAGCCCGATGCCTATGAGCATGTAAATCAGAAAGGGGGCGACGATCGACGCTGATACCCGAAGGTTCTCCAGCACTTAGAATTCAGCTGCGGCAAAGGCTGCCATCAGCTTTGCGCAGTCCTCCACGTCGGAGATGGAGACCATCTCGTTGGGGCTGTGGGTGTATCTGCAGGCCATGGAGACTCCGCCGGCGGGGACTCCGTCCAGGGACAGCTGGGCAGCGCCCGCGTCGGTGCCGCCTGCCTTGATGACGTCCATGGCGTATCTGATATTCTTCTCCTTGGCGAGGGAGACCAG
Source organism: Bacillota bacterium (assembly GCA_017428655.1). Classification (GTDB taxonomy): domain Bacteria; phylum Bacillota; class Clostridia; order Peptostreptococcales; family Anaerovoracaceae; genus RGIG2707. The sequence continues at coordinate 5,384 of JAFRQL010000193.1, read as the reverse complement.
CTTATCGACCACCTCGGGGTGGCAGATGACGCTCCTGTCCATGACCTTGATGGCGGCGCCGCAGCCGGCCTTGCAGCTTCCCACGTGGGGAGCCTTAGGGCTGTCGTCGCTGTGGGTGACGTCGCAGGCGACCATGTAGTCGGGGTCGATGGCGAAGGTGGCGACCTTGGCGCCTCTCAGGCCCAGTTCCTCCTGGGTGCTGAAGACGAAGTAAAGGTCGTTCTCAGTCTCTTTGACCTGCTCCATGGCGAGGAGCTGGGCTACGCAGCCCGCCCTGTCGTCCAGATAGGCGCCCATGGCGAACTTTCCGCCCTCGCAGAGCCTGATGGGGGAATCGTAGACCGCGACGTCTCCTACGGAGACCAGCTTCATGGCCTCCTCTTTGGTCTGAACGCCCAGGTCGATGTAGAGCTTTTCGATGGTGACGTCCTTGAAATCGACGTCGCCGTCCTTTTCGACGGTGCCGCAGACGCCATTGGCGAACCTGACGGAAGCAGCCAGCAGCCTGAAGGGATTGATGCCGCCGATGCAGCCGAAGCGGACCTGGCCGCCTTCCTCGAAATAGGTGGCGATGAGGCCCAGGGAATCCATGTGGGCAGCGAACATCAGCTTCACGCCCTTGCCTGCCTTATGGCAGATCAGGTTGCCCAGGGCGTCGGTGGTAGTCTTGTAGCCCAGGGGCTTTACCAGCTTTTCTATGGTCTTTCTGATCTCGGCTTCGCGGCCCGCGGGTCCGTAGCTTTCACAGACTTTCTTGAGCATTTCGAAGGTATTCATTTATTTCCTGGCCTTTCCGCCGGCAACGGCTTCAACAAAGAGCTTAACGAGGCTGAACGCGTCGTCCGCGTCCTTCTCGGAGATGACGAGAGATGCGGTGTGGGCATATCTGCAGCAGACGGAGACATTGGCTACCCTGACTCCGGCCCTGCTGGTCTGGATGGCGCCAGCGTCGGTGCCGCCGGCGACCTTGGTCTTGACCTGCCAGGGGATGCCGTTCTCATCGGCAAGGGAGGTCAGCAGCCTGAACAGGCCCTCGTCGTAGAAGGCTCCGTTGTCCATGAGGCCTATGACCGGGCCGAGTCCCGCCTGGGTGACTCTGGTGTTCTTGGGCTGGGCGGGGACGTCGGCGGAGCTGGCTCCCTCTATGATGAGGGCGATGTCGGGCTTTTCCGCGTAGGCTGCGCCGTAGGCGCCGCGAAGTCCGACCTCCTCCTGGACGGTGAAGGCGCAGGTGAGATCCATGGGAAGATCCTGCTCCAGCAGATTGAGCATCAGGGCGCAGCCGAAGCGGTCGTCGATGGCCTTGGCCTTGATCATGCCGTTGCCGAAGCGGACGAAATCGCTGTGGAATACGATCTGATCCCCCAGGGACACCAGCTTTTCAGCCTGCTCCCTGTTCCTCGCTCCTATATCGATGTACATCTCTACGTAGTCGGGAGCGTGCCTCTCTTCTTCCTTGGTCACCATGTGGAAGGCCTTGAGGCCGATGACTCCGGGGACCATGTCCGGTCCGATGTAGACCTTGTGTCCCAGGACGACCCTCTTGTCGATGCCTCCGACGGGGACGAAGCGGACGTAACCGTTGTCCTCGATCTTCTTGACCATGAAGCCGACCTCGTCCATGTGGGCGGCGATCATCAGCTTGGGGAGCTTCTTTCCGCTCTGGACTTTGGCCTTCTTGGTCACGATCAGGCTGCCCATGACGTCCTTTCTTACTGTATCGACGTGGCACTGGTTGACCGCGATGTCGAGGATGACGTCGCAGACCTCCTCCTCATAGCCCGAGATTCCGGGCATCATGCAAAGCTCTTCGAGATATTTCAGCATGAGAGCACCTCCTCTCCGGGATCGACGGCGAATTCGGCCAGCAGCGCGCCTAAAAGCTTCATGTCGGTGATGCTGCCCAGCTCAAGGGGCGTATGCATGTAGCGCAGAGGCAGGGAGACCGTCTCCACGGCGACTCCGTCCCTGATGATCTGGATGCCGGCCGCGTCGGTACCGCCCGCTCTGGGCTGGACAGCCATCTGGAAGGGGATCCGGTGTTCCTTACCGACCCTCTTGAGGCTCCTGGTGACCGCGGGGCAGGCTCCGGGGCCCATGGTGATGACCGGGCCTTCCGCCAGCTCCGAAACGTTGTTCTGGGGCTTTACGTCGGGAGTCCAGGCATGGCAGACGTCCACCGCGATGGCGACGTCGGGATCGATGCCGTAGGCCGCGGGGATGGCGCCTCTGTAGCCCAGCTCCTCGCATGCGCTTCCGACGATGTAGACGTCCCAGGGCAGTTTTCTGTCCTTAAGGAGCTCCGCGGTGATGCAGAGGCTCACGAAGCAGCTCCTGTCGTCCATGGACTTGGAAACCACGGTGTCCTCTCCCATGGTGAAGAGCTCGGTCCTGAAGCTGACCGGGGTCCCGACGGGGACCGCCTCGACGGCCTGCTCCTGGGTGAGGCCCACGTCGATGCGCAGGTCCTCCATGGGGATGGATTCGTTTCTCTGGGCTTCGGTGAGCACATGGGGAGCGACTGTCCCTATGACTCCGAAGAGGGGCGGCTCGGTCAGGACGGTGACCTCCCTCGAGGGAAGCATGCGCCTGTCGACGCCTCCAACGTTGGTAAAGCGAAGCTGACCTTCGTCGTGGCCGGTGACCATAAGACCTATCTCGTCTATATGGGCGACCAGCATGAGCTTCTTTGCGTCCTTTTTCCCGCACCGGATAACGCCTATGACGTTATTCATGTGGTTCACGTAGACCTCGTCCACGTAGGGCTCCAGGACCTGCGCCGCGAGATCCGCGACCCTGTGTTCGAAGCCCGACGGAGCGGTGGACTCGCAAAGGAGCCTGAGACTTTCAATTATGTCCATCGATGTCTCCCTTCTTTGAAGAAATATCTATTCCCAGAGCACGGCGGGGTAGATGCCCTGCTCCTTCTTATCTGTCATGGCCTTGGTGACCAGATCCCTGTCCTGCCTGTAGGTGACGCCGAACCACTTGTCGTGGGCGGGCAGGACCCTGACGATGGCCTTGCCTTCGTTGACCAGGTCGCTGGTGACCAGGGGGATGTAGAACTCGCCCTTGACCGGGTTGTTCCTGAGGATGTTCTCCAGCTCGACGGGGAAGCGCTCCCTGAGCTCCTTGATGATCGACGGAGTGAAGCCGAAGAAGTTCATGGAGACCGGGGTGCCGAAGGGCAGCTTGGTGAAGGTCTCGCCGCCGTCCTCGGAGTAGGCGGGAAGGCCCTCGTGCCATGCGACGCAGGTCCTCTCGTCGATCTTGACCAGCCTGTCGTACTTGTCCTTGACGCAGATGCCCCTGGCGACGCTTCCGTTCTCGCTCAGGGTGTTCTCGATCATGTAGCCCGCCATGCAGTACTGGTAGACGTCGGTGTCCTCAAGGCCGTCCAGATAGTCGTACATGGTCTTGAAGACGCCGGGGCCGTAGTAATCGTCGGCGTTGATGACCGCAAAGGGGCTGTCGATCATGTCCCGGGCCGCCAGGATGGCGTGGCCGGTGCCCCAGGGCTTGACCCTTCCTTCGGGGACGGTGAAGCCCTCGGGGATGTCGTTGATGTCCTGATAGGCGTAGAGGATGTTCATGCCCCTGGCCGCTCCTCTGTTCATGATGGCCTTGAAGTCGTCTTCGATCTCGTGCTTTATGATGCAGATGGCGGTGTCAAAGCCCGCTCTCTTCGCGTCGTAAAGGGAAAAGTCTATGATCAGTTCCCCTCCGGGGCCGATGGGGTCCATCTGCTTGAGCCCGCCGTAGCGGCTCCCCATTCCGGCGGCCATGACGACCAATACGGGTTTCTTGTTCATATCACTGTTCCTCCTGTCTTTTCTTGTTCTGGAGGGCCTTGGACTGGGCAAAGAGGCAGCGGAAGAGCTCTTCGGCGTAGGGCGCCAGCTCTCCTGCCTGGGCGCCGCGCTTCTTCAGGATGGCTTCCTCTCTTGCGGGGTCGTAGGTGGGAAGGCCTCTCTCCTTCTTGTACGCGGCGATGGCGGCGCTGATCTCCATGCGCCTGGCGAAGAGGGCGAGGAGCTGCTCGTCGACGGCGTCTATCTCTTTTCTGTAGTCGTTAAGGTCCATTTTGTTTCTCTGATGATTATATGATATTGGATCGCTCGGGGTCCCGGCGCAGGCATCCCCCGCATCCGTCTGCCTGACGGCAGCCGGCGCGGTGCCTCCTTGCGCCACCCCTCGCTATGTATGATCGTATAAGCGCGGCATGCCGGCCGCGGATCTATCGCTTTAAGTCCTGTTACAGGGGCAGGTTCTCCAGCATGGCCTTGCAGGCTGCTTCCACGTAGCTCCTGCCGGTGGCGAGGTTCATGCGGACAAAGGGAGCGTACTTCTCGCCGCCGAACCAGGCGCCGTAATCGAAGGCGATCCCGCACTTGTTCTCGCAGAAATCCCTGACCTGATCCTGGGTCTTGAAATAGGCGCCCAGATCGATCCACAGCAGGTAGGTGCCCTGAAGCTCCGCGACCTTGACCTTGGGAGCCCTCTTCCCGAAGGTCTCCTTCACGTAAAGGTAGTTGTCGTAGATGACCTTCTTGACCTCGTCGAACCACTCCCTGCCCTCTCCGAAGGCAGCGGCGCTGGCCACGTAGCCCAGGATGTTGCCGCCGGTGGTGTGCAGGCGGGTCTGGAAGTCCTTGTATCTGGCCCTCAGCTCGTCGTCGGGGATGATGATGTAGGAGTTCTGCAGGCCGGCCAGGTTGAAGCTCTTGCTGGCGGCGCACATGGTGATCAGGAAGCTGTCGTAATCGCCGAGGGTGGCGGTGGGGATGTGCTTGTAGTCCTGCCATTCGAAGTCGGCGTGGATCTCGTCGGAGACCACGTAGACGCCGTGCTTCTTGCAGATCTCCATCATGCCGCGAAGCTCGTCGGCGGTCCAGATCTTGCCCACCGGGTTGTGGGGGGAGCTCATGAGGAAGAGCTTGACGTCGTTGTCGACGATGCATTTTTCAAATTTGGCCAGGTCCAGGGTGTAGGTCATACCGTCCCTGTCCATGTCGCACATGACCAGCTTTCTGTCGTTGGTGGTCGCAGCGTCCTGCATGGGATAGTAGCAGGGGGTCACGGTCATGACGGCGTCGCCGGGCTTGGTCAGCATCAGCACGACCATGTTGAAGGACGCGACGATGCCGCAGCCGAAGCAGATCCAGTCTCTCTTGACTTCATAGCCGTGGTATTTCTTCTCCCATTCGATGAAGTTCTCGTAGTAGCTTTCGGGCGGGATCGAATAGCCCAGAGGATACTTGTCGATGTGGTCCTTGAGGGCGTTCTTTATGGGCTCGGCCAGTTCGAAGTCCATGTCGGCGATCCACATGGCGATGAGATCGTCGCTGCCGAACTTGTTCCACATTCCGTCCCACTTTCTGCTG
>JAFRQL010000192.1 GCA_017428655.1 Bacillota bacterium | reverse complement strand
GCTGCCCAGATGGACGGCGCTATCCTCGTAGTCGCTGCTACCGATGGACCCATGCCCCAGACCAGAGAGCACATCCTGCTCGCCCGTCAGGTCGGCGTTCCCTACATCGTAGTATTCCTCAACAAGTGCGACATGGTCGACGACGAAGAGCTGCTTGACCTGGTCGAGATGGAAGTCAGAGAGCTCCTCGACTTCTATGAATTCCCCGGCGACGACACCCCGATCATCAGGGGCTCCGCTCTCATGGCTCTGAATGACCCCAACAGCGAATGGGCAGACAGGATCATGGACCTCATGGATGCTGTCGACTCCTACATCCCCGAACCGCAAAGACCCATCGACAAGCCCTTCCTTATGCCTGTTGAAGACGTATTCTCCATCACCGGCCGCGGCACCGTTGCTACCGGTCGTGTAGAGAGAGGCGTTGTCAAGGTCTCCGACACCGTCGAGATCGTTGGTCTGAAGGACGAGAAGAGAAGCGTCGTAGTTACCGGCGTTGAGATGTTCAGAAAGCTGCTCGATCAGGGCGAAGCCGGCGACAACATCGGCGTTCTGCTCCGTGGCGTTCAGAGGAACGAGATCGAAAGAGGACAGGTCCTCGCAAAGCCCGGTTCCGTACATCCCCACACCAAGTTCAAGTCCGAGGTCTACGTACTGAAGCAGTCTGAAGGTGGCCGTCATACTCCGTTCTTCAACGGATACAGACCCCAGTTCTACTTCAGAACTACCGACGTGACCGGAACCATCTCCCTGCCCGAAGGCACTGAGATGTGCATGCCCGGCGACAACACCAGAATGCAGATCGAGCTCATCACCCCGATCGCTATGGAAGAAGGACTCCGCTTCGCTATTCGTGAAGGCGGCAGGACCGTCGCTTCCGGCGTTGTTTCCGACATCATCGAGTAATCGATAAGGGACAGCTTAGCACTTAAGCCAATACGGCCCCGCTCCAGCAATGGAGCGGGGTTTTAAAATGCTTGTTTCTGAGTCTTTCCCGCGATATACTGCACTCTTCATATCCTGTTAGAAAAATAACATATAAATGACAGCCGATGATTCGAAAAATAATATCAAAAAGGCTGACAATTAACTTGATTAAAAATAGCCTCAAAGGTATAGTATTTTTACATGGCTTGACAATTATCAAACCATCTGCATGTGGGTGAGATCTTATTAAAAAGGTCAAGCCGGGGCGGGTCCCGGCGTAAAGGAGGATATTTGATGGCTCATCTCAATGACGCCGCAAAGGCAAAGATCACAGAGATCTGCGAGAGGTACACTGACGAAAAGACGCCTCTCATGATGATCCTGAGCGATATCCAGAGGGAATACGGTTACATTCCTCTGGAGGTCCAGGAGCTGGTCTCTGAAAAGACCGGGATCCCTGTAGCGGAGATCTACGGTGTCGTTACGTTCTATTCTTTCTTCTCCCTTAAGCCTAAGGGGAAGTACATCATCGGCTGCTGTCTGGGAACTGCGTGCTACGTCAAGGGAGCTCAGGCCATCATCGACAGGTTCTCCGAGCTGCTCAGCATCAGACCGGGCGAGACCACGGAGGACGGGCTCTTCACCCTGGACGCTCTCAGGTGCCTGGGCGCCTGCGGCATCGCTCCCGCAGTCTCCATCAACGGCAAGGTCCATCCCAAGGTCACTCCGGACCAGGTCCAGGAGATCATTAAGAAACTGAGAGAGGAGGCTGCCAACTGATGATCAGAAGCTTCGAAGAACTGGAGAGCATGAAGTGCTCGTGCACCGACGCCCTCAACGCCAAATACGACGGCTCCGACGGAAAGCGCCACGTGGTCTTCTGCGGAGGTACCGGCTGCCTTTCCTCCGATTCGGCAGCGATAAGGGAAGCATTCTCGGCCAAGCTCAGGGAAAAGGGTCTCGATGACAAGGTCACCGTGAACCAGGTCGGCTGCTTCGGATTCTGCTCTCAGGGACCCTTCTGCAAGATCTTCCCTGAGGACACCCTTTACCGCATGGTAAAGATGGAAGACATCGATGAGATCATCGAAAAGGACATCATCGGCCATGAGGTCGTTGAAAGACTCCTCTACGTCGATCCCGAGACCCATCAGAAGGTCTCAAGGCAGGACGACATCAACTTCTACAAGAAGCAGGTCAGGGTCGCCCTTCACGGCTGCGGAGCCATCGACCCCGAGAACCTGAACGAGGCTATCGGCGCCGGCGCCTTCCAGGGCCTGGCCAGGGCGATCAAGATCGGCCGTGAGGCTACCATCAAGGAAGTCCTGGATTCCGGTCTTCGCGGAAGAGGCGGAGCAGGCTTCCCCACCGGCCGCAAGTGGGCCTTCGCAGCCCCCGGAGACGGTGACAAGTATATAGTATGCAACGGCGACGAGGGAGACCCCGGCGCATTCATGGACCGCTCGATCCTGGAAGGAAACCCGGTGGCGGTCATTGAGGGCATGGCCATCGCGGCCTACGCCATCGGAGCGGAGAACGGTTATTTCTACGTCCGCGCCGAATATCCCATCGCTGTCAACAGACTGAAGATCGCCATTGCCCAGCTGGAAGAGGCAGGGCTTTTAGGCGACAACATCCTGGGCAGCGGCTTCAATTTCAGGGCGCATCTCAGGCTCGGCGCCGGCGCCTTCGTCTGCGGAGAAGAGACCGCTCTTCTCAATTCCATCGAAGGCAAGCGCGGCATGCCCCGTCCCCGTCCGCCCTTCCCCGCGGTCAAGGGTCTGTGGGGCCGTCCGACCTGCGTGAACAACGTCGAGACTCTGGCCACCGTCCCCTATATCCTCAGAGAAGGCCAGGAGAAGTTCCGCACCTTCGGAACTGAAGGCTCAAAGGGCACCAAGGTCTTCGCCCTGGGCGGTAAGATCAACAACGTCGGTCTGGTAGAGGTCCCCATGGGAACTACCTTGAGAGAGCTCATCTACGACATCGGCGGCGGCATCCCCGGCGGCAAAAAGTTCAAGGCCATCCAGACCGGAGGCCCCTCCGGCGGCTGCCTCACCGAAAAGGATCTGGACACCGAGATCGATTTCGATACCCTCAAGGCCCGCGGCTCCATGATGGGCTCCGGCGGCGCCATCGTCATGGACGAGGACAACTGCATGGTCGACGTGGCCAAGTTCTACATGGAGTTCATCTGCGATGAGTCCTGCGGAAAGTGCTCCCCCTGCCGCATCGGCACCAAGAGGATGCTGGAGATCCTGACCAAGATCACCGAGGGCAATGGCGAGATGGAAGACCTGGACAAGCTGGAAGAGATCGCTTCCATCTGCCAGAGCAACTCCCTCTGCGCTCTCGGCCAGACCGCGGCGAACCCCATACTCTCGACCTTGAGGCAGTTCAGGGATGAATACATCGCCCACATCGTCGACAAGAAGTGCCCGGCCCACGTATGCAAGTCACTGATGCACTACAACATCAACAAGGACAAGTGCATCGGCTGCGGTCTCTGCGAGAGGAACTGCCCCGTCGGCGCCATCTACAAGACCGGCTATGTCGCCCACGGCCACAAGCTGCCCAGCCGCGCCATCAACACCGACATCTGCATCAAGTGCGGCCTGTGCATGAGCAACTGCAAGTTCGGCGCGATCACCAAGGATTAGGAGGAGAGCATCATGGAAATGGTTAATATAAAGATCGAAGGCATCCCCTATCAGGTGGAAGCCGGACTGACCATACTGGAGGCCGCCAAGAAGTGCGGCTACAACATCCCGTCCCTGTGCGCCTTCAATCACGGCGAGTGCAATCAGGGCTCCTGCCGCGTCTGCCTGGTCGAAGCGACCGGCGCTAGAGGCCTCGTGGCGTCCTGCGTTTATCCGGTAAACGAGGGCATGGAGATCACCATCTCGTCCCCCAAGGCTGTGGCGGCAAGAAGATCCTCTGTCGAGCTGATCCTCTCCAACCACAACCGCAACTGCCAGGAGTGCGACAAGAACGAATACTGCGAGCTGCTGGACGTAGCCAGAAGGGTCGGCGCCCGTGAGGACATGTTCCCCGGCGAAAAGACCCCCACCACCTACGACGAGCTGACCCCGACCATCGTCCGCGACACCTCCAAGTGCATACTCTGCGGACGCTGCGTGGAGCGCTGCAAGAACGCTCACGGCATCGGCATCCTGGGCTTTGAGAACAGAGGCTTCAACGCCATCGTCGGCCCCGCCGAGAACCGTTCCTTCATCAATTCTCCCTGCATCATGTGCGGCCAGTGCATCAACGTATGTCCCACCGGCGCTCTGATGGAGAAGTCCGAGATCATGAAGGTGGACGAGGCCATGGCCCAGGGCAAGTATGTGGTCGTACAGACCGCTCCCGCCGTAAGAGCGGCCCTCGGCGAATCCTTCGGTATGCCCGTAGGCACCCCGGTCACCGGGAAGATGGTCGCGGCCCTCAGAAGGCTCGGCTTTAAGAAGGTCTTCGACACCGACTTTGCCGCTGACCTGACCATCATGGAAGAGGGCACCGAGCTGCTGAACAGGATCAAGAACGGCGGAGTCCTCCCCATGATCACCTCCTGCTCGCCCGGATGGGTCAACTACGCCGAGTACTATTACGGAGACCAGCTGGACCACCTCTCCAGCTGCAAGTCCCCTCACGAGATGTTCGGCGCCATCCTCAAGACCTACTACGCTGAGAAGCACGGCATCGATCCCAAGGATATGTTCGTCGTATCGGTCATGCCCTGCAGCTGCAAGAAGTTCGAGAAGGTAAGGCCCCAGCTCTCCGCTGACGTCAATGGCATGGCTGACGTGGACGCGGTCATCACCACCAGAGAGCTTGCACGCATGATCAAGCGCTCGGGCATCAACTTCACCAGGCTCCCCGACGAGGATTACGACAGAGACATCGTCCACGATGCGACCGGAGCCGGACACATCTTCGGCGTCACCGGCGGCGTCATGGAGGCTGCCATCCGCACGGTCTACTACGTGCTGGAGGGCAAGGAGCTGGAGGGCATCAACTATATGCCCGCCCGCGGCCTTGAAGGCATCAAGGAGGGCGAGGTCACTCTTCAGGGAAAGACCATCAAGATCGCCGTCGCTTCCGGCATGAAGAATGCCAAGGTCCTTCTGGACCAGATCAGGGAGGGCAAGTCCCCCTACACCTTCATCGAGATCATGGGCTGCCCGGGCGGCTGCATCAACGGAGGCGGCCAGCCCTACGTCCGCGATACTTTCATGCCCAACGAGGACATCGATATCTACGACAAATATCTGCAGCTGAGATCAAAGGCTCTGTACTCCGAGGATGAGAGGGCGGTCCACCGCCAGTCCCACAACAACCCGGACATCCAGACCCTGTACAAGGAGTATCTGGGCGAGCCCAATTCCCACAAGGCTCACGAGCTGCTCCACACCACCTACAAGGAGAGGGTAAGGTTCGACTAAGGACCGGTACCTGACATAGAACGACCATCGGGAGGCGTCCGAAAGGGCGCCTCCTGCTTATGGGATGCAATGTAAAAATGCTTGCGTTCTGCCAGCATTTATGATATATAAAAAGACGAGGATAGTAATTACCGCTGTTTGGGTGGCGGTATCCTCCCATTGTAAGAGAAGGATCAGCCGCGTTCCCGGCGGCTGACCCTATTTTTTATGGCTGAATGCCGAGGCAACCAGAAGTAAAGTCAGCAGCACGAGGGTGTACTGAAACAGTCCGTCGTAAGTCACCATAGGATCACCTCCTTCACGCTGCGGCAAAGCCGCATCGATCGAGAGGAAACCGCCCAGCGGTAATTGCTATTATATTACAAGAATTACAAATATTTGTCAATTGTTTCTTCCGATATATTTGCGCAGTTTTTTCTTTTGATATCCCCGGATATCCATGTTTTTCTTGCGAACCCGCTTTTTTTGTGGTAATACATATGGGCAAACCGTTTGGATCTGGCCGTATCCGGCCGGGAGGAGACCATGGACCCCGAAAGACGCAAAGCCCTGAACATAGAGATCCATTACGCCATAGCCCAGTTCCTTTACTGGGCCGCTGCCTGCTGCCTGCAGGGCTTTACGGCAGTGTTCCTGTCAAGCAGAGGCATGAGCGACGGAATGGTCGGCATCGCAGTCTCGATGACCTCGGTCGCGGCCATCTTCCTGCAGCTCTTCGTTTCCAACTTCTGCGACAGGCATCCGGAGATCCCGCTGAAGAAGATAACCGTCGCGGTAAGCATCATATCCTTCGTGTTCGTCGCGGTGCTCCATCTCACCAGGCCGTCCATCGCCCTGATCGCCCTGTTGTTCATGCTGGCTGACGCGCCCCAGAAGACCAACAACGGCCTTCTCAACGCGGTCATGGTCCAGTACGTCAACGCGGGACTTCCGGTCAACTACGGATGGCCGAGGGGCATAGGTTCTCTGGGCTGGGCCGGCGGAGCCCTGATCTTCGGAAGGCTCATCGCAATATACAGTCCTGAGCTGCTGCTCTCGCTGTTTCTGGGCATCGAGGTGCTGGCCATCATCGCCATGCTGACCATGCCTTCGGTCGCTCCGGTAAGGCGCAGCAAGGCCGGCAAGGGCACCACCAGCTACGGCGAGATGCTGAAAAGCAACAAGGCTTTGGCGCTATTTCTTCTCTCCCTCATCATCATGGGCATAGGCCAGGCGCCCTTAGGGACCTTCCTCAACCGCATGATCGAGTCCGTCGGGGGCGGGACCAGGGAGATGGGCGTCGCCATACTGATCCAGTCGGGGATGGAGCTTCCGATCATGTTCATGTCCGGGATGCTGCTCCATTATCTGAGCCCCGGAGCGCTCCTCTGCGTGTCCTTCACCGCCTATTCCCTCAAATCGGTGGCCTTCATGTGCTGCAGGTCCCTTGCGGGCATCTACGCGACCATGTTCACCGGCCTCTTCTGCTACGGGATCTACGGTTTCGCCGGGGTCCTCTATGCCAACGATATCGTTCAGGCGGACCAGAAGGTCAGGGCCCAGTCCCTGTCCTCTCTCTGCTTTACCGGAGGCGTCGGCGGAGTTGTGGGCAACGCCATCGGAGGGGTCCTGATGGACCGCTTCGGTCTTCGCTTCATCTACTGGTTCAGCCTGGTGCTCTCGCTGATCGCCGTGGCCTTCATGGTGCTTTCGCTCAGGGCTCTTAAGGAGAAGTAGGCCGCGGCCGCACTGGAAAGCGCAGCGGAATAGTATTATAATCAATTAGATAAGCATTATTTTTATGCGCCCGGGATGCGCCCCGCCGGGGGACGCTTCCCTACGCATTTTCCCCGCAGCGGGCGAAACGCTCTGTCCGCACCGGACCGCTGAACACAGACATGACCGAAACATTCAGGCTGAAAAATGAAGAAGACACCATGGCGCTGGGGCGCTCCATCGCGGAGAAGCTCAGGGCCGGCGACGTTTTGGCCTTAAGAGGCGATCTGGGCACCGGAAAGACCTTCCTCACCCGCGCCATCGCGCAGGGCCTGGGAGTCCCCTCCCGCATCAGCAGCCCCACCTTCACCATCGTTCAGGAGCATGAGGGGGGAAGGCTGCCTCTGTATCATTTCGACGTTTACCGGGTCAGCGACGAGGACGAGCTCTTTGAGATCGGTTTTTACGAATATTTCAAAAAAGGCGGAGTCTGCGTCATCGAATGGGCGGACCTGATCGAGGACATGCTCCCCGAGGGCACCGTCTTCATCGATCTCGCCCGGGGAGAAGAAGAAAACGAAAGGATCTGCACCGTAACATGGTGATCTTGACCATAGAGACAACAGGGCAGCTGGCTTCGGCTGCCATATACGAAGACGGCAGAATAACGGAAAGGACCGGCGGCAGGAAGCTCTCCCATCTGCAGGAGATAGCTCCCATGATCGGAGACCTGATGGCAGAAAGGGGCATAGTACCCGCCGGGATCGACGCCGTGGCTGTCAGCAGGGGACCGGGGTCCTTTACGGGGATCCGCATCGGAATGGCGACCGCAAAGGCCCTCGCCCAGGTGTGGGACAAGCCCGTCATCTGCGTCCCGACCCTTCAGTCCTTCGCCTTCTGCGGATACGGTGAGGGCAGGGGCGAGAGGCTCCTGTTCTGCCCCATGTTCGACGCCAGAAGGAGCCAGGTCTACGCAGGGGCTTACGAGCCCTGCTCCAGGACCGCGGTCGTTGAAGATTCAGCCTGGGATCCGGACGAACTGATCTCAAGGCTCAGGGAAGTTTCCGGAGCATATGACCGGATAGTCTTCTTCGGCGACGGCATCGAGCCCTGGAAGGAAAAGATCGAGGGCAGCGGCCTCACATTTGAGACCGCCCCGGAAGAGGCAAGATATCAGACCGCCTGCCAGGCCGCAAGGCTTGCCGCCGTCATGTACGGGGCCGGGGAGCTCTGCGACTGCTATACCGCCTCTCCCGAGTATCTGAGGCTGGCCGAGGCCGAAAGAAAGCTGGCGGAGAAGGACCGCTGAGGTCCGTGCCTCATCCTGCCTAAGACGCAGGTCAGGCATCGCGGCGCCCGTTCAAAACGCAAATCATAAACAAGACAATGCCCATAACTTCAGACGACATAGTCATAAGGATATCCGACGGAAGAAGGAGCGACATCGACGCCCTCGCCGGGCTGGAGCAGCTCTGCTTTTCCGTGCCCTGGAGCTGGGAGGCCATAGCGGGAGAGATCACGAAGAATCCCTCCTCCCGGTTCTACCTGGCCGAGGCCGAAGGCGATATAGTCGGCTGCGTCAGCTGCTGGCTGCTTCCACCCTACGAATGCCAGATAGGCAACGTGGCGGTCGCTCCCGGCTATAGAAGAAGGGGGATCGCGACCCGGCTCATGGGCGCCGTGATCAGGGATACCGAAGCGCTGGGCATCATGGACATGACTCTGGAGGTCAGAGCCTCCAACTTGGCCGCCCAGGCCCTCTACGCGGGGCTGGGATTTGAGAGCGAGGGCATCCGGAAGGGATATTATCAGGGCAAAGAGGACGCCGTCATAATGTGGCGGCGGGAGAAGCTGGCTGAAAGGAAGCCACTATGAAAGACGGAAGACACCTTACGATGGGGATAGAATCCAGCTGCGACGAGACTGCGATCGCGGTGCTGGCTGACGGAAGAGATCTGCTCTCCAACGTCATATCCTCCCAGATAGAGATACATACGTTATACGGCGGCGTGGTGCCCGAGATCGCGTCCCGCCACCATCTGAACAACATCCCCTTCGTCTTCAGGCAGGCTCTGGACGACGCCGGGGTCACCCTCGATGAGATCGACGAGATCGGAGTCACCGCGGGCCCGGGCCTTGCGGGAGCCCTGCTCATGGGGACCGCATACGCCAAGGCGGTCTGCCTGGCGTCGGGAAAGCCCCTGGTCGGGGTCCATCACATCCAGGGACACATACTGGCAAACCTGCTGGAGCATCAGGATCTGGAGCCTCCATTCCTGGCGCTGGTGGTCTCCGGGGGACATACCCATCTGGTCGAGGTCAGGGGATACAACGAGTTCAAGGTCCTGGGCGCCACCAGGGACGACGCCGTGGGAGAAGCCTACGACAAGGTCGCCAGGGTGCTGGGACTGGGATATCCGGGAGGACCCAAGATCGATGCCATCGCCAAGGAGGGAGATCCCCACGCCCACGAGTTCAAGCGGGTCCTGCTGGAAAAGGACAGCCTGGACTTCTCCTTCAGCGGCACCAAGACCGGGGTCATCAACTATCTTCACTCGGAGGAGCAGCGGGGCAATGAGGTCAACAGGGCGGACGTCGCCGCGTCGTTCCAGCAGGCCGTCGTGGACGTGCTGGTGGAAAAGGCCATGGCGGCCCTGGATCTTACAGGCTACAAGGGCCTTGCTCTGGCCGGGGGAGTCGCCTGCAATTCGGCCCTGAGGCACCGGATGGCCAAGGCCTGCCGGAGGAAGGGCGCGAAGCTCTGGATACCTTCGCCGATATTCTGCACCGACAACGGCGCCATGATCGCCATGGCTGCCTATCAGAAGGCGAGGCTGGGCCTCTACGCGGATCTCGATCTGGACGTCTATCCCGGTCTTGACCTTGAGACCGGTCTCGGAAAACTGGATAAATAAACAAAGCCCCGCGCTTCCTTGGGAGCGCGGGGCCTTTTTGTCATTTGTCTACACTTACATGTTGTCTTCGACGAATTTTACCAGATTTCCTACGAGCTTGAAGTTCTCAGCCTGCTCGTCGGGGATCTCCACGCCGAACTCGTCTTCGATCGCCATGATGATCTCAACGGCGTCGAGGGAATCGGCCTCAAGGTCCTTGGTGAGATTGGTCTCAAGGGTAATATCGTCTGCCACCACGCCGAGCTGATCGGCGATGATGTTCTTGATCTTCTCAAATACCATTTAAGATTTTTCCTCCGAATCGTTTAGAGTAATGATCCTGTCCACTGCCGCATTCAGGCGGCCGTGTCATGTAATCATTATTATATTGAATACCGGAGCAACTGCAAGTGTTTTTTTGATGAAATGTCAGACTTGTTTACAGTCCCATCTCTTTCTTGACTTCGCCGAAGCACTTGATGGCGAAATCCAGGTCTTCCTTGGTGTGGCCCGCGGAGATCTGGGTCCTGATCCTGTCCTTGCCCTTGGGTACGACGGGATAGCAGAAGGCTACCACGTAGACGCCCTTTTCCAGCATCCTGTCAGCGAACTCGTGAGCGACGATGGGATCATAGAGCATGATGGGCACGATGGGGTGCTCGCCGGGGAGCAGGTCGAAGCCCAGCTTCTCCATGCCGGCTCTGAAGTAGTTGGCGTTCTCGTGGACCTTGTCCCTGAGAGCGGTGGACTCTTCGAGCAGATCGATGGTCTTGAGGGTGGCTGCGCAGATAGCGGGGGCCACGGTGTTGGAGAAGAGGTAGGGTCTGCTCTTCTGTCTGAGCAGGTCTACGATCTCCTGTCTTGCAGCGGTGTAGCCGCCGGAAGCTCCGCCGAGAGCCTTGCCGAAGGTGCCGGTGATGATGTCGACTCTTCCCATGACTCCGCAGAACTCGGGGGTGCCCTTGCCGTGCTCGCCCATGAAGCCTACTGCGTGGCTGTCGTCGACCATGACCAGAGCGTCATACTTGTCGGCCAGATCGCAGATAGCCTTGAGGTTGGCGATGTATCCGTCCATGGAGAAGACGCCGTCGGTGGCGATCATGATCTTCTTGCAGCCGGTCTCGCGTGCGTCCTTGAGCTTGGCTTCCAGATCCTCCATGTTGTTGTTGAGGTACCTGTATCTCTTGGCCTTGCAGAGCCTTACGCCGTCGATGATGGAGGCGTGGTTCAGCTCGTCGGAGATGATGGCGTCCTCTGCGCCGAGGATGGTCTCGAAGAGACCGCCGTTGGCGTCGAAGCAGGAGCTGTAGAGGATGGCGTCATCGGTGCCTACGAAGTTGGCGATGCGTCTCTCCAGTTCCTTGTGGATCTCCTGGGTGCCGCAGATGAATCTGACGGAGGAGAGTCCGAAGCCCCATCTGTCGTAGCTCTCCTTGGCGGCCTTAATCAGGTCTTCGTTGGCGGAGAGGCCCAGATAGTTGTTGGCGCACATGTTGAGCACGTTGGGCTTCTTGGTGGTGTCTATCCTTGCCCTCTGGGGGGTGGTGATGATGCGTTCTTCTCTCCAGGTGCCTGCTGCCTTGATGGCGTCAAGCTCCTGCTGGATAGCAGTCAATGCTGATTTCATTAGTGATATATCCTCCTGTTATACCCAGCTGAGGACGACCTTGCCGGACATGCCGCTGTGCATGGCCTCGAAGCCCTTCTCGAACTCGGTGTAGTGATAGCGATGGGTGATGACGGGGTGGAGGTCGAATCCGCCCTGTACCATTCCGATCATCTTGAACCAGTTGTCAGGCTTGCGACCATAGATGCCCTTGATGGTCAGGCCCTTGTTGATGATGTCGTTGAAATCGAAATTGGTCTCGCCATTGCCCAGGCCGAGCAGGGATACGTTGCCGCCGACCTTCATGGAGCGTACCAGCTGCTTGAAGGCGGGAGCTGCGCCGGACATCTCAAGGCCTACGTCGAAGCCTCCGAAGATGCCTTCCTGCTTCATGATCTCGTTGAGGTCTTCTCTGCCGGTGTTGACTGCGACGTCAGCGCCCATGGTCTTTGCCAGACCGAGCCTGTAGTCGTTCAGGTCGGTGATGACGACCCTGCGGGCTCCCGCGTACTTGGCGATGCCTGCGGCCATGATGCCGATGGGGCCTGCGCCGGTGATCAGTACGTTCTCGCCTACCAGATCATACATGAGGGCGGTGTGGGTAGCGTTGCCGAAAGCGTCGAAGAAGGAGACGATGTCCTCGTCCAGGTCTTCGCTGATGGCGACCAGGTTGGTGGTGGGCAGGCACAGATACTCTGCGAATGCTCCGTTCCTGTTGACGCCTACGCTGTTGGTCTTCTCGCACCACTGGAGGTTGCCGGTCTTGCATGCCCTGCACTTGCCGCAGGTGATGTGGCCTTCGCCGCTGACCCTCTGGCCTACCTTCCAGTCGGTGACGCCTTCGCCCAGCTGGCAGATCTCGCCCACGTACTCGTGACCGATGGTCATGCCCGGGTGGATACGTTCCGCGGACCATTTGTTCCAATCATAGATGTGTACGTCAGTTCCACAAATTGCGGTCTTGTGGATCTTGATGAGCACTTCGCCGGGACCGGGTTCAGGTACAGGAACCTTCCGCAGTTCCAATCCCGGCCCCATAGTCGGCTTTACGATGGCATCCATAAGTTTTTCCATAACTATCACCTCGTAATGATTCTAAAAGATTTAACTTATTAAGACGTATCATGTGGGTGGCTCTTTATAAAGACCCCATATGATTTTACCACATATCATGGGAAGTGGAGAACCTATTTGTGAAAAGGCGTCCGTCTCCAAGTACTGAACGACAGCCCTGCCTTTGAAATGCCCCGCTGTTTTTTGTCGTGTGCGGTCTCGTCTTTCATTCTTGGAAAATGATAGTTTTGTATTACATTATCTGGATTGTTGATACAAGCTTATATTATTTATATTTATAGTATAAAAATCCGCAAATATCAGTGTTTTCGAATGACAAAGTACGAAAATTGAACAAATACAGACAACGTCTTGATATTGTCCGGCGCATACGCTATACTAAAAATGCAAGTACGTACATATCGCCATGTGCGCATCTGTCCTTTCGAAAGATCTCCGGGGGATGGGGACCCCGTCTTCTTTCCCTAAAGGACGGGACCCATACCACAGAAGATACAGTTAAAGGAATGATCAGGAGGTTGATCAACAATGTCAAGATTCACAAAGATCGCTGCGTTACTGATCGCTATCGCCATGATTGCATCTTTAGCAGCATGCGGAAGTACAAATGGCGGAGGCGGCGGCGGAAATGCTCCCGCAGCTGACAACGCAGATCGTCATTACGCAGTAGATAAGGACACCGTCGTCGTCTGCACCGCAGACGAGACCCCCGCTATCAGCGCCCGCGGACACAGCGCAGTAGCAGGCAACTACATCAATCAGCTGACCTATGAGCAGCTCATCCAGATCGATAAGAATCTGGCTCCTCAGCCCTGGCTCGCAGAGAGCTATGAGTACACCGAGCAGTCCGACGGCGCTTATCTGTGGACCTTCCACCTTCATAAGGGCGTAAAGTTCCACGACGGCACCGAGATGCACGCTGAAGACGTCGTAGCTTCCCTCGAAGCAGCGGCCAAGTCTCCGGAAGTCCAGATCAATACCACTTCCTTCAGAGACCCCCACGTCATCGATGAGTACACCGTAGGCCTCTACACCGACGGCCCCAGCGCCGCAGTTCTCTATGACCTCTCCGGTCACGGCAACGCCATCGAGCCCAAGGCTCTGATCGATTCGGGCAACGACTTCAACGCCAAACCCATCGGCACCGGTCCGTACAAGTTCGTCAACTGGAAGATCTCCGAGCAGCTGGAGTTCACCCGCTTTGATGATTACTGGAACAAGGACAGAATGCCTGCCATCAAGAACATCATCTGGAAGATCATACCCGAAGGCTCTGCCAGGACCATCGCTCTGCAGGCCCACGAGGTCGACTACATCATCGAGCTCGATACCAACGACATCGACCTGATCAAGGGTGACGAAGGCCTGGTACTGCTCGACGTTCCCTCCCTTGCCTTCAACTTCCTCTGCCTCAACAACACCGTCGATCCGTTCGGCAACGTCAACGTCAGAAGGGCTATCAATGCCGCGGTCAACAGGGATGACATCATCACCGTAGCTCTTAACGGCGAAGGTATGGCGTCCGTCGCTCAGACCACCTACGGCTTCGAGACCTGCGACACCACCGGCTTCGTAGGCTACAATGTCGAAAAGGCCAAGGAATTCGCCGCCGCTTCCGGCGTAGACCTCTCCAAGGTCAGCTTTGAGGTCATCTGCTCCGACGATACCAAGAGAAGAGCAGGACAGGTCATCCAGGAGAACCTCGACACCGCCTTCGGAATGGGCGTAGAGCTGGTCTCCATGGACCTCGCCACCTACCTCTCCCAGACCGCTCAGGGCAACTTCGAAGGCTTCATCGGCGGCTACACCGGCTCCAACATGGTCACCTGGATCAAGGGTCTGTTCCACAGCACCCAGATCGGCGGCTCCAACAAGACCAGGACCAACGATCCCAAGGTCGACGCGATGATCGAAGAGATCACCAGGACCATCGACACCGACAAGAGGATCGAGCTTGAGAACGAGTTCACCCGTTACATGAACGACCTCTGCCCGCAGGTCCCCATCTATCAGGTCAACAAGTGCGAAGCCTACAACAAGTACCTCGGCGACATCTTCCTTGGACCTTCCGGAAGATTCTACTGCGAGGAGTGGGCATGGCAGTAGCCATCCGCATCCCCGGACAAGAGGACCTGAAGATCATCTGATCTGAAATGAAAGAGGGCTCTGCCTGAAAAGGCGGGGCCCTTTAAAATGCCCGAAGCTTTCGGTCGGAAGGCTTCGGGCTTTTCGCGTTATATCGATTTCCGGCAGGCTATCCCAGCTTTTCCGCCGCCATGGCGATGAATGAGGGGATGTCTATGTGCTGGGGACAGTGCCTGGCGCAGGCTCCGCACCTGATGCAGTCGGAAGCCCTGCCGTGTCCCGCCGAGAGCTGGGCGTAGGCTGGCTTGATCTTCCAGCCTTCCTCAGGATAGCGGACGAACTCGTTGAGCATCCTGAAATAGTCCGGGATCAGTATGCCCTTGGGGCAGTGGGCGGCGCAGTAGCGGCAGCCGGTGCAGGAGACCGTGGTCTTTGAGTTGATGACGTCCCTGACTTTGGCCAGAAGGGCGGTCTCATCTTCCGTTACGGGCTCCATCTGCTCCATGTTCTCTTCTGAGCCAGTGGAGCATGTAGACGTCGAAAAAGTCCACGCCGCAGCGCTCCTTCTGCTCGTCGAAATATTTTCGGCAGTCGGCGTGGTCCCTGCACTTGTAGCCGGGGAGCTTGTCCGCGATCATGAAGCTGTCCCTGGGATGGCGCTTCACCAGGCATTCCCTCAGGGCCTTTTCGCTCTCCCCGTCCAGGTAGGTGTAGGCGGTATCGAAATATCTGCCGCCCAGCTCCAGGAACCGGTCGGTCAGCGCGTTTATAAGTTCATAGTCGGGCTTTCCGTTCTTTTCGGGAAGCCTCAGGTATCCAAATCCGGTCTTGTTCATTTTATCCTTTTATCCTTCGAATTCCATCCAGGCTTCGTAGGCCTGGTCCAGCTCGGCCTTGGCGGCGTCCAGCCTCTCCGAGAGCTCTCTTGACTTGGCAGCGTCGGAAAATACCTCGGGCCTGCAGAGCTCCTCCTCAAGGGATGAGATCTCTTCCTCGAGTCCCGCGATCCTTTCTTCTGCCGCGGCCTTCAGCTTTTCTCTTCTACGCTGCTCCGTGGCCAGCTGCTTTTCCCTGATGCGGGCCTGGGCGCGTGCCTCCTTGGTGAGGGCCTTCTCCGCCGCGGCCTCTATATCCGCCGCCTCGGCCTGCTTTCCCTCGGTGACCCTGACCATCTGGTTCAGGTAGGCCTTGCCCGAGCCTATGCTCTGGCGCTTTTCGGAATAGTAATCGTAACCCCCGTGGAAGACGGTGATCCCGTTCCTTCCCAGCTCGTAGATGGCGGTGGGGATCCTCTGCAGCAGATACCGGTCGTGGGATACGATCAGCATGGTGCCCGGGAAATTGAGCAGCGCGTCCTCGAAGATCTCCTTGGCGGAGATGTCCAGATGGTTGGTGGGTTCGTCCAGTATCAGGAAGTTGGCCCCGGACATCATCAGCTTGAGCAGGGCAAGCCTCGCTTTTTCGCCTCCCGCAAGATCGGCGACCTGCTTGAAAACGTCGTCGCCCTTGAAAAGGAAGCTGCCGAGGATGCTCCGAAGATCGGTCACGTCGTACTTGAAATAGGCGGTGTGGAGCTCGTCCAGCACGGTCTTTGAGGGATCCAGGCTCTTCTGCTCCTGATCGTAGTAGCCGGGCATCACGTTCTGCCCCAGCCTGATCAGGCCGCTGTCAGCCCGAAGCTCGCCCAGGATGATCCGAAGCAGCGTGGTCTTTCCGATGCCGTTGGGGCCGACCAGGCAGATCCTGTCGCCGCGCTTGATGTCCATGCCTACGCCGGAGAAGAGCTGCCTCGTGCCGCTGCCGTCGGTGAAGCTCATGGAAAGGCCCTCCGCGAAGAGGACGTCGGTGCCGCTCTGCAGCTTTTCATCGAAGTTCATGCGAAGGTGCTCGCTGAGCATGACCGGCTTTTCGGGCTTTTCGATCATGGCCAGGCGCTTTTCCCTGGACTGGGCCCTTTTGACCAGATGCTCGGTGTTGTGGGCCTTGAACCGGCGGATCATGTCCTCCTGGCGCCTGATCTCCGCCATCTCGTTCTCGTAATGGCGCAGCTTCTCCTCGTAGATCTGCTGTTTTTTGACCTTGTACTGGCTGTAATTGCCCTCGTAGACGGTGAGCTTGTGGCTCTCGATCTCGAAGATCCTTCTGACCGTCCGGTCGAGGAAGTACCGGTCGTGGGAGATCATCACCAGGGTGCCCTTGTACTGGGCGAGGTAGTCCTCCAGCCACTTGAGGGTGCCGATGTCCAGATGGTTGGTGGGCTCGTCCAGAAGCAGCAGGTCCGGGGAGCGGAGCAGCAGGGCGGCCAGGGCAAGGCGGGTCCTTTCGCCGCCGGAGAGCAGGTCCACAGGCTTGTCCAGAAAGTCCTCGGAGAAAGCCAGACTGCTCAGGATGCCCCTGATCTCGCTCTTATACGTATAGCCTCTGCGGTCGCGGAACTGGGTCTGAAGGGTCTCGTAGCGCTCCAGCATGTCTTCCTGCTCTTTGGTGAGCATGCCGGTCTCGCTGTGGAGCTTCTCGATCTTCTCGGACATCTCCGCCAGCTCTTTTTCCGCCTGCATCTGCCAGGCGAAGATCTTGCGCATCTCCTCTTCTACGGTGCCTCCGCCGGGGAAGTGGTCCCGCTGCTTAAGGTAGCCCACGGTGATGTCACGGGCCTTGAAGATGTCGCCGCTGTCGGCGGCCAGCTCTCCGGTCAGGAGCTTTATAAGAGTGCTCTTTCCCGCTCCGTTGGCTCCGACTATGCCTATCCTGTCCTTCTCGTTGATGTGGAAGGACACGTCGGTGAGCACCGGCTCGGTCCCGTAGTATTTATTGAGTTTTGATACGGAAATTATGCTCATGTTTATCAAAAACCATAATATTTTAGCATACTGAAGCTATTGTAACAAGCTTCAGAGCATGGTAAAATCATACATCACTAAATTTATCAATAGGAGGAGTACAATGATCAACAAACAGGAGGATAAGATCTCCAATGCAGTGATCCGCAGGCTCCCGCGCTATCTTCGCGTTCTGGAAGAACTGAACAAAAAGGGAGTCGTAAGGATCTCCTCGGGAGAGCTCAGCGATCTTACCGGATATACCGCGTCCCAGATCCGTCAGGACCTCAACCACTTCGGAGGCTTCGGACAGCAGGGCTATGGATACAATATTGCAGACCTTCAGAAGGCCATAGAAGGGATCCTCGGTACCGACAAGCAGTACAACATGGTGATCGTGGGCTGCGGCAGGCTCGGCCACGCCGTCGCCAACTACATCGACAGCTACGAGTCCCACTACCGCATCTGCGGCATCTTTGACGTCAAGGATGAGCTGATCGGAAAGGAGATCGCCGGAGTGAAGGTCCAGCACCAGAGGGAGCTGGAGGACCTGCTCGCAAGGGAAAAGATCGATATCGGAGTCATCACCGCCACCAAGGAGAGGGCCCAGTCCATATCGGGCATTTTGGTGGACGGAGGCGTAAGGGGCATCTGGAACTTCGTCCCCGCGGACATCGCGGTCCCCGATACCGTGATCGTAGAGAATATCTACATCGCCGATTCCCTCCACGTCCTGACCTACAATATGAACCACCAGAACCGCTGATGCTCACGCTTCGCGGAAGTAAATACGCAGTAAAACAGCCGTCCCGAAAAGGAACGGCTGTTCTTTGTTGGTCTTGGTCGATCCTGCGAAGGATCCTCTGCCTTATTCTTCGGGCTGGGGAGCTCCTACGGGGCAGGTGGATGCGCAAGCGCCGCAGTCAACGCACTTCTCGGCGTCGATGACGTACTTGCCGTCGCCTTCGGAGATAGCTTCTACGGGGCAGCCGGCTGCGCAGGCTCCGCACATGACGCAAGCGTCAGAAATCACATATGCCATTATTTGTTCCTCCTTGTTCACAGGTAGAGGGCAGACATCTGCTCTCAATGATGATAATATACCAAACGAGCGGAAAGTAAACAAGAAGTTTTCTCTGAACTTTTTGTGAAGTATACTAATATTGGTTTTAAGAAACTAACGGACGGCAGGGCGGTCCTACGCGGACCCGGCCTGCCCGGGCAGGTCAGATCATGAGGATAATCGGTTTTTCGGGAAAGAGCGGCACCGGCAAGAGCTTCGCTTCTGCGGAGCTCTGCGGAAAGCTGGGCATAGAGGCTGTCATCGACGACGGTCTCTTCATTGAAAAGGGAAATATAATAGCGGGCATCTCGGCCAAAAAGCAGCCCACCAGGCTGGGAGCGGTGAAGACCGCGATCTTTACCGACGAAAAGCACCGCAGCTCGGTCGCCGAGGCGATCAAGGAGTCAGGGATCACGTCCATAATGGTCATCGGTACCTCGGACCGGATGGTGGACGAGATCTGCGAAAGGCTTGAGATCGGAAAGCCCGACGAGTACATCCACATCGAGGACGTCTCCACGCCGGAGCAGATCGAAAAGGCCAGAAGGCTCAGGGCTTCAGCGGGCACCCACATCATCCCCGCGCCGACTATGCAGGTGAAAAAGCAGTTCTCCGGGTACTTTCTCGATCCCCGCAAGGGCTTTCGCAAGGACGAGCACGGCAAGGGCCAGAGCAGCGAGAAGACTCTGGTGAGGCCCACCTACAGCTACATGGGCGACTTCGTCATCTCGGACAAGGTCATCAGCGACATCGTGGAGCACCTTGCAAAGGATGAAGAGGCCGTCAGCGACGTGCTCTGGGTCGCCTCCACCAACGGCGAGGAGGGCATGTACATCAGGATCATCATAAGAGGCTGGTACGGGGCGGCGGTGCGCAAGGCCGCGGAATCCCTGCAGAAAAGGGTCTGGCAGGCGGTCTCGTACATGACTGCCTTCAACATCCTGGGCATCGAGGTGGAGATCCGTGAATTTAATATGAAGAACGAAAAATCAGCCTGATTGGTATTGACAAATCAGAGGCTCCGAATATAATTGATGATGTTAGCACTCAGACAAAAAGAGTGCTAACAAACTGAAAAGATAAAAAATATCATATGGAGGAATATTTCATGAATATCAAACCTTTAGGCGACAGAGTCCTGATCAAGAGGCTCGAGGCAGAAGAAAAGACCAAGAGCGGTATCGTGCTTCCCGGCGCAGCCAAGGAGCAGCCCCAGATGGCGGAAGTCCTGGCGGTAGGTCCCGGGACCGACGAGGTAAAGATGGAAGTCAAGAAAGGTGACCAGGTCATCTTCTCCAAATATGCAGGCACCGAGGTCAAGCTGGACGGCGAAGATCTCATCCTTGTGAGCCAGAAGGACATCCTGGCAGTCGTAAAGTAGATTAAGAGGTAAGAACAATGGCAAAAGAGATAAGCTTCGGCGAAGAAACAAGAAGAAAGCTCCAGGCCGGCGTAGATAAGCTGGCTGATACCGTAAAGATCACCCTGGGACCCAAGGGCAGGAACGTCCTCATCGAGAAGTCCTACGGCGCCCCGATGATCATCAACGACGGCGTCTCCATCGCAAGGGAGATCGATCTGGAGGATCCCTATGAGAACATGGGCGCCCAGATCGTCAAGGAAGTCGCATCCAAGACCAACGATGTAGCAGGCGACGGCACCACCACCGCTACCCTGCTGGCACAGGCTATCGTCCGCGACGGCTTCAAGAACGTCGCAGCAGGCGCCAACCCGATGATCCTCAAGAAGGGCATCCAGGGCGCAGTCGACACCGCAGTCGAGGCCATCAAGGCCAACAGCAAGCCGATCGTAGGCAAGGAATCTATCGCTCAGGTCGCGTCCGTCTCCGCAGGCGACACCGCCATCGGCGGCCTCATCGCTGACGCTATGGAGAAGGTCGGCAACGCCGGCGTCATCACCGTCGAAGAGTCCAAGTCCATGGGCACCGAGCTGGAGGTCGTCGAAGGAATGCAGTTCGACAGAGGCTACCTCTCCGCTTACATGGTCACCGACACCGACAAGATGGAAGCAGTCCTCTCCAATCCGTACATCCTCATCACCGACAAGAAGGTCTCCAACATCCAGGAGCTGCTGCCCATCCTCGAGCAGGTCGTACAGCAGGGCAAGAAGCTGCTGATCATCGCTGAGGACGTCGAAGGCGAAGCTCTCGCCACCCTCGTCGTCAACAAGATCAGGGGAGTCTTCGACTGCGTGGCAGTCAAGGCACCGGGCTTCGGCGACAGAAGAAAGGAAATGCTCAAGGATAGCGCAGTGCTGACCGGCGCCACCGTGATCAGCCAGGAAGTCGGCTATGACCTGAAGGACGCCACCCTCGATATGCTGGGCAGCGCAGCCACCGTCAAGGTCACCAAGGACAACACCGTCATCGTCGACGGCGCAGGCGACAAGGACGCTCTCAAGGCCAGAGTCGAGCAGCTCAACGCCGAGCTGGCCAGGACCACCTCCGATTACGATCAGGAGAAGCTCCTCGAAAGACTGGGCAAGCTCTCCGGCGGAGTCGCGGTCATCAAGGTCGGCGCAGCCACCGAGACCGAGCTGAAGGAAAGAAAGCTCAGGATCGAGGATGCTCTCAACGCCACCAAGGCGGCAGTCGAGGAAGGCATCGTCCCCGGCGGCGGAGTCGCTCTCGTCAACGTCATCCCCGCTGTCAAGAAGTATGCAGACGCCCTCAAGGGCGATGAGAAGACCGGCGCCCAGATCATCGTAAGAGCTCTGGAAGAGCCTGTCCGCCAGATCGCAGAGAACGCGGGCTTCGAAGGCTCCGTGGTCGTCGCTGAGGTCAAGAAGCACAAGGTAGGCGTAGGCTTCAACGCAGCCACCGAGAAGTACGAAGACATGATGAAGTCCGGCATCGTCGACCCGACCAAGGTCACCAGGTCCGCTCTTCAGAACGCTGCTTCCGCTTCCGCTCTGCTGCTGACCACCGAGGCCGGCATCGCCGAGATCAAGAAGGAAGATCCCGCAGCCGCAGCTGCAGCCATGAACGGCGGCATGGGCGGCGGAATGGGAATGATGTAGTCAAAAAGACTGCGGAAGGTCCATTCGGACAGTAATACCAAAAACAAAATTTAGGCATCTCCGGGCAGCCGGGGATGCCTTTTTATATCGCGGTAAGGGATCGCCGTGACCGGTCCTTTCGGCGGCCGCTTCAGTCTTTCAGGCCGGACGGGCCGTAATGCCTGCGGAAACATAACTGGATGCAGGTTTCTTGTTCTGTATTATTTTAACATATGCCTGCCGCCTTCGCAAATCAGCTTTGCGCAGGACGTCATGCGCACTTGAATAACAGCGCGAATAACGTTAAAATCAATATGTATACGTTTAATCACACCGAGACCGCATCGAACGAAGAAAGCAGGCATGACTTATGAAAGCAAAAAGACTTTTGGCTCTCATGATCTCGCTGATCATGTGCTTCTGCCTCATCCCGGCGTCCGTATTCGCTGACGAAGATCAGCCGGCGGCATCCGAAAACGATCTTCTCATCGCTCCGGCAGAGGGAGACGGGACTGAAGATCAGGCAGATCTGACGGAACTCATCGAATTTATCGACCAGCTCATCAATCCCGGCCCGGAGCCCTACGTCTCCATGTGGACTTCGGAGGAAGTATACGTCCTCGGAAGAGAGGGCCAGGAATACGTCATCGCTAAGAAGGGCGAAGAGCCCGACTGGACCAAGGCCGTTCAGCCCGACGAATACGGCGGGGTGTACTTCGAAGGCCTTGAAGCGGCCACCGAATATATCGTCTACACCCGCGTCATCAAGACCGAAGAAGCTTCTGATGACGTGATATATCAGACTCCTGTCATGACCTCCCTTCACAGCACCGCCATCATTGGCGAGGCCGTGGTAGGAAAGGAGATCACCGTCGAGATCGATCCCCCCGGCATCGAGGGTCTCGAGGTCCGCTGGTATCACGAGACCGTGAACAGGATCGATGAAAACTCCGTCGAGTACGAAAGGACCCCCATCGAGGGCGCGGTCGGCGGGACCTACGTTCCCAAGGAAAGCGATCTCGGAAAGCTCCTCAGCGTGGTGGTCACCAAGGGCGATACCGAGCTCATGACCATGGACGAGATCGGGCCCGTCATCCCCGGCTTTGAGGTCTTCTTCATGCTGGACGCCGAGGACGAGGAACCGTATAAGACCATGTACACCGGCGAAGGGGACAGGCTGGCGGAGCTTCCCGTCCCCGAAAAGGAAGGCTTCACCTTCGAAGGCTGGTATGACTGGGACGGCGTAAAGGTCACCGAGGATACCGTCTACGAGTGGAGCACCAGCGTCTTCGCCCAGTGGATCGGTCCGGACGGAGAGATCACCGGCGGAGCCCCCGTCTATGAGCCCTTCATGTTCGACGACGTCACCGAGGAGGATTACTTCTACGGTCCCGTCAGATGGGCCCTCGACAACAACGTGACCGAAGGCACCACCTTCGAGACCTTCAGCCCCTACAAGGAGTGCACCAGGGCCCAGATGGTCACCTTCCTCTGGAGGATGGCAGGATGCCCCGCGGTGGACCCGACCACCATGTTCTTCGATATCGACCCGAACGCCTATTACGTTGAAGCCATCTCCTGGGCCTTCAATAACGGCATCGTCGAGGGCGTCGAGCCCCACACCTTCGCCCCCAATAATATAGTCACCCGCGCCCAGGCCGTGACCATGCTCTGCAGATACGCCAATGGCGCCGCCTCCGGCGAGAACCCCTTCGGGGACGTTGCCGAGGGCAGCTGGTACTACGAACCCGTCCTCTGGGCAGCCGCCAACGGTATAACCGAGGGCACCTCCGAGGGACGCTTCAGCCCCTCCAAGCCCTGCACCAGAGCCCAGATCGTCACCTTCCTGAGCAGATACGCCCAGGGCGCTGGATCCTCCGAGGAGCCCAAGGGCGGCGAAGGGGAGCCTTCCCCCGTCACCGGAGACCTGGCCCTGATCCACGAGCCCGAGTTCGGCGGCATCTACATCACTAAGACCATCAACGAGTTCAACG
Source organism: Bacillota bacterium (assembly GCA_017428655.1). Taxonomy (GTDB): domain Bacteria; phylum Bacillota; class Clostridia; order Peptostreptococcales; family Anaerovoracaceae; genus RGIG2707. The sequence goes on along the minus strand of JAFRQL010000192.1, from coordinate 857 downwards.
CCATGGGCTTTGAGTACGGAGACAGCGTCGACGTGATCTTCTCCAGCGGCTACAGCCTTATCGACGTTCCCTACTACAACGGTTACTACACCGATAACGGCGAGCCCCTCCTCATCGCCTATCCCGGCTACGATTACATCAAGGCCTGCATCAACAACGGAGACGACCTTTGGGCAGTCGCCGAGATCGAAGAGGGCGACACCGCGGGCATCGTCCTGAGGGAAAAGGGCAAGTATCTGGACATCCAGAAGGCCAGGGATATCCACTACACCGACGCAAGGGATGACTACGCCTCCGACGAGATCTTCGCCAACTTCAGGGCCCTTACCGGCGGGAGCATGGGCGAGGGTACTGTCTACCGCTCAGCGTCCCCCTGCGACGACCAGCATAACAGGGCGTCCTACGTCGACAGGCTGATGACCGAAAAGGGCGTCAAATACATCGTCGATCTCGCCGACACCGACGAGAAGATCAAGGGCTATCTGGCTTCCGAAGGCTTTGACAGCCCCGGCTTCAAGGCTCTCTACGAGGACGGGAAGGTCCTTCCCGTGGGTCTCAACATGAACTTCAAGTCCGACGAGTTCCGCTCCAAGCTGGCGGCCGCTCTGACCGCCATGAGCGAAAATGAAGGCCCCTTCCTGATCCACTGCACCGAGGGCAAGGACCGCACCGGCTTCGTCTGCATGGTGCTGGAAGCTCTCGAAGGCGCCAGCTATGAGGAGCTCGTCAATGATTATATGATCACCTACGCCAATTACTACGGCATCACCGAGGAGACCGACAAGGCCCGCTGCGACGTGATCGTGGAAAAGGTGCTGGAGCCCATGATGAGGGAGCTGGCGGGGGACGAAGACCTT
>JAFRQL010000191.1 GCA_017428655.1 Bacillota bacterium | reverse complement strand
TATTTTCCGTCTCTGGCAGGCCGTGCGATGAGGGGAGTCAGGACACCGAACATCGAAATGCTTTCTGTAGTCCTGAGCATGGATTCATCCTCAACTACTCTGAAAGGGTGATCCTTAAAGGGTATCAGGTCTTGGATCGGGATCTTCTGAACCCGGTCCATCTGGTTATCATCGTCCATCTGATTCACCTCCTTCATGCATGGACACCGTACATATCGTGATTGACCCTGGCCTGATAGTAAGAGTCGATCGTTACCGGGGCATTGAAAAGCGTTGTCAGCAGATACTGCTTCATATCCCTTACATAGGTCGTGTTCTCCTTCAGGCAGTCCAGGACATATTGGATATGCAGGGAGTTCAGCTTCATGAACCTACTTTTGACGATCTCAATGGGCTTATCGTCTCCGGCGATCCGGATCGTCTTTCTCTTGGATGAACAGGTCTCTGCCAGAAGATCCAGGATTCCTTCCAATGTTTCCTTATCTCTGGGGCTGCCCTGGATCAGGATGGGGATCTCCAACTCTTCTCTGAAATAAGCTTCATACTGTGCATAAGCATCGTTTCGCTTCGATTCCCTTCCCGGAAGGAAAGAAAGATCAGTATCATTCAAATCAGTCTTTTTATTATTAGTCTTATTAGAGTGTGATTCTGACACTTCCAGAGATGTCGCTTTCACACTTCCAGAAGTGTCGTTTTGACACTTCAAGAAATGTCTTTCCCCATACTTATCCACAGTCCGATAGAAACTTTTTACATAGATCAGGTTGGGCTTTCCGAGGCCCTGCCGTTTCCGCTCGATGAGACCTGCCTTATGTTCCAGCTCATTCAGAAGCTGAATGGCCTTCTTGTTGCCGCAGTTCATGCTCTCCGTGATCTCCGCGATGGTGAAGATGATATAGACGCGATCCTGATCATCCCGCCAGCCGTTCCGGTTCGAAAGCTCAGTCCTGTCAAACAGGATGCTGTACAGCAGCTTTGCTTCGGCAGAGATTCCCTTGAAGGTATCATTCTGAAGCAGGATCTTCGGGACCCTGAGAAATGAAAACTGCTCAGTTTCCGCGCTGTGGATATAGTCAAGCACTCATATCACCACCTCCTGAATGGAAAACCTGTCTTTGGAAAGGGGCTTGCGCCGGAAGATGTCCTTATCCTGCTTGCCATAGGGGCAGGTTGAAAACAGGCATTTCCTGTATTTGAAGTCTGGGTGATAGTAGCAGCACTGTCTGCATTTCGGAGCCGTCTTGTTTCGGTCAACCGGCACATCACGCTTCATGAGATTCCTGTAAAAGTTTAAGCTTCCATTCTCACGCATTAGCCGGCACCTCCATCCTGGTTCCGAGGACCTCGTTCATACATTTCTTCATACAGAAACTGACACAAGGACCGTAACTGCAGCCTGCACAAGGGGATGTCGGCTTCGGGGACTCCGCCAGGTAGTAGCAGTTCTCTTTTTTGAGGGTGCATCCGACTTTCCGGTTCTTCCAGAAGAAACAGCCTCTGCAGCTTCGCGGACGGTCAGCGTAGTAACGCACGCCGTCGATTATGATCGTTTCTCTTGCCATCGTTTTATCCTCCTTGTTTTCCTATGATGGTTCTGCAGAGCCTGCAGAAAAGAAAAAGCCCGGTCACTGTCGATAAACAGTCACCGGGCTATGTAAGGAGGCTTATTCTTCTGAGAAGACAAAGACGCCCGGCAGAAGAGCTTTCTGCTGAGCGTCATTCACAAGTAGAGATTTTAGGGAGAAACGAGCCGCCTTTTAACTACAAAGTCTGCGACTTCTTTCTCTCCGTCATTTTCGTGTGTGGTGCCCCAAAAATTAACTACTAAGGGGTCGTTGCCCCAGTATTAACTACTAAATCGGAGCGATTTTTCTTCAAAATTCTCGAAAAGGAATCAAAAGGATTTGGGTAAAGAAAGAGCCCGGAAATGGCGTATTTCCGGGCTTTTTCGATGATCTCTTGTCCTCGATTATCTCTTGGAGAACTGAGGTGCGCGACGTGCGGCTTTGAGGCCGTACTTCTTCCTTTCCTTCATCCTCGGGTCACGGGTCATGAAGCCTGCGGCCTTGAGGGCGGGTCTGTTCTCGGGATCTGCCATGCACAGAGCCCTGCTGATGCCGTGACGGAGGGCGCCGGACTGACCGGTGGTGCCGCCGCCTTCTACGATAGCGATGACGTCGAACTTCTCTTCAGCGCCGACGAGCTGCAGAGGCCTCTTGACCTCTCTCTTCAGGAGCTCCATTCCGAAATACTCATCGAGGGGCTTCTTGTTGACGGTGATGTTGCCTGTGCCGGGGACGAGTCTTACTCTGGCCACGGAAGACTTTCTTCTGCCGGTTCCGATGTACTGAATCTTTGCCATTTCGTATACTCCCTCCTATTAGAAATTCCAGACTTCAGGCTTCTGAGCTGCGTGCTTGTGCTCGGGTCCGGCATAGACCTTAAGCTTCTTGAACATCTGTCTGCCGAGGGGGCCCTTGGGCATCATGCCCTTGACGGCGTGGCGGATGATCTCTTCGGGATCCCTTTCCTGGAGCTTCTCGAAGGTGATCTCCTTGAGCCCGCCGGGATAACCGGAATGATGCTTGTAGATCTTGGTCTTTGCCTTCTTGCCGGTGACCTGGACCTTTTCGGCGTTGATGATGATCACGTAATCGCCGGTGTCAAGGAACGGAGTGAAGGTGGGCTTCTTCTTGCCGCGGAGGATCATGGCAGCTTCGGTGCAGAGACGGCCAAGGGTCTTGCCCTCTGCATCAAGGATGTACCATTTTCTTTCGATCTCCGAAGGCTTTGCAATGTAGGATGACATTTCTTAACCTCCTTTGTCTACTCTGATGCTCGTGCATCATTTTCGACGCCTACTCTGATGATCGTCACTCATCATTTTCGGCACTGGTGCTGTAACTCTCGGCCACGGCCGCCGTTGGCAGCCTGCGCCTTTTGATGACTTTGCGCGGACGCTCCAAGGGAGCGCACACAGTCGCGCTCAATTATTGTACTTGCAGGGATGGGGCATGTCAAGAAGAAAATCGTCCGTTTTTCTTATATTTTCACGGTTTTCGGTCCCGGAGGGGATCCCGGCCCGGACTTTAATCCCTGTTGAAGATGTCCCTGGTATAGACCTTGTCCTTCACGTCGTCCAGCAGGTGGTCATAGCGGTTGGCAAGGATGCAGCAGCTGAGCCTTTTGAACTCGGCGAGGTCGTTGACCACGGTGCAGCCGCAGACGACCGATCCGTCCGCGGCGGAGGGCTCGTAGACGATGACCCTTATACCGTCCTTTCTTAAACGGTCCGCGACGTGCAGGACCGCGCTCTCGCGGAAATTGTCGCTCCCGGATTTCATGGCGAGGCGGAAGATCCCCGCGACGGGCTCCTTACCGTGGAAGTCTTTCTCCGCGGCCTTCCGGCAGAGCCTTGCGGCCTCCTCCGCGACGTGATCCATGCGCACCTCGTTGCTCTCGACAGCCGCCGCGATGATCCTCTGGGGGATGCCCGCATAGTTGGCCAGCAGCTGCCTGGTGTCCTTGGGAAGGCAGTAGCCTCCGTACCCGAAGCTGGGGTTATTATAGTGGGGACCGATCCTGGGGTCAAGGCCAACGCCTTCGATGATCGCCCTGCTGTCCAGACCGTTGACCTCGGCGTAGGTATCCAGCTCGTTGAAGAAGCCGACCCGAAGGGCCAGATATGTGTTGGCGAAGAGCTTGACCGCTTCCGCCTCGGTAAAGCCCATGAACAAGGTATCGACGTTATCTTTAAGCGCGGCTTTCTTAAGAAGGCAGGCGAAGGTCTCCGCCGCAGCCCTTGTCCCACCGTCGCAGCCTACGATGATCCTGCCGGGGTAGAGATTGTCGTACAGGGCCTTCGATTCCCGCAGGAATTCGGGGCTGAACAGGATCCTGCCGCTGCCGTATCTTTCCCTCACCGATGCGGTATACCCAACGGGGACAGTGGATCTGATGACGATATACGCATCCGGCGCATCTCTGAGGGCCTGCTCGATTACAGCCTCCACCGCGGAGCAGTCAAAGTGATCCCGCGAAGGATCGTAGTTGGTCGGGACCGCGGCGACAACGATATCCGCGCCGGCATAGGCCTTGGCGCCGCCTGTTACCGCCTTAAGATCCAGGCTGCGCTTTCCCTCCGCCGCCTCCTTCAGATACCTTTCTATGTATTCATCCCGGATCGGGGATACGCCTCTGTTCAGCATATCGACCTTTTCGGGTATTATGTCCGTCACAGTCACGTGATCATGCCGGGCGAGAAGGACGGCCAGAGACAGCCCGACATATCCCATCCCGGCGACAGTAATGTTCATTTTACCGTTGGTTCCTTTCTGTATAGCGCAGGGCAGCAGCCGCTGCCGGTCTCAGCCGAGAACGAAGAACTTATATCCGCAGAGATTTCCTCTGACGCAGGCCAGCGCAAGAATCACGAGGGACATGGCTGCCATGGACCTTTCCGACCTGCTCCGTCCGCGCCCCCGCTCGCAGTCCAGGTACCTGATCAGGACCGGGACCGCTGCGATCATCGCGGCGGTAAGGAAGCGGTGAAAGATCGAATATTCGCTGAACAGGGCGGTCTCTCCCAGAAGGATGACGATCAGGCTGCGGATCTGGCTCACGTTGTCCTTCCAGACCTGGGGATAAACGCTGTGCAGGTTCCACAGGGCGGTGATCATGACCAGGAGGGACAGGACAGCGATCAGGTACTCCCAGCCGTAGGAGTACATGTCGTTGGCCACGTAGGATACGGCCTTGTCGACAGCGCTGTCGATGTAATATCCACCGTAGCGCATCCCAAGAAATAATGCCGCCGCTATGACGGTCAGGTCCGCCAGCATCACCGCCGGCCCCCTTTTTCTTTCCATAAGGCTGCAGACCATCCTGATGCCGATCAGGGGGATGGACGCCCCGTGGAGCAGGGCGGCTGCCGCATAGACCGGTATATGCCTGAAAAAACTCTTCTCTCTGTATACCTCGTCGTAGGCGCAGCGCAGAGCCATGGAAAAGGAGAGCATGCATCTGACGCCGGATATGACCTCCAGGAACACTCCCGTGCTCATGAAAAAAAACAGGACGGTGCTGAGGGACCTGGCGCGCACGCCGCTCCTTCGCGCCTCGCATTTAAAAATGTGGAACACGTTCCCGTAGAACCCCAGGGCGCAGACCATGGGCAGAAGGCCCTGGATGCCGGTGATCTGACAAATATAGATGAGCAGATACCCGACCGGAGTCGCCCTTTTGAGGACCAGATTGTCCCAGACCCATGAGAAGGGGACATCGCTCCACCCGGCGGAGAGGAGCCTCCATCGGTACAAATCCGCGTTCGGCGAAGGAATGTAGAAGAAGGCCATTATCCCCAGGACCGCGAGATAACTGTTGAGATGGCGATCGATCGTCCGCGTGTCGCCGGCATGAGCGACCTTGTTGCAGAAATATCCCAGGGCGAGGCAGTAGACCGCGACTCCGAAAAACCTTTCGACCAGCAGGGTCGAACCGAGGAGATCAAATACCGCGTTCATCGTTTTTCACCAGCCCCATATAGTATTCCTCAAGGGCTTTGCCCACCTTTGCGATATCCAGTCCCAGTGCGGCGACCTCCCTCACATCCCCGCGGTCCTGGCCCTTTCTTTCATTCATAAGGGCCATGCCCTCCTCCGCCCAGACCCGCGGATCCGCCTTTATGGAAAGATAGCGGACGCCTCCGGCGCTCAGGCTCCTGGTGACGGTATCGCTGAGAAGGCAGGGAAGCCCGCTGGCCAGAGCCTCTACGACGGATACCGGAGTCCCCTCGAAGAGAGACGGGAGGATGAACAGGTCCATGGCGGAGAGCAGCGCCCTAACGTCCTTTCTGCTGCCGGTCATGATGACGTCCTTCTCCATGCCTGAGGAGCGGATCCTTTCCTCGATCCTGGGCCTCATCGGTCCTTCGCCGACCATGATGCCTCTGGAGCCCGGGCATATATCCCTGAACGCCTTGAACACGTCGACCGCGTACAGCTGGTTTTTTTCAAAGGAATGGCGGCCTATTATCCCTATGAGAGGCGCGTCCCGCCCGACGCCCAGACTCCTGCGGGTCTCTTCCCTGAGCTCCCTGTCAAAGGAATACCGGTCGAGATCTATCGCGTTGCGGAGTATGAAGACCTTTCCTTCCGCAGCCCTTCTCCTTCCGAAGAGAGCAGCGGCCTCTTCGCTGCAGGCCGCAAGATCCGTCGCCGCCCTGAGGTCCAGGGCGATGAGCAGCCGGTTCCTTACCGCGCTCAGCCTTTTCTCAGAATATCTGGTGGAATGGCAGTGCTGGATCACGTGCTTTATGCCGCTGCGCCTTGCCTGAGGGCCGATGGCGGCGAATGCCCAGATCGGATTGCAGTGGACGGCGTAGAATTCCCCCTTATGCTCGTCAAAGAAGCGGCGGAGCATCTCCTGGTCCGCGGGAAGAAGGGTCGGTATCTTCATGAAGAAGGTCCTGCCCCCCAGTTCCTCAATCTCTGCGGCGTGGGAGCTTCCTTCCCTGTCGAAGTAAAGAAAATCGAACTGGATCTTCGTCCTGTCGGTCTGCCGGTAGTAGTTCATGACGACGCTCATCATCCCGGCGCCGATATCAAGGCTCGGCACTACCTGAAGTATCCTGATCATCAGCCAGTCCCCCCGGGATCAGTTCCCTTTTCTGAGGAATCTCCTGTAGACCCAGCCCCTGAGGGAGTTGGGCATGCTGGCGACTCCGACCCTAATGGCGATGTTCTCGAGAAAGCGGAGCCTGCTGATATATCCTCTGCCGTAGATCTTCTTCTGAAAGCTTATGATGTCCCTGTTGTAGCCTATGCCGCCGCGCCTTCTGTACATGCCGTCGCCGGTCCTGACCTTGACGAGGACGTCGTCCAGATTGGCGAAGACGCAGCCGTCCCCCAGCATGCGGAACCACAGCCAGTAATCCTCAAAATGGGGGCAGTGCTGATAGCCTCCCGCCTTTATGACCGCGCTCTTTCTGTACATGACGGTCACGTGGTTCACTCCGCTCCTGGTCAGCATCCTTTTGGAGATATCCTCCATGGACAGGGGGACCCTGCGCACGTCCAGCTGGGTCCTGAGCTCCGAGTCGTATTCGATTATCTGGCCTCCGAGAAGATCGGTCTCAGGGTGGCCGCAGATATACCGGACCTGCTTTTCGAAGCGGTCGGGAAGGCAGCAGTCGTCCGAGTCCATCCTGGCGACGAACTCGCAGCTGCACCTCTCAAGGCCCGCGTTGAGGGCCATGCCGAGGCCCATGTTCTCGCTGAGCCTTACCACTTCAAGGCTCGGGCCGCACTTTTCAGAATACGTCCGGACGGCCTGCTCCAGCTCGGGTGGTATCGGTCCGTCGACAACCAGGACGATCTGATCGGGAAGGACCGTATTGGACAGGATGCTGTCCATGGCGACCTTGAAATGATCGACCTTTTCTTTTCCGTATATCGATATCAGCACAGAGAATCTCACTTCTGGTCTCCTCACAGACATGAAGGAACAGTGAACAGGGACTGCGCTGTCAAACGCCCGGACTGCCGCTGTATTTCTTGTAATATGTCTTCTTGTAGTATCTTCCGCCCTTAGAGGCCTCGACCTGGTTCAGGACGACGCCCAGGAGGGGACAGCCGGCCCGCTCGAGGTGATTGAGGCATTCCCTCACCATGGAGCGGCTGGTGGAATGGGCCCTGACGACGAAAATGCAGCCGTCGCATTTCTTCGCGATGAGCTGGCCGTCGGATATGAGCCTTAGTGGCGGGGTATCGATGATCACGTAATCGAAGTGATCCCGCAGCACGTCCAGCATCCTGTCGAACCGGTCGCCCTCCAGCAGAAGGCTGGGATTGTCGATGGTGACGGTGGGGATGATGAAGGCGTTGGCGATATTGGTCGAGTAGATCACGTCGTTGAGATTGGTCCCCGCCAGGTAGTGGGTCAGGCCGAGGAACTCATCCTTGTCCTCGAGGCGCAGGTTGAGCTCGCCGCGAAGCACCGACTTTCTCATGTCGGCGTCCACCAGGCAGACTCTCTTCCCCGCCTTAGCCAGCTCGATCCAGATGTTGGTCGAGATGTAGCTCTTGCCCTCCGAAGGCTCGCTGCTGCTGAACATCAGGACCTTCTTCTCAGCGCCTATGAATCCGATATTGACGCGAAGGCGGTCGACGGCGGACTGGACGAAATAGTCCATCTCAGGCATCTTTCCAATGATCATCCGGTTCATCTCTCACGCCCTCCGTTGTCCTTACCGCTGCCTTCGCCGCCCTGCCGGCGCTTATGGACGCTGTAATAGTAACCGCCCTTCTGCTTCTGGCCGTTTCTCGGGACCTCCGCCATGGGCGCCATTCCGAGGTACTTTTCCACGTCCTCGGACGAATCAAAGCCGTCATTGAGCAGATAGATGGCTGCGAACAGTCCCAGCCCCGCCGCAAGGCCCGCCGCAAGACCGATCAGGGCATTCCTTGCCGGCCTCAGGTTGTCAGCGGTCTTTGGCAGAGTCGCGGCGTCGACCGCTATGGGCGGCCTGTCCTCCATGCCCATCATCCCGGGAAGATACATCAGAGTCTGGTCCAGGAACGTGTTGGCAAAGCTCATGGCCTGGCCGGGATCCGGACTGGTCACGCTGATCCTGATCACGCGGGTGCCGGAGACGTTGGTCACGTTGAGCATGGACCGCAGTTCCTCAACGGACAGGTCCGTCCCAGTGGCGTCTATGACCTTTTGGACCATCATGCGGCTCCTGATCATGTAGACGTAGTCGCCGGTTATGGATGATCCCAGGTTGAGATCCGCGATATTGAGCACGTTGTCGGCAGGCGACGATACCACGTACATGCTGGACGTTGCCGTGTAGGTGGGAGTGACGAGCAAAAGTGTCAGCAGGAGCCCCGCTGCCGCTCCGGCTGCCGCAAGGAGCAGGATCCGGATCCAGTTGCGGCGCCAGGTGTCCAGCAGATCCAGGATGTAGATCTCGCCCGCTCCGCGGCCTTCGTAATCGTTGTTGATGATTCCTTCATTCATTCCGTGTCTGTTCCCCGCTTTCCGGTTTCCGCAGTCCTCCGGTAAGATATTCCGCCGCCCTGTCCATCTCCTCAAGACAGGCGCGGCCCAAGCACTTTTCGATGACCCGCCGCGCCGGGGCGGTATCGGGCCTTCGCGTCGTACAGTTGTGGGCGTCGCTGCCCAGCACCGGCGCCTTCTCCATTTTGGCGAGCCAGAGGGCCGTCCTACGCTTCCTCAGGCTCCGGAAGGCTTCCCCGTTGATCTGAAGGAACAGCGGGAGCCTCGAAAGCTCTTGAAGGCGCCGGAGGTTGCCTCTGTAATGGATGAACCGCTCGATGTGGGCCAGTACCACGTCGTATCCGCGGTCCAGGGAGAGGGCGGCGATCTCATCCACCGTCCTGCTGTCCCAGCTCTCGAAGGGCATCTCGATCAGCAGGGTCCCGGTCCCTTCGATGCAGAGGGGATCCAGGTCCTTTCTGCTCATGCCTGCAAAGAAGGCGGTCTCGCTGCCGCAGAGCAGGCGGGGAGTATCCCCCGCAGCGTCCTTAAGGGCCTTTAGTCCGGCCTCTCTTCTCGCGAGAAAGTCCGGGATGCTCTCGTTCCAGGGATAGTAATGGGGAGTGAGGACCTGCACTTCGACTCCCTGCTCCGACGCCATCCTTAGCATTTTTAGGCTCGTCTCCGTATCCGGACTTCCGTCATCCACCCCGGGAAGGATATGGCTGTGAAGATCGATGATCATATTTACCGCCCGCTATTCGCTCATGACGTCCGCAAGGGCCCTGCGGTTCTTCTCAAAGTCGATGACCAGGACCGCTTTTTTGTCCACAAGGGCGTTCTTATATGAACCGTCCACCGGGATCCGCTGGCTCTGCAGAGCGCTGCTCCTGACCATGGGGAGCAGGTCCGCGGCGTATCCGAGGATCTGGGAGTTGGACATGTCCGTGGTGAGCATTGGAAGGAGGTCGTTAAACAGCGACAGGAGCTCCGAGGTCCCGGCGTTCCGGTAGGCGTTGTAGACCGCCTGAAGGAGCTTCCTCTGGCGTCCGGTCCTGCTGAAATCCGAGTCGATCTTGCGGGTCCAGGCGTATTCCAGAGCCTTGAGCCCGTTGACGTGATAGGAGCCCGCGGAAGGCAGCTGCAGATATTCCGCCTCCGCGTCGTTTACCGTTATGTCGACCCCGCCAAGGGTATCGATGATGCTCATGAACTGCATGAAATCCACCGACACGTTGCCGTCGACCTTTACCCCGAAGTTCTTTTCCACGGTCCGGTCCAGAAGATCGAAGCCTCCGAAGGCGTAGGCCGCGTTGAACCTGTTGTTCTTGTAGCCGGGGATCTGCACGTAGGTATCCCGCATTATCGACGTCATCGTTATGGTCTTTCGGGACTTGTTGAAGGTGACCAGGATCACCGCGTCGGAGCGCTGGCGTCCCTGGCCCGGCCTCCTGTCCTGGCCGACGAGAAGGATATTGACGCACTTGCCGGGCGCCGCCGGCGCATCTTCCTTCTCTTCTTTTTCTGTGATATCCGCGCTTTCGGTGAACACCACCTCGTCCGGATGGACCTCGGGAAGCTCCGCGATGGACGCGTCTCCAGCCTGGGCCTCTATCTCGGCCTGATCGTAGGCGATGACCTCTTCCTCCGTCATCGGCTCCGCGGCGGGCTCTTCGCGGCTGATCTTATTCACCATGGTATACGCAGTCCCGACGAAGGCGCCCGCGGTGATGATCACCGCAAGAGCGGCAAAGAGCAGCACGGACAGGATGATCCTGGCCGGAAGGGATCTCTTCTTTTTTTCTTTTGGGGCACGCTGCTTCATATCGGTGTTTACGCTCAGATCAATAAATACTGCCGCTTGTCGACAATAGTAGTGTACATATTATGTAAAAAAGATTATACAACGCTTTATTAATGAGTGCTACTAAATTTGCGTTTTCTTTGTAAAAGATAAGCAATAATTTATATCGACGCACAAAATCAAACAATCAAGTAATCAAATCTAACTCAGGCCCATCGTTCCGCCGCTCCTCGAAGCGGCAGCCTTGCCAATTTCCTTTTTCTGTCTTATTATATTAATTGGTGATCGGGCGGACGCCCGGGGCCGGAAAGGAGAACCATGAAAGACGTTTACGAATATTTCAGAAACGAGAGCGAATACGGCGACTTTGACCTGGACGGGGCATGCGTCAGGCTGTCTGAGGCGGTAAAGTGCAAAAGCGTTTCCGACTGCGAGGATCCCGCCCCCTTTTTCGCGATCCACGAATTGATAAAGAAGAGCTTCCCGAACATCATGGCCGCAGGGACCTTTGAGGCCGTGGGAAGGAGCGTCCTCATCACCGTCCCCGGCAGCGATCCTTCGCTCAAGCCTGCCCTCTTCATGTCCCACATCGACGTAGTGCCGGTGGTCGAGGGAACCGAAAAGGACTGGACCTACGACGCGTATTCCGGCGCCATCGCCGAGGGATGCATCTGGGGCCGCGGCACCCAGGACATCAAGGTCCAGGTCTTCGCGGAACTGGAGGCCATGGAATACCTGCTGGCAAAGGGCGGAAAGCTCAAAAGAACGGTCTATCTCGCCTTCGGACAGGACGAGGAGACCTTCAACACCGGAGCACAGGCCATCTCCGACCTGCTCAAGTCCAGAGGCATCACCCTCGAGTTCCTGCTGGATGAGGGCGGCAGCGGCATGAAGGACGGAGCGGTCTACGGAGCTCCCGGCTGCACCATCGCCAGCATCAATCTGATGGAAAAGGGCTATGCGGACCTGAAGCTCACCGTAAGGAGCAAGGGCGGCCATTCCAGCAGGCCCTTCGGAGGCACCTCCCTTGAAAGGCTCAGCAGAGCGATCACGAAGGTATGCGATCATCCCTTCCCCCCGACCGTCTGCACTACCCTGAAGGGGACCTTCAACGCGCTGAAGCCCTACGTCACCGCGGAGCCTCTAAGGACCATACTGGCGGATCCGGACAAGAACGAAGCAAAGCTGGCCGAATACTGCCTTAACGACAAGGACCTCTTCCCCTTCGTGATCACCACCATCGCACCGACCATGATCTCGGGAAGCAGCGCCGCTCCCAACGTCATGCCCCAGAACATGAGCGCCGTAATCAATTTCAGGCTGGCGGCCGGGATGGACCCCGAAAAGCTCATGGCCCACTGCAGATCGGTGATAGACGATGATTCTGTGGAACTGGAGTTCCTGCAGGCCAACGCCGCGTCCGCCGAAGCCAGATGCGACGGATACGGTTACGCAAAGCTGGCCGAAGCCATGGAGCATTATTACGGCGGAGTGGTATTCGTGCCCTCGATCACCACGGGAGGCACCGACGCCCACTGCTACGAGCAGATCTGCGACACCTGCTTAAGGTGCGGCCCCTTCATGATCCCCGAAGGTGAAAAGGGAGCCCACGGGACCAACGAGAAGATGCGCATCAGGTCCTTCGCCCAGGGCATCAGGGTGCTGATCCGCCTGATGGAAGGCACCTGCTTCAGCGCCTAGTCCGCCCCCTGCCCCTAAAACATCTCAAAAACGCAAAAGCTCCCGGCCGCTGAGCTGCAGCCGGGAGTTTTCATGTCTTACAGTCTATCGCAGATAGACGATGGATGTGGATTTATAAGATCAGTAGGTCCTGAAGATCCTGATGATCTCGTCCCTGTCGGTACTTACGGTAAGAGCGAGCCTCAGGAGGATGGCCGCCTTCTGGGGCGGCAGATTGTCGGCGGCGACGGCCTTCGTCCTGTCGGCGGCGTTCTGGGTGATCACGCCGCTGCTGATGCGGGACGAGGTCACCACCGGGATGCCCAGCTCGGAGAGGGCCTTTCCGATCTCCTTGCTGACTCCGCCCGCGCCCGCGCTGGCGACCACCAGGCCGTCCGCTCCTTCGGCGAGCTTCGCCGGGAGCGCCGGATCGCAGTCGATATGAAAGTACATTACCCTTACGACGGGAAGGTGCTCAAGACCGCTGACGTCGAACTCGCTCTTGAGGGTGTGGGGCCTGGTGCTCTCGTAGTACCAGTGGATCTCCTCGTCGCGGATGACTCCCAGAAGGCCTCCCTCCACCTGATCCAGGGCAGTCACCATGTAGGTATTGCGCTTCTGGACGTCTCTTCCGCCGTAGATCCTGTCGGAAAAGACGACCATGACGCCCTTGCCCCTGGCCTGCGGGCAGGCCGCGGTGAGGACGGCCTGATAGATGTTCAGGGGACCGTCGGCGGAGGTCGCAGTGGCGGGCCTCATGGCTCCCGTGATGACCACGGGCTTATCGGTCTTTACGGTCAGGTTCAGGAAGAAGGCGGTCTCGTCCATGGTGTCGGTGCCGTGGGTGATGACGAAGCCGCAGATATCGGGATCTTTCGCGAGCTCGTTGATCCTCCTGGCTATGTGTATCAGATTTTTCGCCGTGATATTGTCGGAGGCGACGTTGCAGACCTGCTCTCCCTCGAGCCTTGCCAGCTTTTCGATGCCGGGGGCGGAGGCGATGATGTCTTCGACGGGCATGCTGCCCGCGGAATAGCCGGTGGTCTTGCCCGCCTCGCCTTTTCCGGAGATGGTCCCGCCGGTCCCAAGGATCACGACTTTTTTAAGTTCTTCGCCCATTTCAGTCCTCCGTTTCGTTCTAAACCAGCGACTTCAGGCGGTCGACGGTCTCTCTCACCATATCGCCTATGGACTGCTGCTTTACTCCTATGACCTGGTTGTTGCAGTGGCTCACCGGAAGCAGCAGCTTGAGGGCGCTGCTCTGGCCGACGGCGACAGCCATGGCGGGGGTAACCTCTCCCAGCAGGGAATCGGCGGATATGATGCCGATGGGACCCGCTATGACGTCGGCGTCTCTGCAGGCCACGATGACCGGGTTCTCTCCGGTGGCTCCCTGGGACGCTCCGGCCTTCATCATGGCGGCGGTAGCGGTGCTGTTGGTCCCGATGGCGGTTATCTCGCAGGTGATGCCCTCGGCGATAACGCTCTCGACCAGGAGCTTTCCGAGCCTTCCACCCTGCCCGTCGATGACTACGAGTTTCATGGTGTTCCTCCTTTCCGGGCAGCATGGCGCGCCCGGCAGCCTGCTATATCTTTGAATAGGAGAACTGGCCGTCGGCTGCGACGGTGCCGTCCTCGTGGAAGAGCTCCACCGCTATTATGCAGGTGCGGGAGCCCCTGTGGCGCACCGACGCCCTGCAGTTGAGGACGCCGTCCTGCTCTTCTGTGCTGACGTAATACTGAAGGCTGCAGTTCTGGGTTACGTACATGTCTCCGGTGGCCCGTGCGCAGGCTCCCGCGACGGCGTCTCCCAGGGCGTTGTACGCGCCGCCCGTCATGTGTCCCAGCATATCGGTGAGCTCGGGACGCCAGGCAAGAAAGCCTTCCGCGCTGTCAGGATCCGCCTCGGTCACCACGATATCGAGAAATTCGGAATAAGGCTGATGTTCCATAGAGATCTCCTTATAAAAAAAACTGGCTACATTATACAGCAAAGCGCGGGAAAATACAGCGGGATATTGACGGCTGAGGTCCCGAAGATGCCCCCGGAATTGTCTGTATTCAGGTCAAATCGCCTATGCCCTTGCGCTCGAATGTGATTCATGGTTTAATTTTGATGATGTAAAGAAAATATCCGGCGACAGCGGCCGGAAAAGCGAGGAGACCACATGATCACACTGCCATACGGAAAGACCGGCATGCCCCTTGAAGAGGGAAACGCCGCGGTGCTTCATTCACATATCGCTGAGCTCAGGAGCGACGTTCCCGGAAGAGAGCTGGTGAGAAGAGCCCTGGAGGCTCCCATCGGATCCCCCAGGCTGAGAGACCTTGCGAAGGGCAAAAAGACCTGCTGCTTCATAATCTCTGACCACACCAGGCCCGTCCCCAGCAGGGACATAGTCCCCGAGATGCTGGCCGAGATCAGGGAAGGGAGCCCCGACATAGACGTCTTCTTTCTCGTAGCCACCGGCTGCCACAGGGAGACCCGCCCCGATGAGCTCAGGGCGAAGCTGGGCGACGAGATATTCGAGAGCGCGAAGATCCTGGTCCACGACTGCGACAGCGAAGACAACATCAAGATCGGAGTGCTGCCCTCCGGCGCGCCCCTGGTCCTGGACAAAAAAGCCCTGGACGCAGACCTCATGGTCGCCGAGGGCTTCATCGAGCCCCATTTCTTCGCAGGCTTCTCCGGAGGACGCAAGAGCATCCTTCCCGGCATCTGCGACAGGGAGACCGTCCTGGGCAACCACTGCGGAGCCTTCATCGACAGCCCCTTCGCCAGGACCGGCATCCTGGAGAACAACCCCATACACACCGACATGGTGGACGCCGTAAAGCAGGCAGGCCTTGATTTCATCGTAAACTGCATCATCGACGAGAACAAGAACACCGCCGCGGCCTTCGCAGGCGATCCCATCAAGGCCCACGAAGCAGGCTGCAGGGAGCTTCTCGGCTACTGCCGCATCGAGGCCGACCCCTCCGACATCGTCATCACCACCAACGGAGGCGCTCCCCTCGATCAGAACTTCTACCAGTGCGTCAAGTGCATGACCGCAGCGGAAGCTGCCGCGGTGGAAGGCGGCGTGATCATCGCCCTGTCTGAGTGCGCCGACGGCATCGGCGGAGACTATTTCTACGCCCAGATGTCGGGGCCTCAGACCGCTCAGGAGCTCTACGACAGCTTCCTTGAGGTCCCCATGGAGCAGACTCCCCCCGACCAGTGGCAGAGCCAGATCTTCGCGAGAGTCCTGGCCCATCACCCGGTGATCGTGGTGACCAGGCCCGAGCTCAAAGAAGTCGTGGAGAAGTGCAAGTGCATGTACGCCCCCACCGCCCAGCAGGCTCTGGATATGGCCTTCGAGATGAAGGGCAGGGACGCCAGGGTCACCGTCATTCCCGACGGAGTGTCGGTCATGGTCCAGATGAAAAAATAAAAACGATCAAGAGCAATAAAAAACGCGGCCCGTCTGGCTGGATATCCACGGATCGGGCCGCTTTTGTTTTTGCTGCTTCCTTCTTTAGCGGGGGAGCTCGATGGTCTTGTTGTCTTCGCTCTCCTTATAGAGCACGAACCTGCGGCCGATGGCCTGGACGAATTCAGCGTCCAGCCTTCCGGCAGCCTCGTTGGCCAGCTCCTTGACGTTGACGTCCGCGCTGTCCTGGACCTTGACCTTTACCATCTCGTGGACCCTGAGATAGTCCCGCATCTCGGCGAGGCAGGCCTCCGTCAGTTCGTTCTTTCCGATATATACCGTCGCCTCAAGACCGTTGGCGAGGCTCTTGAGATATGATCTCTGCTTTCCTGTGAGCATATTGTCGTCCTTTCACGGATCCGGGACCGGCAGACCTGCCCTATATCCCGGCGTCCTCTTTTATCTTTTTAAGTATATCCGCGTCGGCGGGGCAGAACTCAAGACCGTCCACCTCTTCGGGGAGGATCCACCTGAGCTCGCTGTGTTCAAGGAGCCTGGGCTCCCCTTCGGCGATGACGCAGTCCATCAGTACCAGATGGATGGAGATGTCCGGGTAGACGTGGTCCAGCTCCATGTAGACTCCGAGGGGCCTGACGGTCACCGCCAGCTCCTCCCGGCACTCCCTTATGAGGGCCTGGCTCCTGGTCTCCCCTTCCTCGACCTTGCCGCCGGGGAACTCGAAGAGCCCGCCTCTCGCCTTGTATTCCGGCCGTCTGCAGACCATGAACCTGCCGTCGTCCCTCCTGACGAGAGCTGCGACGACGTCGCGCTTGACCGCTTCCATGACCTAGCCCAGCACCCTTACCTTGACGCCGTTGTCTCTGATGTAATCCTCGATCTGCTGCTTGTATCTCTTTTCCACCGATATGATGATCCCGCCCTCGGACTCGGGGATGAAGCAGGTCGCGTCGTTGAAGCTCCTGACGAAGGCCATCCTGCTCCAGGGGATCGACACGTCGACGGTGCCCTCTCCGGTGAGACTGGCGCCGGTCTCGTCCAGGGTCAGGACCCGGGGCTTCTGATCCGCCATCATCTTTTCCGCAGTGGAGCTCATGGTCCTGTAGACCATCAGGCTCATGACGATGTTCGCGACCATCAGCACCATGGCGGCGACCTGGATGGCTCCGGCTCTGCGGGCAGTGATGCACATGACGGCGAGCATGACCAGCAGGGCTCCGCAGATGATGCTGTAGCGCTTCATGGCGCCCAGGTTGTCCCTGAGCTTTGCCGCCGGGTTCCTGGAAAGAGCCTTGAACTGGCTCATGACGTTCACTGTTTCATTGTAAAAGGCGCGGCTGCCTTTTTCGTTTATCTCGATCTTCATTTTTATCTCCTTAAGAGTTTTTTGCACTATCCGCAGGCCCGCGAGGAGCCTGTCCACAAAAGAGAGTATACATTTATGAGCCTTAGGATGCAAGGCTGAAGCTTGCGCGAAGGACCCGCTTCTGATATGATCGTTCCATTATCTTCGAAAGGGGCGGTCGTTCTCATGGCGTCAGAGATCAAGGGAGTCATTTTCGATATGGACGGGGTCATCTTCGACTCCGAGCGGGCGGTACACCGCTGCTGGCTCAAGGTGGCGGAGAAATACGGCCTTCACGACATCGACGCCGTGTATCAGAGATGCATAGGGGTGAACGCGGACCTTTGCAGGAGGAATTTCCTCGAATTCTACGGTCCAGACATCCCCTACGACGAGATGCTGAAGGAGCGCCGCGCCCTGTATTTCAAGGATTACAGCGGCAAGGACCTTCCGGTGAAGCCGGGAGTCCCCGAGCTCCTATCCTATCTGAAGGAATGCGGGCTCCCCACCGCCCTGGCCTCCTCGACCCGTATCGCAGTGGTCAGGCAGCAGATCGAGGACGCGGGCTTTCTGCCGTACTTTGACCGCATCATCGGGGGAGACATGGTGGAGCACAGCAAGCCCGACCCGGAGATATTCCTGAAGGCCGCGGAGGCTCTTGGGCTTGAGGATGAGGACCCCGCCTCCATCGTCGTCATAGAGGATTCCTACAACGGGATCAGGGCTGCCCACGCCGCGGGGATGTTCCCGGTGATGGTCCCCGACATGCTGCCGCCCAACGATGAGATGGACGAAAAAGCAGGCGCCATACTCGGCAGCCTGCTGGATGTGATATGCTGGATGAAGAGCCGCTGACCGGCTCTTTTTTATTTAGAAGGTCTGGGTCTCGGTATTGAACCGGGGCAGCTTGGTGGCGCCGCTGCCGGAGCCGGGTCTCTGGGGCCTTGTGCCTTCAGTCCCGTTCTGGCCGGGCAGCTGAGGCATAGTGCCATCGGTTCCCTCGGAGGGCAGCTGGCCGTTCATCCAGGGCATCTTGCCCTGCTGGCCGTTCTGGCCGAAGCCCATGCCGTGGTTCCCGAAGCCCATCCCGCCGGCGATCCCGACGTTCATGGTCAGGCTGTCAAGGGTGAAGCTGGCCGCTTCGGTCCCGCCTACGGTCACTGTGTAGCTCTCTCCCTGCTCAAGAGAGGGCGAGGTGATCAGCACACACTGGAATGCCTTAGTAGGAACAAAGCTCGCAACGGTCTTTCCCGAAGAGTCCTTAAGACAGATCTCCTGTCCCGCCGAGCCTGACGCTCCGACGAAGACGGTCCCCTGCCCCTGGGAGGAGGTCACGTTGGATGCCATCCCCGCCGCTCCGGAAGCGATCATGGTGCCCCCGGTCACATTGCAGCCGCGGACCCAGTCCACCGCCTGCTCGCCGTTTCCAGCAGGACCGTCCACATAGACCTCGCCGCCGTTGAGGTTTATGACGCCGTTGGAGTCAAGGCCGTCGCCGCCGGAAGATATGGTGAGCTTTCCGCCGTTGATATTGATGGCGCACTGTTCAGCCGCCTGGCCTCCCTGGCCCTGCATCCCGCCCATCATCACAGTACCGGAAGCGGCCGAGGAATCTGAAGCGGAGGCGTTGATCACGTCGTCCGAGGCGGTAATGTTCGTATCGCCGTCGTTGATATTGACCGTTTCGGCCTCAAGGCCTTCTTTAGCCTTGATATCCAGGGTCCCGCCGTTGACGCTTATGACCACGTCGCTGGCCATGCCGTTGGTCCCTGCGGTGATCGCCACGGACCCTCCGTTCATGTCCACGCTGTCCTTGCCCTGGACGCCGGTCTTCACCGCGGTCACGCTGATGCTGCCGCTCTCCACCGCCAGGGTATCCTTGGAGACGATGCCGTGCTTGTAATTTCCGCTGACCTCAAGGCTGCCGCTTCCGCTGATGACCAGGTCGGCCTTGCTGAAGATGCATCCGTCGAGGGTGGAACCGTCGTCCTCGATGGAGTATTTGCTGCCGTCGGAGAGGGTGCTTTTGCTGCCAGCGGCCAGGGTGATGGTCACGTCAGATGCCGCCCTTACGTATATGGCGGGGCCGTTGGAGCAGCTGATGTCGGCTCCGTCCAGAACCAGCTCAACGTCCTGGCCTTCGGCGTCGACCAGTATCATCTGGTCCTTGTACTCGCCGCTCAGGGTGTAGGAGCCTCCGGACGTCACGGGGACGACGCTCACTCCGTTCATATCGTAGCTGGCGGTCTGGAAAGGCTGAGAGGCCGAGGGAGCCTTTGCGGTTCCGCTCTGCTGGCCGCTCTGGGCGCCGGTCTCAGGCGCTTCGGAAGCGCTGCCCTGGGACTGGTCCGGGGACCCGGCCTGGGCGCTCTGGGGAGCGGGGCTCAGGGAGCCGCTTCCCCCTTCAAAGGTGATGCTGTCCGCGGCGCAGCCCGAGAGCATCCCCGCCGCCAGGCCCATGCACAGGGCAAAAGCCGCTATCTTTTTCATATTCTTATCGTTTTTCACAGTATTTCTCCTCCTTCTGCGTAGGTGCCGACCGAGACCTCAAGGTTCCCGTTCCTCTCCCTCATAGCGTCGATGAAATCGCGAAGACGGGCCATGTCCTTCATCTCGATCCGGTAGTAGAGCTTGTAAAGGCTGCCCATGCTGGCGGTCTTTGCCCTTTCAAGCTGCCAGTCGTTCAGGTATTCGGTGAATATGTCGCTGAAAGCTCCGGTGAATTCCAGGCTCTCGGGGATCGACACCACCAGCCTCTGCTGCCTGTCTGCCTTGGCGGGAAGCCCTCCCGCCACCGCCATGACCAGGCAGACGCAGGCGGTGAATATCAGGGCGATGGCAAGGTATCCGGTGGAGCAGGCAAGTCCCGCCGCCACCGCCAGGAAGACGCTCACGATCTCTTTGGCGCTTCCCGGGATCGACCTGAACCTTACCAGGGAGAAGGTCCCAGCCACCGCGAGGCCCGTTCCGATGCTGCCGTTGACCATCAGCATGACCGTGCATACGATGGCGGGCAGGATCAGCAGGGTCACTCCCATGCCCTTGCTCTGGAAGCCTCCCTTTTCCGACGCGGCCCTTATGATAAGGCCGCAGGCAAAGGCGCAGAGCATGCAGAGAGCGTATCCGGTGAGAGTGAAACTTCCCTGTATGACTGAAGCGAATAATGTTTGCATCTTGTTTCCTCCGTTCTCTTTTCTTCGTTCATGATCCTGAGCGCTTCCCCCGCCTTGGAGAAGCTTGCCGGGCTGATCCCGCAGCTGTCGATGGCCTTGGCCAGCCAAAGGGGCATAAAGCCGGGCGCCTTGACCTCCATCAGCACGGTCCCGGGGGGAAGTATCCTCTTTCCCGCCGTCCCGAGCCTGGGATCAAGATCATCGGTGCGGAACCTGATGCTCCGGTCGAAGGTGACCCTGAGAGCAGCGCTGCCAGTATCCTTGTAGGCCTGCCTGTTGTAAGCTATGAGCATTACCGGCCTCGGCAGTCCGTTTCTGCGCATGGTGTAGTCCAGCTCGGACATGATCTGGCTCTGCTGCGGGAGCAGGCCCTTTTGCAGGTACGCGTCCATGGCGGCGAGATCGGTGACGATCCTTCGCTTGGACACGGTGCCCAGGAACTTTTTCTTTACCTCGAAGAAGACTGGGCTGTCTTCATCCGGCGTCCCGTAGCAGCGGATGCGGAGCTTCTCCTTGTAGGCGAGGCCTTCGTTTCCAGCTTCTATGGATCTTCGGATCATCGAAAAGTCCGGAGAGTCAAGGTAAAGGCTGACCACCAGGCTGTCCGGGTATTCGGCGGGGACGAGCCTTTCGCCTGCCAGGCTCATGAGCCTGTTCTGCTGGTCCGGGGTGATCAGGTACTTCTTCTCTTTTCTGAGGAATGTTGACTGGTTCATGACTTTTCTCCTTTCGATGGTGTGATGATACCAACGGAAAAGGGAGAAAAGATGTGGCGAAAATGAAGACAGGGTCGGAGTTATGTGAAAGAAAGCTTCAAAAATAAAAATACGGGCATAAAGCCCGGTCATATATATTAAGTAGCTATCGCATCAGACATATGCCGATGCATGTTAATATATTTATATGTAAATATCGATCGTGATCACTGCAGCATGTGCATGTGAAGGGCGTTCGAAAGATATTCCAGCGCCATTATGCCTCCCACGCTGTTGCCGTGAGCGTCCAGGGCAGGACCGTAGGTCCCGATCCCCATGCCGTACCTTGCGGGAGCGCAGATGCCTCCTCCCACTCCGCTCTTCGCGGGAAGCCCCGCCTTGACAGCGAACTCGCCGGAGCCGTCGTACATCCCGCAGGTGAACATCAGTGTATTGATGACCCTGGTGTGATAATCGTCGAGAAGGCGCCTGCCCGTCCTGATGTCCACCCCGTTGTTGGAGAGGACCGAGGCAAGACCGGCCAGGCTCTTGGCGGTCACGTTGAGGCTGCACATCCTGAAATACAGGTCCACGGTCTCCATGGGATCGCCCTTGAGCACGCCCTTGCTCTTGAGAAGGTAGGCTATGGCCCTGTTCCTGTCGCCGGTGGAGGCCTCCGAATGGTACACCGCCTCGTTGATATGGACCGAATCGTCCAGGCAGAATTCCCGGGCGAAGGAGAGCATCTCGTCGAAGGTCACGTTTCCGGCCAGATCGCCGGTGACCTGGATGGCCCCCGCGTTGATCAGGGGATTGTAGGGCTTGCTGCTGGCGGTATCCAGCTTCAGGATCGAATTGAAGGAATCCCCCGAAGGCTCCATCTGAACGCCGGAGAAGACCTCCGCGTCGCCGAGCATCCTGAGGGCTACCGCAAGTATTATGACCTTGCTGATGCTCTGTATTGAAAAATACCGGTCGGTATCACCGAACCCAATGATGCTGCCGCTCCTCTGCATGACGCAGATTCCGAAGTCCGAACCGTCGGATTTGGCGAGCTCGGGGATGTAGCTGGCTACGGTCCCCGCCGCGGCGCCCTTCTTTCCGGCTTCGTAGGCTCCCTTTACCTTTTCTATTATGATCTGCTCGGTGTTCTGCATAACTCCCTCCGCGCCAGGCGCGCAAGGCTCATCATACTACAAAGGGCTGCCCCGGTAAAGCCTTTTCGTTCAAAGAACGGACAATTGCGGTCAGCCCCTCCCCCGCGGGGTCAAAAAAATGTATAATATATATGGATAGTAGATTTTAGAATAAAAATACGGAGGTGCGGCATGGCAAAGGAAAAAGAAACTATGCTCGATCTTCTGATCGACGGAAAGACATATCAGTATCCCAAGGGGACCCTCATAAGCGAGATCGCGGCGGATCATCAGCACCGCTATGAGAACGACATCGTCCTGGTCACGGCCAGCTCCTATCTTCGCGAGCTCCACCACCGGGTCCACAGGAACGGCGAGCTCAGGTTCATCACCACCGCGGACCAGATCGGCCACGAGACCTACAAGCGCAGCTGCGCCATGCTCTTCCTCACCGCCGTCAGCGAGATCGCAGGCGCCAGGGCGGCCTGCAGCACCATCCTTCACTTCTCCGTCGGAGACGGCCTGTTCTTCACACTGGCGGACGGCCTTGAGGCGGACGAAGTCTTCCTGCAGAAGATCGAAGAGAGGATGCACGCCCTGGCGGAGGCCAGGCTCCCCATCGTCAAGCAGTCGGTCAGCATCATGAAGGCCCGTGAGATCTTCAGGGACAGGGGCCTTGCCGACAAGGAGCAGCTTTTCAGGACCAGGCTCTCCAGCAGCGTCAATCTCTACAGCATCAACGATTACGCCGACTATTTCTACGGCTTCATGGCCAACCACACCGGCATCCTCAAGTACTTCAGGCTGGTGCCCTACATGGGAGGAGCCCTGCTCCAGATGCCGCCGAGAAAGAGCCCCAAGGTCCTGGGACCGGTCATGGACGAACCCAAGCTCTTCGCCGCCGAGATGGAGGGCGAGGAGCAGGCGGCCGCCATGGGCATCGCCACCATCGGAGCCCTCAACCGCACTATCATAGACCAGAACACCAGGGAGATGATCCTGACCTGCGAGGCCCTGCAGGAGAGCCACATCTCCGGCATCGCCGACAGCATCGTCCAAAGGGACGGGGTCAAGTTCGTCATGATCGCCGGGCCCTCGTCCTCGGGTAAGACCACCTTCTCCCAGAGGCTCTGCACCCAGCTTCGGGCAAGGGGCCTCAAGCCCCATTACGTGGGCGTGGACAACTACTTCAAGAACAGGGCCGATACGCCGAAGCTCTCCAACGGCCAGTACGACTTCGAGAGCCTTGCCGCCGTGGACGTGGAGGGCTTCAACAGGGACATGCTGGCCCTTCTGGACGGGGAAGAGGTCAAAATGCCCACCTTCGATTTCACCGAGGGCGTCCGGATCTACAGAGGAGACACCATAAAACTGGGCAGGGAGGATCTGCTGGTCATCGAAGGCATCCACTGCCTCAACGACCGCCTCTCCACGTCCCTGCCCGAAAACAGCAAGTTCAAGATATATATCAGCGCCCTGACCCAGGTCAACGTCGACGAGCACAACAGGATCCCCACCACCGACGGCAGGCTCCTCAGGCGCATGATCAGAGACAACCGCACCCGCGGCCACTCCGCCTCCAGGACCCTGGCCATGTGGCCGTCGGTAAGAGACGGCGAAGAAGAGAACATCTTCCCCTACCAGGGCACCGCCGACGTGATATTCAACTCCGCCCTGCCCTACGAGCTGGCGGTCCTAAAGCAGTACGCCCAGCCCCTGCTCTTCCAGGTTGATCAGGACGATCCCGGCTTTTTCGAGGCGAAGCGCCTGCTCAAGTTCCTCGACTACATCATCGGCCTTCCCGCCGAGGACGTTCCGGCCAATTCCATCATCAGGGAGTTCATCGGCGGAGGCTGCTACAGGCTGTAGCGGGCGGCCTCAGACTACCTGCTGCACCCTCTCGCGGTGATCATCAGCCGGTCCTTGACCAAGTCCTTGTCAAACAGGTAAAGCCTGTCGTAGAGGTTGACCGTGGAGCAGCAGTGGCCGGGGATCACCTTGACCATCTCGCCGGGGACCAGCTCCCCCGACGGTCCGAAGAGCTTCAGGTGCTCCTCGTTGACCTGGACCTCACCGTCTATGCGCTCACCGTCCATGGTAAGGATCACGGGAGGATCCTGATCGACGCCCAGGCCCTTGACTCCCACGTCCAGGATGGCGAGGCCTTCTCTCGTGCTGATGACGGTGGCCAGCACGAAGAGGGAATTCTTAAAGGGCAGGCTCTCAAGGCCTCCGTAGGTGGAATCGAGGAAGATGTAGCTTCCGGCCTGAAGCTCGGTGTACACCCCGCCCTGAGCCTTAAGGACCGAGGTCCCGGTGCTTCCGCCGGAGACCGCCTTGACCTCAAGGCCGGCTCCTTTGAGCTTTGCGGTCAGGCTAACGATCTTCTGCTCGTTGGCGCGGGTCTCCCGCTTCCTTTCCTCTCCCGAAACCACGTGGGCGATGTTGCCCGCGTATGCCTGGATCCCCGAGAATTCAAGGCCGGGAAGACCGTCGATGATCTTCGCCAGCCTGACGAAATCCTCTTCCGAGGTCACGCCGCAGCGGCGCATGCCGATGTCGTATTCAACGTAGCAGTGGACAAGGGATCCTGCGGCCTCTGCAGCCCGGGAAAGAAGGCGGGCGTTGTCTTCGCTGTCCACGCAGACGGTCAGGCGGCACTTCTTTGCCAGTAGGGCCGCGCGGATCATCTTCTCGGGATCTACGATCTGGTTGGCTATCAGGATATCCTCAATGCCGCTGTCGGCCAGATCCTCAGCCTCGCTGAGCTTGGCGCAGGTGATGCCGATGGCGCCGAAGCCCATCTGCATGTGGGCGATGGCGGAGCACTTGTTGGATTTATAGTGGGGCCTCAGCTGAAGCTTCCTGCCGTGGAGCAGGTCCTCCATGGCTCTCATGTTCTCGATAAGTATCTTTTCATCGGCGACGAGCGCGGGGGTCGCCAGCTGTGTCAGCTTCATCTCATATCCTTTCCGTCCGGATCTGCCGGACCGCTTCGATGCTCTTTTTACGGCGGCGGGCGCAGTCAGATGGCCGCTACTCGATCCCCAGGTATTCGATCACGTCCAGGGCGTTGGTGTCGGGCTTGGCCTTGGGGAAGACCTTCTCGATGACGCCGTTCTCATCGATGATGTAAGTGGTCCTGACCACGCCGAAGCTGGTCTTTCCGTACATCTTCTTCTCCTGCCAGACGTCGTAGGCCTTTATGACCTCCATCTCCGGGTCGGAGAGGAGAATGAACGGCAGGTTATTCTTGTCCGCGAAGCCCTTGTGGGACTTTACGCTGTCCTTGCTGATCCCTATCACGGGCACCTCGTTGGCCCTGTACACGTCGTAGACCACCGCGAAGGCGCAGGCCTGCCTGGTGCAGCCGGCGGTGTTGTCCTTGGGATAAAAATACAGTACGACTTTTTTGCCGGTGAAATCCGACAGGCTGACCATATTGCCGCCCTTATCCGGCAGAGTGAAATCGGGAGCCTTCATTCCTTCTTTGAGCATGTTTTCCTCCTTGGCATGACTGGCAGTTCGGGGACGCTGCGGCGGTATGCGATGACTTCCGCAGCTCGATCATATTTTATCACATGCCGCGGTCAGCAAAAAGACGGGCGGACGCTGATTTTACATCGGGACGGTGACCGCACGGATCACGTCCTCCCGCCGCCAAAGGTCCTTTCACAAAGCCTGTGCTCCTGATATAATATTATTATTACAGAAAGGAGGCCTCAAATGGATACCACTGCCCTCTACAGGCTCTCGTACGGAGTCTTCATGCTGGCCAGCCGCTCCGGGGAGACCGTCAACGGATGCATAACCAACACCTGCATCCAGGTCGCCAACGACCCGGTCCGCATCGCCGTCTGCGTCATCAATTCCAACTACACCTGCGATATCATAAAAAAGAGCGGAGTCTTCTGCCTCAGCCTTCTGGACAGGACCTGCAGCTTCGATACCATCGTGCGCTGGGGATTTCAGACCGGAAGGAAGGTGGACAAGTTCGCCGGGATGGAGCTTCCCGAGGACGAAAACGGCGTCCCATATCTGACCTGGAGCACCTGCGCCATGATCAGCGCCAGGGTCGTCCAGAGCATCGATCTGGGAAGCCACACCATGTTCATCGCCGAGGTGCTGGACGCGAAGGTCCTGTCCCCAAACGAGCCGCTGACCTACGCCTATTACCAGAGCAGCGTCAAGCCCAAGCCGAAGGCGCCGGCGGAGCCGAAGGTCCCCAAGGCCTGGAAATGCAGCATCTGCGGCCATGTCTATGAGGGCGCGGAGCTCCCCAAAGACTACGTCTGCCCCCTCTGCGGACACGGCCCCGAAGACTTCGAACCGGTATACTAGCTCAAGACCTGTCACAAGAAAATGGACGATAAAAGCATCATCGACCTGTATTTAAAGCGTTCACCTGATGCCGGAGGCTTCGCCGCGAAGCGCTTCGGTGACGCCTGTTACAAAGTGGCCTTCAGCGTCCTTCGGGACGAAGAAAAGGCCGAAAAATGTCTTGAGAAGACCTGGGAACAGGCACGAAGGCTCATCCCTCCCGCAAGGCCTGTCTTTCCTGCGGCCTTTTTCGCAAAGCTTACGCGGGACATCGCCTTTGACGAAAGGGAAGGAGCCTCTGCCGTCACGATCCCAATGGATGAATCTGCCGTCAGCGCCCTGAACGACTGGCTCTACAGTCTCTCGCCAGAGGACAGGACTCTGATCATCAGAAAGGACTGGCTCATGCTGACACCGAAAGAGGCTGCTGCTTCTCTGGGTATGACCGAAGCTGCCGCGGAGCAGAGGATCTTATCCCTTCATGACAGACTTGCAGCATCCCTCTCAGGCAGTGAAAATGTTCCAGCAGATGATCACGCCCTTATGCGCCTGTTCGGTCGCATCGATGATGAACTGGTCTTTCTGGCGATCGCAAGAACGAAGAACAGCGGAGAAGTCCAGGTCTCCCAGATGAAAAAGAATGCCCTCTTCGCCGTCATTATCCTGATAGTCCTGTGCGTTCTGGTATTCTTCCTGAAACGCTGATCTTCTTTTGCTTCGCTTTACATTCTTAAAGATCTGACTGCAAACGCAGCCCTTCGGGGCTGTTTTTATTATGCAGAGAAACGCTGTCCTTGCGAAGACGGACGCCGGCGCCGGAGGACCGGTCGTAATTTTTACATCGCTTCCTATGAGAAACATCATGGAGGTGATGATAAATGGCAAACAACAGGCCAGACCGGACGGAACGGGCGAAATCTCCGGCCAGACAGGACAATATCAACGGACGCCCATTGTACAATGACCATGTACAGGAGGTCATCATGACGACTCGGGACGGTTTCGCTGAAAGGCTCGCTTCGCTGAGGATGGCCAAGCAGGTCTCGGCGAGGGAGATGAGTCTGTCGCTGGGACAGGGTGCGGGATACATAAACAATATCGAGAACGGCCACAATCTGCCGTCGATGGCGATGTTCTTCGAGATATGTGAATACCTGAACGTGACTCCGGTGGAATTCTTCAACTACTGCAATGCTCCGGAAAAGACCGGGACCGATCCTCTGTCCGATCTGGATGATAAGGCGGCAAGGCTTATCTCGGAACTTGCGGATATGCTCAGATCCGGACAGGGAAGGAAGGAGAAATGAAATGAAAAAACTGATCGCATATATACTTATAATTACCATTATGGCGGCGCTGGCCTCCTGCGGCTCGGCCCAGGGCCCCGCCCAAAGCCAGGCCGCGGCTCGCGAAAGCTCCGGAAAGACCGCCGAACAAGGAGCGGACCAGTCCGCTCAGTCCTCCCCGGAGCAAAGCAGCGGAGCATCTTCAGAGCAGGGCAAAGAGGATACAAAGCCTGAAGAGCCTGACAAGCCGGCATACGACGTGGACGGTCTCGTGATCGCGGAATGCGAAGGAGCCAGGCTCACCATCGAAGGCGTGGAAGAATCCTGGACCGGGGGAGTAAAGTTCAATATACTCTGCGAGAACCTCACCTCCGACAAGACCCTCATGTACTCTATCGACGACACGGCGGTCAACGGTTACATGATCGGCAGCTTCTTCGCCAATGAAGTCGCCCCGGGCAAGAAGGCCTTCGAAGACCTTTCCTTCAGCAGCTCCGACCTCAGCGCGTCCGGCATAACCTCCTGCGACAAGGTCGAACTGAAGCTGCGGGTCTACGACTCCAACGACTGGAGCGCGGCCCCGCTGATCGAAGACCGCTTCGCCTTCTATCCCACCGGGCTTTCCGATGAAGAGATCGTTATCCCGGACCGCCCGACGGCGGAAGGCGAGATGATCGTCGAGGACAACGAGAACTTCGATTTCATCATCCTCGGCGCGGAGACCAGTTCCCTGGGCGGATACCGCCTCAACTGCTATATGGAGAACAAGACCGACAAGACACTTATGTACACCTGGGACGAGACCTCGGTCAACGGATTCATGATCGATCCCTTCTGGGCCAGGAGCGTTTCGCCGGGCTGCAGGCTCAGGTCGGATATAAGCTTCAGCAGCAGCAAGCTGGAAGAGAACCACATCGAAACGGTCGAAGAGATCGAATTCAAGCTCAAGGTCTACGACAGCGAAAACTGGCTGGGCAAGGACAGATTCGAAAAGGTCTTCACCATCACGATCTCGCAATAAGTAAGCAAAAGCCGTCCGATCATACCCGGATATACTGAAAAGACAGCCCTCCGGGGCTGTTTTTTCGTGTCAAAAGCGCAGACAGACCTATGTTTTACTTCTTCAACGAATTATTTGCTTTAGTTATTACTGCCGCCGACTTATTAGCCTTTTATAATTGCGGCAGTTCGGCTGTATCAATATAATATTTGTGCCGTTATTTGGCTTTGTCAAAGGAGGGTGAAAAATGAAGCATCCGTGCATTGAATTCATCACCGCCTGTGCCTGATGTGAGGTCTACGGAGGATTCGTGGAATCCCTTGCACCCGACTATCCCGACGTGGAAGTCAAGACCTATACAGCAGGGATCGATGACGCGTATATACCGAAATACGGTGTTCTGACCTCGAGCCTGCTGGTCATCAACGAATCGGTGGCAGTAACAAGCATAAGCAAGAAATCTATCAGAAAGGCCTTTGAACAGGCCCGCTGGCTGGCTCAGCAGGAATAAATGCAAACAGTAATATATTTCATCAAAGACGTATTTCTTTCCGCGATCAGCATGCTGAACAGCGCGTCCCCGTGGATGATCTTCAGCTTCGCCATCGCGGGAGTCATCCATGAGTTCGTAGGCCCCGAGAGGATGAAGAAGACCTCGGTGGGATCGACCGGTTTTATGGGCCTGATCTGGGCGACGATCACCGGTATGATAGTCCCAATATGCAGCTGCGGCACCATACCCCTGGGCATCAGCATGTACTATTCCGGAGCCTATCTGGGCCCGGTCCTCACCTTCATGACCTCCGGCCCCATGATCAACCCCATAGCGGTCATACTGGCCTTCGGGCTGCTGGGAAAAGAAATAACACTGATATATATATTCACCGGCTTCTTCGGCCCCCTGCTGATCGGAATGATCGCCAACAGGCTGGCGGGAGACGAGCTCTACTATAAGCCTGCCTACGAGCAGTCCGCCTCCAGGATCAAGCTCCAGACCATGGAGCCCTCCTTCGGCGAAAAGGTTGTCAAGGGCCTGAGATGGTCCTTCACCGAGCTAGCGGTGACCATAGGCAAATTCACCGTATCCGGGATGCTCATCGCGGGCACCCTGTTCACCGTAGTCCCCCAGACCGCCATCCAGCGCTACCTGGGAGATCCGGGGATGGTATCCCTTCTTGGGATCACCGTGGTGGCGGCACTAATGTACGTCTGCGCCGTGGGACACATCCCCTTCATCGCGGCCCTGGTCGCCAGCGGAGCGGCCCCGGGCGTCGCGGTCACCTTCCTCATGGCAGGCTGCGCGACCAACATCGCAGAGCTCATCAATATAAGAAAGCTCATCGGCAAGAGAGCGGTCAGGCTGTATTCCCTTTCGGTCATCATCCTTTCCGAGATCGCGGGATACGCCACCAACAAGCTCCTGCCCGATTTCAAGCCCGTCCTCAACTACGACGCGGTGACCCACAGCATAACCAACGCCAACAAGCTGATCATCGAATTTCCCGGCTGGCTGGCCAACATATGCTCCGCCATACTCATAGGCTACGCTCTCCTGGCGCTCTACCGCTGGGTCAGAAAGCAGATAGACAACCTTTAACCTTAATGCGAAAGGAGATCAAAATGAAAGTCGCATATCTGGTAGAATCAGACCATGGCAGAGAGATCCTCGAGAACATGATCATCCCCCAGCTTGAAAAAGGCATCCACGGCGCCGACGTCGTAGGCATGATGTTCTTCTTCGACAACTGCTACATGCTGGTCGAAGGCAGCGATATCGCCGACAGGCTCGCCAAGCTCTCCGAGAAGACCGGCATGATGCTCATGGCCTGCGACCGCTGCTGCTTCCAGAGAGAGATCGACCAGAAGCTGGTCGCTCCCGCAGGCATCGGCTGCTTCCCCAACGTGTACGCAGCTCTCGGCGGCGTAGGCGTCGATCAGGTGATCACCATCTAATATGCAAAAACCATTCTGCCTGTTCACCTTCAACAGCAGAAATTACGCTGCAGGCGCGATGGTCACCCTGAAAAGGGCAGGAATCGAGGCGGCGATAATGCCGACTCCCAGAAGCCTCACCGCGTCCTGCGGCCTTGCGGTAAGGGTCGCTCCCGAGGACGGAGAGGAAGCTCTCAGAGTCCTTGCCGCTTTCTGCGGAAGAAAGACCATCAACGTCTACAGCGCTTCCATCGAAGGAGGCAGGCCCGTTTACAAGGAGACAGAACTTAATGTTCATTGACATGCACGTCCACGAATGGTCCTTCTCCAGGGACAGCATCATGCCCCTCAAGGACATCGTGGCAAGAGCCAAAGAGATGGGCATGGGCGCCATCTGCATCACCGACCACGACAGCCTGGGCATCAAGACCGAAGCCGAGCGCTACTCGAGGGAGATCGGTTTTCCGATCTTCGTCGGAGTCGAGGTCCTGACCGTGCAGGGCGATATCGTGGCCTTCGGAAGCCCCTACGCCTTCCAGCCCCGGACCATCGACGCTCAGGAATTCATCAACTACGTCCACAGCTACGGCGGCGCATGCTTCTCCGCCCACCCCTTCAGGAACAACAACAGGGGCCTTGAGGAGCACCTTGGCGTCGTGAAGATGCTGGACGGAGTGGAGGTCCTCAACGGGAGCACGTCCCTTGAGGCCAACAGGACCGCTCTGGAATACTCCAGAAAATACAACATCCAGCCCGTCGCCTGCAGCGACGCCCACAAGCTGGAGAAGCTGGGCTGCTACGCGACCTGGCTGCCCGAAGACCCCAGGACCCTGGAGGAGTTCATCCAGGTCCTGCGCAGCGGAAAATGCCGTCCTGCCATCTGGGAAGGCGATCATTACAGGATAGTGGAAGACTTCTAAATGTCGATAATCGTAGATCACGTCACAAAAAGCTTCTCGGAGAGAAACAGAAGGCGCCAGAGCAAGCTGGTGCTCAAGGACGTCTGCTTTGAAGTGCCCGACGGCGAATTCGTCAGCCTTCTGGGCCCTTCAGGCTGCGGAAAGTCCACGACCCTCACCATAATCGCGGGCTTTCAGGGAAGGGACAGCGGCGATGTGATCGTAAACGGCAGGACCGTCACCAGGCCCGGCCCCGACAGAGCCTTCGTCTTTCAGGACTACGCCCTGCTGCCCTGGATGAAGGTAGGAGAGAACATCACCTACCCCATGAAGATGCAGAGGGTCCCGAAGGAAGAGAGGGAAAAGCGCCTTGACGAGCTCCTCTCCCTGGCCCAGCTCCAGGAGTGCAGGGACCAGTACATCAACGAGCTCTCCGGAGGGATGAAGCAGAGAGTCGCCCTGCTCAGGGCCATCGCCTGCGATCCCGAGGTGCTGCTCATGGACGAGCCCCTGGGCGCCGTGGACTTCCAGATGAGAAAGCTGCTGCAGCTCCAGCTGGAGTCCATACTGATGCAGAAGAAGGTCACCACCCTGATGGTCACCCACGACGTGGACGAGGCCGTTTATCTCAGCGACCGGGTCATCGTCATGGGAAGGGACCACGGGAATATCCTGGCCGACGTCGCCATAGAGCTGGACAGGCCAAGAGACAGGACGTCGGAGAAGTATCACGGATACTGCGACCAGCTGACCGAGCTGCTCAAGACCGCCCTATCAGGGGAGGTATTCACCAAAGAGGATGAAGACATCATGAACTTCATCAAGAACGCCGAGATCGAGTCAAGGAGGCACTGCTGATGGAAGAAAAAGACCAGCTCCAGAGCCGGCAGTGGAAGAGCTTCAGCGACCGGAGCCGCACCATGAACATGGGCACCCAGGCGCTGAAAAAGCTCAACTATCCGGCAGTCACCATGCTCCTCGTGCTGATGGCGGCCTGGTACTTCGGAGCCCACGTATACAACAAGCCCTTCGTCTTCCCGTACTTCGAGGTAGTCATGGGAAGGATCGGCGAAGCCCTGACGGATCTGGCGGTCCTGAGGGCAATAGGGATCACCATGAGGAGGGTCCTGATGGGAACTCTCTACGGATTCATCATCGGCCTGCCCCTGGGCATGGCCATGGGCTTCTCCCCCCTCATAATGAAGACCCTATCCCCCTTCGTCAACGCGGTGAGGCAGATACCTACCACCGCATGGGTCCCCCTGGCGATCATCTGGTTCGGCCTGGGCGACGGCCCCACCCTCTTCGTCCTGGCCCTTCACGGAGTGTTCGTCATAATCCTGAACACCGCCGCAGGAGTCATGGACATCAACCCCGAGTACTACAACGCGGTGAAGAGCATGGGCGCGGGACCCGTAGAGATAGTCAAAGATGTTATCTTCCCGGGGGCTCTCCCCGGTGTGATAACGGGCATCCGCCTGGCCATGGGCATGGGCTGGATGACCGTAGTCTGAGCGGAGTTCATCGCAACGAATACCGGCTTCGGATATATGATCCACGCAGCCCAGATAGACATGGGGACCGATACCTGCATCGCCTACATGCTCATCTCCGGGATCCTGGGACTGGCCCTGGACAGAGTGCTGCTCATGATCGAATCCCTGGTCCTGCGCTGGAAGCGCTAGTATTCGCAGATGACCCTCCGGTCGGAGGAAAAATCCGCCCCGCATAATGCGGACATTCGTTATTACTAAATCGTTTTCAGAAATAGTTTTCAGAGGTAACTAAATGAGAAAACTGATCTCAGTCCTCCTTGCGGCTGTCATGCTCTTCAGCCTCGCTTCCTGCGGGCTCCACGACAGCAGCACCGAGACCAGCGTAGTCAAGACCGACTACGACGTTCAGGCCGCCATCAAGCCCTATCTGGACAACCTGATGGAGATGACCGAGGACGACAAGAATTATCAGATCGAGATGGGTTACAATGACTGCGACCACATGGTAACAGCCATCATCGGCGAGAAGTGCGGTCTCTATGAGGCCCTCGGACTTCACGTCAACGTGACCAAGAGCGGAAAGACCAAGGACGGCCTGGTCTCCGGCGAAATGGACGTAGGCTACGCATCCCTCACCGGTATGCTTAAGGCCGGTTCCGAAGGCGCACCCGTCATGATCCCCGCAGGAAGCCATCTTGGCGGTTCCAAGTACATCGTCGTCAGGACCGACATCGAGAAGCCCGAGGATATGCTCGGCAAGACCCTGGTCATAAGCTCCAACGACATGGTACAGCCCAACTGGAGATCCTTCTGCAACCAGATCGGCATCCCCTTCATCACCGACTACTATGAGCAGATCGACATGGGATCCTCCGAGAAGAACATCGCTCTCAAGGCCGGCCAGATCGACGGCTACATCGACTGCGATCCCTACGCCTCCATCGCAGAGTTTGAAGGCATAGGCAAGATCGTCGGTACCGAGTGGGGAGCTGCCCACGTCTCCGATGACAGGACCGAAGGCTGGGGAGTCCACTGCGGATACTACCTCAACACCGACTTCGCGGCGGCCCATCCCGCTCTCGCGCAGAGACTGGTCCTGGCCCACTGCCTCGCCATCCAGTACATGTATCTGCACCCCTACAACGCTGCTATGATGTTCGCCGACGGCTTCGGCGTCAACCCCGCCGTAGGCCTCAGGACCATCTACATCAAGCTCTGCGCAGAGGGACGCACCATCTGCTACAAGATCGACGAGACCAACATCCAGAACTACAAGGATTACTACGCCAGCTTCGCGATCCCCGAGAACAAGAGACCTGTGCTGCAGTATCTGGAGCAGTTCGTGGACACCAGCATCTATGATACCCTGGGAATGGTGGATTTCTACGAGTTCATCAAGAACGAAGTAGATCCTCTCTACCCCATCATGATGGACTATGCTGACTTCCTCGAGACCGCAGAGACCATTGATGGCATCGACCACTCCAGCACAGTAGGCAAGGAAGTCGAAAAGTGGATGAACGGCCATCAGATCGTCGACGAGCTCGACCAGACCAAGAGGCTCTGCGAGTACGACTTCAGCGGAGACGAGATGGTCATGACCTGGGACATCGACCCCGAGACCCTTGAAAAGGGAGACCTCTACAAGGACTACAAGGCAGGTACCCTCCAGTAGGGCTGCTGCCTGAAAACCGATCCCAATGCCCCGAAGTATCCCTTCGGGGCAGTTTGTGTATTTGATGATGAACAGGAAACTGCTTAAGATCATAATAGTTCCCGTACTTGCCATTGCCCTGATCTTCGGCCTCGCCATGCTGAGAGAGCATCTGCAGGAAAGGGACGACGAGCTCGCCCTCCACTCCGACAGAAAGTACGCGGAGCCGGTCCCTCAGGACGACGAAAGGCTCGCCGCCTATCTTGAGGCCCATCCCGAGAAGGAGGAGGTCCTCATAATGGCCTGCGCGGGAGATCTGACCAACGACGGGACCGAGGACCTGGTGGTCGTATACCATTCCGGCTCCCACGGCGAATGCGAGAGCGTCGTCTGCGTTTTCTCTGCCGACGGCGCCTTCTGGGAAACTCCCGCCACCCCGGCGCCCCAGCAGCACCAGAAGCTCCGCTTCTTCAACATGGACAAGGAGGGAGAGCTGGAGCTCCTGGTCACCGGCGACAAGAACGGCGACGTAGGCTACGCCATCTACCGGATAATCGACGGAGAACTTATAAACCTCTTCGGAGAAGGCATGGAGGACTGCTGCTGATTTGAGAAGGCCTGCTCTGAAAAACGGGGTTGCGGCCCTGATCATAGCCCTCATTGCCGCGGCAGCCGCCTTCTTTCTTCTTCCCAAGGACGAGGAGAGGGGCGGTTCTCTTCGCATAGGCTGCGGAGACGATATCAGCGGCATCTACACCGAAAGGATCTGCGAAAAGGCCCGTGAGGAGGGCCTGGGCGAGAGTTTCGCGGCTCAGTTCACCTTCGCAGACTGCTGCTCCAACGCAGCCCAGTGGGCCCTGGAGACCGAGGACATCGATCTGGGCTTCTACTGCAGCGCCGCCGCCCATTCCCTGGTCAGCGCCCTGGATGGATACGAGATCTACGGGCCCGCGGTGATGAACTGCGAGGTGCTGGCGGTGAGAAAGGGAGAGGACCCCGCCGGGGCGAAGATCCTCGGAGTGCCCAGGGGCAGGGAATTTCTCGGCAGCATTAGCGAAGGGCTGTATCCAGCCATCGGAGAGAAAGACCAGGTGAACCGGGGCTATCTCATGTACGCCTTAAGGAGCGGCGACGTGGACGCGGTCATCGCGGATATCTCAGCAGTTTCCGCCCTTACCGGGGAGGCCGACTTCTACCCGCTGTCCTCCACCGACTATATCTCCTACTGCCTGGTCATAAGAAAGGATCTCAAGGGGACCAAAGCCTTCGAGAGCTTTCTCAGGTGCCTGGATCTGGCGGCTGAGGAGCTCAACGGCCAGGAAGCCCAGGAGGAGGTCACCGGTCTTGACGAGGACATGCTCAAGGCCGCCCGCCTTAAATTCATAGGCAGCATATAGGCCTACGGTCAGAGGGGCCTCGCGAAGATGTCCGAGCAGAACATGCTCAACGCGGATCTCACCCAGGAGCTCAAGACCGGTCAGCCCGTGATCAAGGCCGGGGAGCCCAAGGTCAGCGAGGTCCAGAAGATCGAGGTCGACAAGAACTGCCCGCAGGCAGGCGAACAGCCCAAGTCCCTGGGACCGACATTCTAAGGATCGGCAGATCCGGCAGTCAAAGTGCCCGGTCAAAGTAAAACAAGCCCCGCAGGGCCCTTTCAAAGGCTCCGCGGGGCATTTTCATGTCCGT
>JAFRQL010000190.1 GCA_017428655.1 Bacillota bacterium | reverse complement strand
ATGAAAACTTCCTCATGTCCGTCGCATCGCTGGGTTCCATCGCCCTGGGAGAATACGTGGAAGGCCTGGCGGTCCTGGGCCTTTACAGGCTGGGAGAATACCTTCAGGATCGGGCGGTGGACAAGTCCCGCAGGGCTATCTCCGACCTCATGGACATCCGCCCCGACTTCGCCAATGTGGAGCGAGACGGCCAGCTGGTAAAGCTGGACCCGGAGGAGCTTGAGCCCGGCCAGCTGATCGTAATCAAGCCCGGCGAGAGGGTCCCCGTGGACGCGGTGATCACCGAAGGCTCCTGCAGCCTGGACACCTCCGCCCTGACCGGCGAATCCCTGCCCCAGGAGGTCTCCGCCGGCGCGGAGATCTACAGCGGCACCATCGATCTGAACGGCGTCGTCACCGCGAAGGTCATAAGGCCCGCCGAGGAATCCACCGCGGCCAGGATCCTGGAGCTGGTGGAGGACGCAGCCTCCAGCCGCGCCAAGTCTGAAAAATTCATCACCCGCTTCGCCCGCTGGTATACCCCCGCGGTCTGCGGAGCCGCCCTTCTTCTGGCGGTGATCCCCTCCCTCATCACGGGAGCCTGGACCGTCTGGATCAGAAGGGCGCTGATATTCCTGGTAGTATCCTGCCCCTGCGCCCTGATCATATCGATCCCCCTGGGCTTCTTCGCCGGCATCGGATCCGCCTCATCCAGAGGCATACTGATCAAGGGAGGCAACTATCTCGAAGCCCTCAGCAAGACCGACACCATGGTCTTCGACAAGACCGGAACCCTGACCAAGGGCGAATTCAAGGTCACCGGAGCCTTCCCCGCCCCGGGCATAACAAAGGAAAGGCTCATCGAGACCGCGGCCCTTGCCGAATGCTACAGCGACCACCCCATCTCCCGCTCCCTGAAGGAAGCCTTCGGAAAGGAGCCCGACAGGAGCCGGGTGGAGAACGCCTCCGAAGCGGCGGGACACGGGGTCACCGCCTCGGTGGACGGTAAAAGCGTCGCCTGCGGCAACCTCTCCATGATGGAGAGCCTTGGGATCAGCGCCGAACCCCTCACCCAGCCAGGCACCGCCGTATACGTTGCTGAAGACAGCCGGTACATCGGAAGCATCCTGATCTCCGACGAGGTCAAGGACGACGCCGCCTCCGCGGTCAGCCAGCTGAAGGCCCTGGGCGTGCGCAGGACCGTCATGCTCACAGGAGACCGCAGGGAGATCGCAGAGAAGACCGCGCATGAGCTCGGTATCGACCAATGCGAAGCCCAGCTCCTGCCCCAGGACAAGCTGGAAAAGGTAAAGGAACTGAAAAAGCAGGTCCCGGAAAAGAAGATCCTCGCCTTCGCCGGCGACGGCATCAACGACGCCCCGGTGCTCGCGGGCTCGGATCTCGGCATCGCCATGGGCGCCATGGGCTCCGCCGCCGCGGTGGAAGCTGCCGACGTGGTCCTGATGAACGACAGGCCCTCCGACATCGCTCTCGCCATGCGGATCTCCAGAAAGACCATGCGCATAGTGTATCAGGACATAGTCTTTTCGATAGGCGTCAAGCTTTTGGTGCTGCTCCTGGCGGCCCTGGGCTTCGCCAATATGTGGCTCGCCATCTTCGCCGACGTCGGCGTCTGCATGATAGCGATCCTCAACTCCATGAGAGCGCTCAGGATATGACCGCCCCATAACTGCAAGAATTGCCCTCCCGATGCTTCGCGAAAGCGCTTCGGGAGGGCTTTTTTCGATAAATGCATCTTGCCCGCAGCCCTGCGAAGGATATAAAATATATGGCAACAGAAGGAACCGTTTGATGAACAGGGACCCGAAAGGGCCTGTACCGCAGAAGGAGGAATCAACGATGCTGGGTGACGATATCAAAAAACTGGGCTTTGGCCTCATGCGCCTTCCGAAGATCGGCCAGGACGAGGATATAGAGCAGACCAAGAAGATGGTCGATCTTTTCATGTCCAAAGGCTTCACTTATTTCGACACCGCCTACGTCTATGACGGCGGCAAGAGCGAGATGGCGCTCAAGGAATGCGTCGTCGACCGCTATCCCAGGGACAGCTTCGTCTGCGCCTCAAAGCTCCCTCTTTGGAACGCCGAGAGCGAAGAGCAGCTCCCCCTTCTCGCCCAGGAGTCATTGGACCGGGCGGGCGTTGAATATTTCG
Organism: Bacillota bacterium; assembly: GCA_017428655.1. Classification (GTDB taxonomy): domain Bacteria; phylum Bacillota; class Clostridia; order Peptostreptococcales; family Anaerovoracaceae; genus RGIG2707. The sequence continues at coordinate 925 of JAFRQL010000190.1, read as the reverse complement.
ATTTTTACCTGGTCCACAGCCTCAACAAGGACCTGTATGAAAAGGCCGAAAAGCTCCACGCCTTCAGCTTCATGCAGAAGTTCAAGGCAGAGGGCAAGGCAAAGCACATCGGCTTCTCTTTCCATGACAGTCCGGAGGTCCTCGAGAGGATACTGACCGACCATCCCGAGGCGGAGTTCGTCCAGCTCCAGATCAACTACAAGGACTGGGAGGACGACGTTGTCCAGAGCCGCGGATGCTATGAGACCGCCCGCAGGTTCGGCAAGCCCGTGGTGATCATGGAGCCCGTAAAGGGAGGCTCCCTCGTCACCATGACCGACGAGGTCCAGCAGCTCTTCAAGTCGGTCCACCCCGACATGTCCATCGCCAGCTGGGCAGTGCGCTTCGCCGCCAGCCATGAGGGCATACTGACCGTCCTTTCCGGGATGAGCAATATGGAGCAGATGGAGGACAACACCAGCTTCATGGAAAACTTCCGTCCCCTCGACGAGAAGGAGCTCGAGACCGTCGCCAAGGCAGTGGAGATCATAAACGCCATCCCCACCATCCCCTGCACGGCCTGCCGCTACTGCGTCGACGGCTGCCCCATGAAGATCAATATCCCCGGCGTGTTCAAGGCTCTCAACCACTACACCGTCTACAACAACCCTGAAGCCGCGAAGAAGCAGTACGACAGAGCGGTCAGGGACGGCGGAAAGGCCTCTGAGTGCCTGCAGTGCGGCCAGTGCATGGAGCACTGCCCCCAGCATATCGATATAATCGAGACGCTGAAGAAAGCCCCCGAGCTCTTCGGAGAATAAACAAGAAGCATAAGACAAAGTCCCTTCCCCGCCTGGCGGAGAAGGGACTTTTTAAAAAGCGGGCCCGCGGGCCCGCCGTCGTGTTATTCAGTTATATCTCCCTGTCGCTGGACGTTGCCAGGTAT
>JAFRQL010000189.1 GCA_017428655.1 Bacillota bacterium | reverse complement strand
GTGTGCATCGACGACGGTTCCTTCACCATCGACAGGACCTCCTTCATACCCCTTTGGGTAGACAGGGAGAAGAAGAGCGACGGGACCTACAATTACGGGGTCATCCCTCTTGTCGAGGGTTTTGAGAACAACGAGATGCTGGTCAGGACAGGCCACGTCTCCAGGGCCAAGGGCGCTCTGGACGCCATGACCGCCCTCATCGGAGAGCAGTACCTGAACAGGACCCCCTATGAACAGAAGCCCGGAGAGGATGGCGCTCCCCTTCCCGAGACCAAGGTGACGGTGCTTCCCGGCTTCGAATATCAGAACGTTGCCCAATGAAGACTCTCACCTTTGAGATAGCGAAGAAGATGGGAAAGCCTGCTGCGGGAGCGTCCGGCATCCTGCTGTCCTCAGTGAGAGGGGACGGGATGAAGGCCGTCATGGTCATCAGTTCGTCGTCCTACGACGAGCTCAAGGAGCGGGTGAGCTCCATGCACCAGCAGGGGCTTCCCATCAACTACCGGACCAGAGGAAAGAGCCTCGAGGTCACCGCGAGCCCCGGAAACGGCATAGACGCACTGGCGGTGCTCTTCTCCTACGCGTCCCAGCTGGAGTTCGCTCTGGACGACGCTCAGGACGTGATGGGCTTTTGCGCGGGCTGCAGGAGCTTTCTCGACGGCTGCATGGAGCCTCTTTCCATCGCGCTGGACAAGGATTCCCTGAGCCTTAAGATGAAGGCTCAGATCGGCGACGAAGAAGATCCCCAAGGCTTCTACGAAAGGCTGATGGAGATCCTGACAAAGGCCGACATGGGAGTGATAAAACAGTGACCGATATCGATCGATAGAAACTTGAACAGGCGCGGCTGAGACTGCCTTGGCTGCGCCTTGGCATATGTTGACGGCGTTTTGCCGGGGAGCATCCCAATGACAGTGACCGAACTGAAGATCATCGATGACCGGCAGGTCTTCGCTTCGTTTACCACGAGGCAGACGACGGCTTATGAGAGAAGGGAAGCTCTGGCGCGCGAGGCGGAGGGCATCGGCGGGGCAGTGGTGTGGCCCCATCTGGTCCACGGCACCGATATCGCCGTGGTGGGGGAAGAGTCCCAGGGGAAGGGGCTGGTCGTATTCGAGGACCACGACGGGGCTGTGACAGACGTTCCCGGCATCGCCCTTACGGTGACCTGCGGCGACTGCCTTCCGGTCTACGCCTGGGATCCGGTCCACAGGGCCATCGGCCTGGTCCATGCGGGCTGGCGGGGGATCCTGGCCGGGATAGCGGCTGAGATGGTCTATGTCATGGGCAGGGAATACGGATCCCGCCCCGAGGATCTTCAGGTCCGCATTGGGCCGGGGATCGACGCCTGCTGCTTTGAGGTGAAGGAGGACTGCTATGGCCTCTTCCTCGATAAATACCCCTGGGCGGAGGACTATATGTACCGGCGGCCCGACGGGAGCTTCACCCTGGATCTCAAAGGCATCAACCTGGAGATCCTGACCCTCTGCGGCGTAGAGGACGCCCTGGCTTCGGAACGCTGCACCTGCTGCGAAGAAGATGTCTTTTACTCGTGGCGGAGCAGGAAGGAAAAGGACCGGATGCTGGCCTACATATATATAAAAGTAGAAGGGACGCCGGGCTTTAAAAGCGCGGAAGATCCTTCCCTTTAGTCCCCATCAAAGAAAGAGAAGAATGACATGATCGAAAACAACGTGGTAGACGCTCTCATAGAGATCCCCTTGGGCTCGAGGAACAAGTACGAGGCCGACGAAAAGACCGGAAGGATCAGGCTGGACCGGGTCCTTCACTCCGCCATGACATATCCGACGGAGTACGGTATAATCGAAGGCACCCTCGCCCTGGACGGCGATCCTCTGGATATCCTGGTGGTGTGCAACGAGCCCACTTTCCCGGGCTGCATCGTCCCGGCCAGGGTGCTGGGCTACCTTCCCATGTGGGACGGCGGCAAGGAGGATTTCAAGCTGATCTCGGTGCTGGACTGCGATCCCCGCTACGACGGGGTCAGGGAGCTCTCGGATCTTCCGGCCTTCGTGCTCAAGGAGATCAAGAACTTCTTCGAGAGCTACAAGGTGCTCCAGAACATCAGCGTCGAGACCGCCGAATACAGAGGAAGAGAAGACGCCCTTAAGGTCATCGACGAGTGCAGGGAAAGATATATCAACGAGCAGAAAGAGAGTTAGTATGAGCTGGACACCGGAAAGATACACCGCACCCGACTTTGGTTTGGAGAAGTTCACCGCAGCCCCCGACGCGGTCATCAAGGCCGCTCCGGCGGAGGGAGCCGCTCCCGAGGGCTTCCACGCCATGAGCATCTTCCCCGAGTACTTTAAGATAGAAGGAAGATGGCTGCTGGCGGAGGAGAGCCGCATGGACTGCGTCCCGGTCTATGAGGGCGGACGCATCGCGGTCAGGGAGTTCAGGCTCCTTAAAAAAGGCGATCCGGTCGTCGTGGGAAGGACCGAGAACTGCGAAGAGGGGATCTACGTCCATCCGGATGGTTTTTCCTCCAAGACGGGCGACTCCGACGTGTTCTCCTTCAGAAGGGGACGCTCCCGGGAGACCTCCTTCTCGAGGGATTACACCGAGCTCCTCGACATCCTGCGCTACGACAGGGACCACGGCCGCATCGTATGGGTCATGGGACCCGCCCTGGTCTTCGACGGGGACTGCAGAAGGGCATTCTCGCAGCTCATCGAGGCCGGCTACGTCGACGCGGTCCTGGCGGGAAACGCTCTGGCGACCCACGATCTTGAAGGCGCGTATCTCGGGACCGCCCTCGGTCAGGACATCTTCACCAGGCAGAGCCAGCCCGGCGGCCACTACAATCACCTGGACACCATCAACCGTGTAAAGGCCTGCGGCGGCATCCCCGGGTTCATCGAAAAGGAGAACATAAACAGCGGCATCATATATACCTGCGAGAAATGCGGGGTGCCCTACGTCCTGGCAGGGTCCATCAGGGACGACGGGCCGCTTCCCCCGGTCTTCGGCAACGTCTACGAGGCTCAGGACCGGATGAGGGAGCAGGTCTCCAGGGCCACTACCGTCATCTGCATGGCTACCATGCTCCACTCCATCGCGGTGGGGAATATGACTCCGTCCTACAGGGTCACCGGGGACGGGACCGTCAGACCGGTGTATTTCTACTGCGTGGACGTTTCGGAATTCACCATCAACAAGCTGACCGACAGGGGGAGCCT
>JAFRQL010000188.1 GCA_017428655.1 Bacillota bacterium | reverse complement strand
TACGCGAGCCTTGCGGGCAGCAGCCTGAACAGCAGGGCCAGGACCTTGTATTTCCCCCCGGCGGTATAAAAGGGCGCGGGACGCTTTATCTCGGCGGCCTTTACGATCACCGCGGCCACGTCTCCGGGGCTCATGCCTCCCCGCTCGTCCCTTTCCATGGCAGCCACCGCCGAAGCGTTCCTCTTGTAGATATCGTCCCCCGCGGACTGCTTCTTTCTCGCGTTGGTGAAGCCGGTGGATGCGTCCCCGGGCATGACGCAGGTGACCTGTATCCCGAAGTCCCTGACCTCGTTCCTCAGGGCCATGGCCAGAGAATTGACCGCCGCCTTGCTGGCCGAATAGAAGGCCTGATAGGGGATCGCGATGGGCGCAGCCACCGAGCTGACGCAGACGATCCTCCCGGAGCCCTGACGCCTCATGTGGGGCAGCACCGCCTTGGCGCAGATGAACTGTCCCATGAAATTCACGTCCATGATGTCCCTGGCGTCGCCGGCCTCGGTGAACTCCACCGGGCCCGAGATCCCCATTCCCGCGTTGTTCACCAGAAGGTCGATGGAGCCTTCCTTTTCAGCGATGGCGTCCATGATCCTCCGCATCGAAGCCTCGTCGGTGAGCCTGACCGAAAGTCCCGTGACCCCGTCGGGACCGGTCCCCCGGCGGGAAAGGCCGTAGACCCGCCAGCCCCGCTCAAGGAGCATCTCGCAGACCGCCCAGCCTATCCCCGAGCTGGCTCCCGTGACCACCGCGGTCCTTTTTACTGCATCTGCCATTTTTCTTCTCCAAGCACCTGGCTGATGATCTCAAGGGCTTCGTCGATGACCTCGAAGGTGTGGGACGCCATCAGGCTGCATCTGAGCAGGCAGCCCCCCGGGGGAGTCGCCGGCGGCAGGGACGGGTTCACGTAGACGCCCCTGTCGAAGAGCTCGCTGGCGATGGCGACTGTCCTCATCAGCTCGTAGGTGTAGATGGGAACGATGGGCGTGACCGACTCGATGTGGGGGATGCCCAGCTTTCTCATGCCTTCTCTCATGTGGTCGCCGTTGGCCCTGAGCTTTTCGGGAAGAGACGGGTCTCTCTCCAGGATCCTCAGGGCGGCGAGGGCGCAGGCCGCGTTGGCGGGAGGCATGGAGGCGGAGAAAATGAAGGGCCTTGAGCAGTGCCTGACGTAGTCGATGATCCCCGCCGGGGCAGCCATGTAGCCTCCCAGCGACGCCAGGGACTTGGAGAAGGTGCCCATGTAGATGTCCACCTGGTCCTCCAAGCCGAAATAGCTGGCGGTGCCTCTTCCGCCTTCGCCCAGGACCCCCAGCCCGTGGGCGTCGTCAACCATGACCCGGGCGCCGAACTCCCTGGCGAGGGCGGTGATCTCGGGAAGCTTCGCCACGTCGCCTCCCATGCTGAAGACCCCGTCGGTGACGATGAGTATGCCCGCGCTCTGGGGGATCCTCTCCAGGACCCTGCGCAGGTCGTCCATGTCGCTGTGCTCGTACCGGACCATCTTGCCGAAGCTGAGCCTGCAGCCGTCGTAGATGCTGGCGTGGTTCTCTTTATCGCAGACGACGTAATCATTGCGCCCGACTACGGCGGAGATTATGCCCAGGTTGCTCTGAAAACCGGTGGAAAAGGTCATGACGGCCTCTTTCCGGAGGAACCGGGCCAGCTCGTCCTCCAGCTCCAGGTGCAGGCGGAGGGTGCCGTTGAGGAAGCGGGAGCCGGAGCAGCCGGACCCGTACTGTTCGATGGCCTTGACGCCCGCCTCGATGACCTCGGGATGGATGGTGAGCCCCAAATAATTGTTGGAACCGAGCATGATGCGCCTTGCTCCCTCCATCTGGACGACGGCGTCCTGGCGGGACTCAAGGGCGTGGAAATAGGGATAGATGCCGAGCTCTCTCGACCTTACTGCGTTCTCATTCACAACGCATTTAGTGAAAATGTCCATGGGGACCTCCTTTCGGACGTCCGCCTCAGGTCCTGAAAAGCGCGCGCTGAGCGCCGCCGGCATTGGGGCGCGGCCTTGGATGAGAGCCTGCCTTCCGCCTTGAGGACCGGGCGGGATCCGCCATGAGCATATCACTTAAGAGCTAATGAATAAAGCGTTAACAATTAAGCCCGGTATAAGCCGGGCTTATGTAAATGAGAATTATGTTAAGGAATTTCGAATGGAGAGGGCGGCGACGTGAGATCCGGCTATTTGGCTCCTGCGCTTTTTCAGTTCTCCCCATCCTCCGCGGACTGGCCGGAGAAATACTCCCTGGCGTCGAAGGCCCTGCAGATTGTCAGATAATCGCCGAAAAGGGTCAGCCGGTCCCCGGGTTCGAAAACCGTGTCTGCCGTTGCCGCGACAGCCTTACTGCCCTTGCGCTCCACCAGCATGACCATGATGTTCTGCTCGGCCCTGAGGTTGGATTCTGCGAGGGTCTTGCCCCGGTGCTCGTCGGGGATGTGGTTGAGATTTACCTGGACGATGGAGTCGCTCCCGATGTAATCGAGGATCATGGCGGTGTTGGACGCGCCCTGGTCCACCATCCTGCCCGCCAGCCTCTCAAGGGTACGGTCGGTCCAGGACCTGACCGCGGGGATCCGGGCGAGGACCAGCACCAGAGCGACGATGACGGCGGGGAACAGTATGCCCACCAGGAAGTTCTGCACCTGGTTCTGCTTCATGGAGAGGAACACGTTGATGAAGGCCGACACGATGGTGATGTTGAAGACGTAGCCGAAGAGCATGGTGATCTGGACCAGCCGCCTCCGCGACCTGGTGGAGAGGAAGCCCTCGCTCTCTTTGGTGGTGAAGCCGCAGCCGGTCAGCAGGGACATGACCTGAAAGCGGGCCCTTTCGTCGGGGAGCCCGGTGAAGCGGAACAGTATGGTGAAGAGCTCAGAGATGATCCAGTAGAGCAGGATCACCAGAGCGAACAGCGAAAAAGCACCGTAGATGTTCATGGTCTGCAGCCGCCTCGGCGGCATCCTCCAGTCTTCAGATAATACAGTAATTATATTCAGAATCCCGGGATCTGTAAACCGAGAGGAGGGGAGGAAAGAGCAAAACGTATGTTATATAACAAATGCTTAGGCTGAAAATCAGGCTTTTGGAGGATATCGTTCCCACAGCGTCGCAAAAGGGAAAACGGGTCGGCAGGGACCGCAAAAGGAAAACTGTGCGGCAAAACTGCGAAGGAAAAGACCGCGCCGCAAGCCCAGCGAAAGATAAAACACAGGGCAATTCCCATCTGGGATATTGCTCCCGCGCCCCGCGTGCCTTACCGCCGAAAACCGCACCTGCAATCCCTCTCATCTGAGATCGTGGCCCCGGCCCGCAGCCTCTCCCGCGCTGAAATCGCCGCGTCTGCCGCATTTTTCTGTGTACTGCCGCGTATTTTCGTTGTACAATGTTACGGCTCTTGAGAAAAAGGCCTGCGGGCGTCCCGCCCTCCGGCCACAAGAGCCAACAAACTGCCGCACCCGAAAGAAGAACGCGAAGCATGCAGACATCAGTCATCGCCGGGGCCCTCATCGCCCTGGCCGCCATCATCGGCCTGTCGGTCTGGACAGGCATCTCCGAAAAGCACTCAAAGAAAAAAGAACTCTCCACCCCGGTCGCCGTCGGCCTCCTTATGGGCACGGTGGTCGGCGGATCGTCCACCATCGGCACCGCCCAGCTGGCCTTCACCTACGGCATGAGCGCCTGGTGGTTCACCCTGGGGGTCGGCCTGGGCTGTCTGATCCTGACGGCCCTCTTTTATCAGCCCGTCAAGGCCTCCGGAGCCGCCACCCTGGTCGGCGTCGTCTCGGACCGCTACGGCCACAGGGCAGGGACCACGGCCAGCGTCCTCAACTCCCTGGGCATGTTCATAAACATCCTCTCCCAGCTGCTGTCCTGCTCCGCCGTCGTGCTGGTCATCTTCCCCGACGCCGGAGTCATCGCCATCGCCGCAGGAGCCGTCGTCATGGCCTTTTACGTGGGCCTGGGCGGCACCAAAGGCGCGGGAGTCGTCGGGATCCTCAAGACCGTCCTCCTCTACGGATCCATGGCGGTCTGCGGAGCCATCGCCCTGACCCGGATGGGCGGGGTCTCCGGCACCCTGGACACCGTCAGCCGCTTCACCCTGGAGACCGGCCGCCATTACGGCAGCCTCTTCTGCAGGGGAGCCGGGACCGACCTGGGCGCGGGACTTTCCCTGATCCTCGGCATGATCACCACCCAGACCTACATGCAGGCCCTGCTCGCCGCGAGATCCGACCGGGATGCCCGCCTCAGCGGCTACATCAGCTCGGTCCTCGCGCCGCTTCTGGGCATCTTCGGCATCCTGGTCGGCCTCTACATGAGGACCGCCGTCCCCGATCCGGAGACCTTCGTCACCAGGACCGCCCTCACCGAGTTCATCCTCAACTATTCGAGACTTCCCGGCATCGTCGGCGGCATCTGCCTGGGGACCCTCTTCCTCACGGCCGTCGGCACCGGCGCCGGCCTTGCCCTCGGCATCTCCACCGTCATCGACCGCCAGCTCATCGCAAAGGACAGGTCCTACACCAGGCCCCTGATCCTCATCGTCCTGGCCGCCGCCGTGATCACCGCCAGCCTTCCCATCGGCGACGTGATCCTCAGGTTCGCCTTCATGAGCATGGGACTGCGCGGCTGCACCGTCTTCGTTCCCCTCTGCATGGCCCTCTGGTGCCGCAGGGACATCAAAGAGAACTGGGTCACCGCGTCCATCGCCATCTCGTCGCTCCTCACCTTCGTGCTGGGAGTGCTGAACATGACCGGGGCCGTGGTCCTTCCCTGCGATCCGGTCTTCTTCGGAGTCGCCGCAAGCCTCGCGGTCATGACTGCCGGCCTCGCCGCCGGAGACAATAGGCTGTAGGCCGTTATTCGGGGCCGCAGTAATTCCCGCACCCGGCATCCCGGCCGTGAAGCTCCCGCACCGGACCGATAATATCGCAACACAAAACGCCGCCCCGGGCAGAGAGCCCGAAGCGGCGTTTTTTTATCCTGCGTTTGATTTACTGCGCGTTCCCGAAGACCGCGGTCCTGCGCTTTTCGAGGCCGTAGTAGAGGACCAGCCCCAGAACGGTGCACGAGAGGATCTCGCCCGCGCAGACCGTCAGCATCATGAAGGGGATCGGCAGGTCCACGCCGTAGGCGAACTTCAGCACGAAGGGCACGACCAGGGTGTTGGCGACGACCGGCGGGATGGTCGCCATCCAGGGCCTGGCAAAGCGCAGCTTTCTGGTGAAGTACGCACCGACCAGAGTGGCAAGGCTCCCGAAGATCACGTCGGGAAGGACCGCTCCTCCCAGCAGGTTGCCCAGCAGGCATCCCACGAACAGCCCGGGGACCGCCGCCGGAGTGAACACGGGCAGGATGGTCAGGGCCTCGGCGACGCGAAGCTGCACCTCTCCGAACGAGATGGGCGCGAAGACGAAGGTCAGCGCGATGTAGACCGCCGCGATGATCCCCGCCGACGCAAGGAATTTGGTGTTTGTTTTCATATTCAGTTTCTCCTTAGTTTTGTTTTACGTGAGGATGGTCCCGAACTCACGGATATTCCGCCCGCCGCCCGAAGGCACGCGGGACGGCGAATAATATATCATGTCGGAACGCCGAATGCAACTCAAACCGGCATGTCGGAGGATGATCGTCCCGCCGTCCGGACAAAACACGTCAAACTTTGCGCGTATACCCCGAAAAACTGAGTATAGACGTCAAATTTTTCGTGTTTATCGGACCGGGCACAAGGACCAGGACTGCAAACATATATAAGCATTTTACTCGGCCCCGACCGACTCGACTGTGGCCGAATGAACACAGCGCCCGTCCCGCCCGCATCTGCCGATGTTCAGATCCGCGGCTTCATGATAAAATATAAAAAACGAACAGGAGCACCCATGAACACACCGAAACTTGAAGAGATCCTCGCCCGGAGCGGGGTAATGATAATAGACGGCGCCATGTCCACCGCCCTCGAGGAGCTGGGGGCGGAGCTCTCGGACAGGCTCTGGACCGCCAGGGTCCTGGCGCAGGAGCCGGCCCTGGTGGAGCAGGTCCATCTGGACTACCTCAGGGCGGGGGCGGACTGCGGCATCACCTGCAGCTATCAGGCGAGCATCCCCGGTTTTGTGGAGCGGGGCTTTTCCGAAAAAGAGGCGGAGGATCTGATCGCCCGCTCGGTCAGCCTCTTTCAGAGCGCCCGCAGCCGCTGGTGGGAGGAAGAAGGCAGAGCCTCAGGCAGGCCGTTCCCCCTCTGCCTTGCCAGCGTCGGTCCCTACGGGGCCTATCTTGCCGACGGCTCCGAATACCGGGGCGATTACGACGTCAGCGAAGACGCCCTGACCGCTTTCCACCGCCGCCGCATGGAGATCCTCTGCGAAGCCGGAGCCGACATGCTGCTCATCGAGACCCAGCCGTCCCTAAGAGAAGCCCTGCTCGAGGCCCGCATCGCCGAGTCCCTGGGCGCGGACTACTGGGTCAGCTTCTCGTGCAGGGACGCCCTAAGGATCAACGACGGAAAGCCCGTAAGGGACTGCGCCGGAGCCTTTGCCGAAGGTTTCCCCCACCTGAGGATGATCGGCGTCAACTGCACAGCCCCGCAGTTCGTCAGTCCGCTGATCAGGGAGCTCAGGGCAAGCAGCGGCCTTCCCATCGCCGTCTATCCCAACAGCGGCCGCGTCTACGACCCCAAGACCAAGACCTGGTCCCGGCCCCGCGATATGAAGCCTCTGGCCGCCTGGGCGATGGAATACATGGCCGAGGGCGCCTGGCTCGGGATGGGCCGTCCCGCCCTGGCGCGGATACCCCAAAAGGGCGGAAGCCCCGCCGGAAAGGAGCGCTGACCATGGAGCGGATCATCGTCATCGGATGCCCCGGCGCGGGCAAGAGCACCTTCGCCCGAAGGCTCAGGGACCTGACCGGGCTGCCCCTCCACCACCTGGATATGATCTGGCACCTGCCGGACCGGTCCACCATAACGGAAGCCGAATTCGACCAAAGGCTGGACCGCGTCCTCGCCGAGGACCGCTGGATCATCGATGGCAACTACGGCCGAACCCTCGAAAAGCGCCTTGAGCGCTGCGACACCGTGTTCCTGCTCGACCTGCCCGCCGCCGCCTGCCTTGAAGGCGCCAGGGAGCGCATCGGCAGGCCCCGCGAAGACCTGCCCTGGACCGAAGAGGAGCTGGACCCCGAATTCCGCCAGTGGATCGAGGACTTCCCCAGGACCCAGCTGCCCGGGATCTACCGCGCCCTGGACCGCCTCGGCGCCGGCAAAGAGATCCACATCTTCCGCTCGAGGGAAGAAGCCGACCGCTGGGCGGAGGAGTTCGGCGAGTTGGTTTCTGAAATCGTCAGACACTAGATAAAGGTGCGGTCGATATGCAACAGATATTCGATCATAAAAAGTACATATGGCAAATACAGTTCTGTCCGTGGTATACCGATTCTGTTGAATATACTTACAACACAACGATCGATTATATCGGTCGTACGGTGACAGTTCGCAAGACGATCATAAATACGCAAATGGTCAAAGAGCAGTTTTATGATCTTAAAGATAGTGACGCGTTTGATGAACTACTGTCATATTCTGAAATTGCCTTGCTTCGAGATTTTGAACAACTTTCAGAAGAAGACCTAAAAAAGCGCGATAGGGGATATCGAGATGGTTGGAGACTGAAGTATTCATACTTTACTCATGATGATCCGCCAAGAATAGACGGATCACTCGGAACGATCTATGAGGATAGTCCTTTTGAAAAAATAGTGGAATGGATCCGCAGAAATCTTCCAGATGCGGACATCGGGATATAAACGAAGATCGCCCTTCGGCGAATTTCACTTTGTTCACCGGAATTCCGCTTCGTGAGTGAAAATTAACTGAATTTCCGCCGGAAAAGGTGGAGAATTATTAGAATTGAGCGGAAAAATCAGACTATTAGAATAATCGGGCTCTGGTAACTGATTTTCGACGGAAATGGTGGAAAAAACGAGAACAGTAGGGCACAATGAAAAAGTGTATTTGGATCACGAAAACACCTTGTCCTTGTTAGTTGTTGAAATATCACTAAAGATAACGCAGGCTTCTGTTTATTTAAAGAACGGAGAATGAAATGGGGAACTCTTTCTTCACGAATTATACCGAAACGAAATTTATCGATAAACTGAAGAGAAGTATCGATACTTGCAAGTCTTTTGATTTTTCAGTCAGCTTTATAAAAAAGGCAGGACTTAAGCTTCTTGCACCAAATATAGAATCTGCACTGGCAAGAGGGGCTCGGGGAAGGCTGATAACTTCTACTTATCAGAATTTTACAGATATCGATTCATTGAGGTTCTTCTATGACCTTCAGACCAGATATCCTTCGAATTTTGCCTGTCATTTGGACAATCACAGTTTTCGGGATCAAAACGGTAATGCAGTTGGTTTTCATTCCAAGGGATATCTCTTTGAATTTGACAATCAAAAAGAACTCTTGGTCGGCTCCTCAAATATAACGGTTTATGCCCTGCTCAAAAATATTGAATGGGATGTCTCTGTAATCGAAGAGGACGGCGGCACATACGAAGCTGCAAAATTTGAGTTTGATGCTCTCTGGGATAAGACCTATGCCTTATCCAACGATTTGATCGAGGAGTACAAAACTCATCTTTACTATTCCATTGAAAGATGGGATATGGATTATGATGTTGCAAACTCAGAGGTTAAACCGAATTATATGCAGAGAAGGGCCCTTAAGGAACTTAACCGTGTCAGAGCAATGGGAGCATCGAAGGCATTGATAACTGCTTCTGCAGGTTCGGGCAAAACCTTTCTTGCCGCATTCGATGCCCTAAATTTTGCACCTCAAAGGCTTTTATATATAGTCCATGAAGGTTCGATACTCATGAAATCCTTTGAAACTTTCCAAAGGGTATTTGGCAATGATCGAACCTATGGTGTTTTTAACGGAGAATTCAAGGAAGAGAGAGCCGATTTTGTCTTTTCGACCAATGTAACAATGGCGAATTCTCTTGAGTTATTTGATAAACACGCATGGGATTACATCATAATTGATGAATGTCATCATGCTGCAGCAGAGACCTACAGAAAGATCATAGATTACTTTGAACCTCAATTCCTGCTCGGAATAACAGCCACACCTGAGCGAATGGACGGTCAGGATGTATTCAGCCTTTTCGGAGATAATGTCCCATATGAATTGCGACTTAGGGATGCGATAATTAATGATCTCGTCGTACCGTTTAAATACTATGGGATTCGCGATGATCTCATAGAATATGGAGTCAAGGAGACAAAAGGGCATAAATTCGTTGAGCAGTTTTCAGACGAAAAGCACTGTGATTTTATCTATCAAATGATTGAAATACACAGGCAGCCAGAGCAAAAACTTAAGGCTCTGGCATTTTGTCGCGACATTTCGCATGCGATAAGAATGTCCCAGGCGATGGGTGATTATTATAAAACTCAGTATCTTACAGGAAAAAATACAGTCGGAGAAAGAATTCGAGCATATAAGGATTTGCAGGACGATTCTGCAGATCTGGAGATCCTGTTTACTGTAGACATCCTTAACGAAGGCGTTGATATTCCCGGGGTCAATATGGTCCTGTTCTTAAGACCTACTGATTCTCAGACGATTTTCATTCAGCAGCTTGGAAGAGGACTGAGAAAATACGAAGGAAAGAAATATGTAACGGTTTTGGATTTTATCGGAAATGATTATAAGCGCAGCGTGCAGATTGCATTTGCTCTTGGTAATCTTTCCGAGAACTTTGTAGTAGAGAAGAATCTAGTAGCAGAACTCGTAAAGTATAACTATAGAAGTATTGGACTTAATAACTACGGAGTTGAGATCAATATTGATGAACTCAGCAAGAAGGAGATTCTTTCTTACATCGATAATGTAAACTTTAATACAAAACAGTATCTCGCTCAGGACTATTTGAATTTTAAAAAATATATCAGTTCAGCGTCATATCCCAAGCATGTGGATTATTTAAATAATGATTATGCACCTGACCTCATAAAGTTTATGCAGTCGAAGATAAACAACAAAAAGAATTCCTCATACTATGGTTTTCTGCAGGCAATAGGCGAAGAGGATCTGCCTTCATTTGATGAAAAGCAGGAGGCATTTATAAAATACGTGTCGGAAATGCTCCCGATCGTCCGCCCATATGAGTATCTGATAATTCAGAGCCTGTTCATGCATGCAGGAAAATGCAGTCTTGAAGAGATTTCGCATTATGTAAAAGTCAATTCCAGAGAATACAGTGATGTCTCCTACAATCACGCTCTGTTTTATATGGAGAAGACTGATTTCTTCGATAAGGATGATACCAGTTTGTCCTTAAAGGGCGATCTAAGGCAGGATGTGATCTTCAACGAATATATGCAGGACCTTCTTGAATATGGAATTGGCAAATATGAGGCAGAGTTTGAAGACTTCAACGAGGCAGATATCTTTAAGCTCTGGGGGAAATACAGAAAGGAGCAGGTCCAGCAACTTCTTTTAAATAACCCCAAAGATATAATGCTTGGAACTAAAATTTATGATGGTATAGTCTACGCTTATGTAACTGTAATAAAAGCAAATTCAACAAAGGATGAACTGAAATATGCTGACGGATATATTGATCCGAATACCTTCCAGTGGGAGACTGTATCAAATGTCAGTGCAAGAGAACTGAATGAACTGAAAAACAGCAAGAAGATATATATATTTGTCCGAAAGGTCGACAATGAGGATGGCATCCAGCTACCGTTCACATTCATTGGAACGGGAAAGATGGAATACATAGAAGGCTCAAAAAAGGCTAACGGGGCCCATTTATTCAGGGTCCCGATGGATAATGAAGCTCCGGAAGATATTTTCTTCGACTTTAAGCTTCCATCAATTGATTAACCAACTCCCCCTCCCATTCCAGGAGGGGGGAGTCTTATGATCCAAACTATTCAAGCGTTGATCTGCGGTGTTTTGGGACTATCGGTGTGTAGTTAGTATGTGGAATTATAAAGGTTCTACAAACACTTGAGATATCAAGGATAAAACTGTCAAAGGGGAAGGAAGAATAATGGGGCCAGTTTTTTAGCTTAACTATTACGTCAAAGTCAACCTGTGATTCCTAAAACAATAGTATAATGCTAATAATCGACCATTGTTTTCTGGTCCCTTAATTCCAGAGCTTCTTTAAGATCTGTTGCCTGGAATTCAAATTCATAACCATCTTCATCTTGTTGTACGATTCTATCCGGTTGATTCTTCCACTTGAAATGAAGTCCGTAGGACCAAACAGAACCATCCTCATGATAAGTTATTATAAGCACATCATTCAGATCTCCAGAAACGATCTTCACTCGATCACAAATTCCACTTCCATTACCCTCAGTGAAGTAATAGACATAACCGGCATCGAAGTCTATGATATAATAAATGTCATAATTAATCCCACTTAATTTATAAGAATAAACTCCCGAATTGCCTTGTTTTACCGTTTCTTTAGTATTAGTCGAATAGTACAAAACAGATGAATTGGTCTTTTTTTCGGTTTCGCTCGTGCTTTTTTTCTCGTTTTCCTCTTCAGCTTTCTTTATATCTTCAGATGCTGAAGGCTTTGGCTCCGTCTGCCTGTTTGGATCATTTTCCTCTTTCATATGGTATGTAATGATAATCGGTGAATCTTTCTTAAATATGTCGCCTTCTTCGAAATCGCTCACTCCATCAATAGAAATACCAGCGACTTGACCTTCAGGAGTAATTCCCCACACGATATCATAGCGAGGTTCTGTTGAGATATTGGAAAACCCTGACGCCATCAATTCATCTTGAACAATTTTGTAATCGTCATACTTAAAAGAAAAAGCAGATCTTGGTGTCACAGCCTCGTCCGGACTAATCTTTTGTATCGCAGACAGGATTTCCCTGAAGCTATCGTTATACTTGTATGCCGTATTATCTGAATATAAGCATGATATAACTACCCAGTGGTTGTTCTCCTCTGATGGAAACATAAAAGTATAACCATCACCCGGAATATCCTGAAAAACAAATCGATAATGCCACAATACCCCTTTAATGCTTTCTGTTTCCAAGACCTCAGTACTTATCAAATCAAAATCTTTGGCTTGGTCGTTTTTTTCCATGCCAGTAAAAAATGCCTGGATAGCCTCATTTGTCTCTTCTTCGGTATCAAGCCAATCAAATCCTACAGGATCATTCTCGTCCAGATCTGACGATCCCTCAAGCATTGCGATTTTACCGTTTCTTTCTGCATAAGCTCTGTAATAATCAACGGACTTATCATGATCCCAATAGTTCGGAACCTGGACCCGATATAAACCTATGACAATTTGCTTACATGAATCCACAGTTCTTTCAGGGCGCATATCCTCCGTCGTATCTCCCAAAACCGTTTTTGAACTTCCTTCAGAATGTGCCAATTGTTCTTTATAGACATTCAAATAGCTATAGACGTTGGGGTGCTCTGCATCTTTATTATATAATTCAAATAAAACGAGCCTCTTGTCTTTCCAATAAATGCTATTTCCCTTATCTTGTGCTGTTATGGTAAATGATGTTTTTTCATCATCAGTCCATTCGAACTCTACATCGTTATGCTGTAAATCTATTACACACCAATCTCTATTGTAACGGAGGCCCTTATTGAAGACAGACTCAGACCAGCATTCGATCTTAAAAACGTTATCAGATAATGGTATCGCCCTGTAAATATGCGTATCATCGTTCCGATAAGTATAGCACGTTATCTGATCGAAAAAAACACTACCTTTGTACTCATCATTCCCTATATTGACACAAAAAACCCGAGGCACTTCCCCATTTTCATTGTAATTGTTCTCATCTTTGAAGAAAAGAGAAAAAGCTGTATGTTCATCATCTAACCAGTTGAATTTAGTTTCTGTATTGTTTATCTTGAAGACTCCGACATCCTCTGAATATGACAAATCTTCTGAAGATAAGATTTTGCTCCAATGTTCGATTTTTATTATGGAATCAGAAACTGCCTTTGCTAAATATAGATTCCTTTCATCGCTAAGGTAAGTGTATTCCAGCCCTTTTTCGATGCTGAAATTGGCGTCTATTACGTTTTCAGTTACTGCATTGTTGTTTTCTGGATTTGCTATTCTTGATTCTTCTGGTTTAGGACTGTCAAAAAGAGTTGATAATAGTCCTAAAGCAACGAATACGATCGCTATGATTTTTAGTCGTTTTTTGTGGCGCTTTTCTATGACGTTTATAGGAGAAGATCCTCTTTGATTTATAGAAAAGTCGGCCTTAGAATATGATTGATTTGAGGAATAGGACCCACTCTTTTGTGATTCATTAAAAGGAACAGCTGGGATGAAATCCGATTTTCCTGTTTTACTTTGAACTTCCTTATAAATACTGGACTGATAGTAATCTCTCTTCGGTTCGCTGTTTTCGGCACCGCATTCTGGGCAGAACCTAGCACCTTCAGGCAGTTCCTTATTACAATTTATGCAAAGGCGTTTGCTTGTCGAAACGACTCTGAAGCCGCATTCACGACAAAATCGTACGCCTTCCTCTAGTTCAGCTCCACAATTTAGACATTTCATATATTTCTCCTTTTCCATGTATTAAACCGACCCATTGCTGTGATCTGTGTAAAGCAGCTTTCACAAACACATCAGTAAAAACAGCAATGGGTATAATGGAATGTTCTGCGCTATAGTTACTATTATTGCAATTAAATATATACTCTAAACGACCTCGTTTGTAAACAAAAGTTTATATAATTGAAATTAGTTGCATGGCGTGTTTTTTACAAATTATAAAAAACGACACTTTTAAAAAGTGCCGTAAAAATCACTAAAAAGAATTCATCAAATGCCATACACTCTTGCTTTTGCTTTTTATGAGCAAAAACAGGAGTGGTTTTCTACCCTCTGCTCGAATATCTGACCTGAATACGTTTTTCTATCCTTGATTGTGCTCTACTACATACTGTCTTTATTCTGCAGAAGAGCATGCAGAAGGGTCAATTATATTGTCTCATCCTTCAGGATATCTACGGGACTGAATAAGCGGTCCCAGCGGTCGTCGGGTGTGCTGCTGTCTTTTGATCCCTCGTCAGGGGCGTCTTCGCCGGCATCCCCGGCCATCTCCATATCCAGGCTGCAGAGGACGCCGTTGGGCAGTATGTAGAGCACGGTGCCCGAGGCGGTGTCGCCGATCTTGTCGTACAGGCGGCCTGCGCTGAAGCTCCTGCCCAGCACGGTATAGGGGCTGTTGGCGACGTGGCCGACGGTGTCCAGGCCCTCCATCTCGACCTTGATGGCCTCGCGGTCCGCCTTGTTGTCGGGCTCCTTGATCAGAGTGACCTTCATGCCCTCCTTGATGAAATCCAGGCCGTAGTAGTGGCTGGTGCCGGTGATGGTGAAATAGATCCTGTCCATTGTTTTTCCTCCTCTCGCGTTCTTCTGATACCATGATACACTGCGATGTGGGTAAAAAACGGGACTATGGATGCCGCCGAAGCGAAAAAAACCAACCCTCCGGACCATCCGGAGGGCTGCATTATTTCTTAGATCCTGACCGCCTTTACGCATTCAGCAGGAAGGCGTTGTACCCCTTGACGGCTTCGTAGAGGTCGGCTTTGCTGATGACCTCCCAGGGGGCGTGCATGGAGAGCACGGGGACTCCGCTGTCGATGACTTCCATGCCGTAGAGGGCGCAGATGTAGGCGATGGTGCCGCCGCCGCCCTTGTCCACGCGACCCAGCTCAGCGGTCTGGAAGGCAACGCCGGCGCCGTCCATGATGGCCCTGAGCCTGCCCATGAACTCGGCGTTGGCGTCGTTGCTGCCGCTCTTGCCGCGGGACCCGGTGTACTTGTTGAAGCAGACGCCTCTGCCCAGGAAGGCTGCGTTCTTCTTTTCAAAGGCCTCGGCGTAGGAGGGGTCGTAGCCCGCGCTGACGTCGCAGGACAGCATCCTGCAGGCGGTGAGGGCGCGGCGCAGGGAGAGCTCGCTGTAGCAGCCGCAGCGGTCCATGATCTCGGCCACCGCGTTCTCGAAATACCTGGCTCTCATGCCGGTGGCGCCGACGCTTCCGATCTCTTCCTTGTCGGCGAGTATGCAACAGCAGGTGTACTTCGGGGTGCCCTTGACCGCGAACATCGCTTCGACCTCGGCGTAGGCGCAGACCCTGTCGTCGTGGCCGTAGCCGGTGATCATGCTGCGGTCCAGGCCCATGTCGCGGCTCTTGCCCGCGGGGACCGCCTCGATCTCGGCCGAGAGGAAGTCCTCCTCTTCGATGCCGTACTTTTCCTTCAGTATCTCCAGGACCGCCGCCTTTACCTTGTCCTTCTCGGCGTCCTTGAGGGGCTTGCTCCCGACGATGACATCCAGAGCCTCGCCTTCGATGACCACGCTGGCCTTCTTCTGCAGCTGGTCGCCGGACAGGTGGATCAGCAGGTCGGAGATGCCGACCACGGGATCGGTCTCGTCCTCGCCGATGACTATGTCGACGCAGGTGCCGTCCTTCTTCGCCACGGTGCCGTGGAGGGCGAGGGGCAGGGCGACCCACTGGTACTTCTTGACGCCGCCGTAGTAGTGGGTGTCGAGATAGGCCAGGTCGGAATCCTCGTAGAGGGGGTTCTGCTTGACGTCCAGCCTGGGGCTGTCGATGTGGGCTCCGATGATGTTGAGGCCCTTTTCCAGGGGCTCGCTGCCGATGATGAAGAGCTGGACCGCCTTGCCCATGGTGTTGACGTAGACTCTGTCGCCAGGCTTGAGGCTCTTGACCTTGCAGAGGTCCTTGTAGCCTTCCTTTTCGGCCAGGCGGATGGTCTCCCTGGTGCATTCCCGTTCGGTCTTGCTCCTGTCAAGATAGGCCTTGTACCTTTCGCCCAGCCCCGTGACCTTCTTCACGTCGTCTTCCGAATATGTGGTCCAAGCGTTGATCCTTTCCATGTGTTCCTCCTTGTATGTTGATGTTTTTATGTGACGCTACTCGCAAACGATCCTTTTCAGCAGTTCGCCGTCGATGTTGCCGCCGGTTTTTCGCTTTGCCATTTGAACACGCAGGCAAGTCATTTCCCGCGGATGCGTGTTCTTCGAAGGATCTGTCCCCTCGTTTTGGGGTCCCTTTCGCGTTTTCATCTTCGTTCTGATTATAGCAGACCGGGGCAAGGCTTCAAAGTATGCGTAGGCAATTGACTGGATTACGGTCTTTTTCACGGACACTTCGGGATATCGTCCCTCTGGGACGGTCATTTTCTTCAAATTCCCGGGATCTGTG
This sequence comes from Bacillota bacterium, assembly GCA_017428655.1. Classification (GTDB taxonomy): domain Bacteria; phylum Bacillota; class Clostridia; order Peptostreptococcales; family Anaerovoracaceae; genus RGIG2707. Next base: position 21,712 of record JAFRQL010000188.1, on the reverse strand, counting down.
CCGCGCTTTTGGCCCCAAACGATTTGTTCTGTCCTGCTGTTAACTCGCTCTTGTTGCAGCAGACTTTGAGTTAACATTTATGCAGGGCTCGTCGATCTCTTTTGCCGCTGAAGGATTTGATCTGCCTTTTTGTTAACTCCTTCCGCTGAATAAGGGGAGCGAATTAACGATCATGCTGAGTCCTGCGCCGTGCTTTTGGTCTCAAATGATTTGTTCTGTCCTGCTGTTAACTCGCTCTGGTTGTATCAAACTATGAGTTAACAAAAATGCAGGGCTCGTCGATCTCTTTTGCCGCTGAAAGATTTGATCTGCCTCTTTATTAACTCCTCCTGCTGAATATAAGAGAAGAGTTAACGAATTTGCCGGGTGCGGCAAAGTAATCTCCTTTTTCTGTAGCAGAAACGCTGAAACTGGAAAATAATGGTTGAAATAGCGCGGGATAATTGGTAATATATGGTTATAAATCACAAGCCGATCGGAGGATACGATAAAAATGATCACATCAGCGGAAATGCTGTTAAGTGAAATACGCTCAGAACTGAATGCAGTTAACAACGAACTGAAACGTATGCCCAGAGGGGCTCTGATGATATCAACGAACGGGAAGGCGCGGATCACGTACTTTCAGGTACGTTGGTTATCCGGCAAAAGGATCATGAAAGCCGTGGGAAGAGACCTGCAGACCATGAAAAAGCTTGCCCGCAAGGCATTTCTTCTCGAATATCGAAGAAGATTGGACCAGACCGAGCAGCAGCTGACCGGATCACTCGCGGCGATGCCCGACCTTTCATTCGAAGCAGTCTGCCGGGCGCTTCCCAGGCATTTCGAGCTGCTCCCCGGGGAATGGCTGTGCGGAAAACACGAAGCCGCCGCTTTGAAGCCGGTATTTGACGGCAGCATCGCACCGGAGCCGCTGATGCTCAGTTATGACGGCGACGCGGCAGAGTGGGCCGAAAGCCCGTATCGGGCAAATACGAAGGCGCCGGAGAATCTCGTCCACAGAGCCGCGGGTGGCTTCATGACAAGATCGAAATCCGAGGCGGCGATCGCCGCGATCTACCTTGAACTGGGCATCCCGTTCCATTTCGATGAGGTCTTCAGTACATGGAAGGGGCAGGTCTCGCCGGATTTCACCGGTATACGCCGCGACGGAGCGGTCATCTACCATGAACACTGGGGCAGGAGCGACGAATCATACATAAGAGATAATAGATACAAGCTGGAGCTTTATATGAGCAGCGGGATCATCCCGGGCAGGAATCTGCTGCTCACCTTCGACGACGCGGCCGGCGGGATCGATCTTTCGCTGATCAGACAGCAGATATGCTGGATATACGGGCTGAAATAGGGCGCCGCGGAGCCTACTCGCAAATGATCCTTTTCAGCAGCTCGCCGTCGATGTTGCCGCCGCTCATGATCAGGGCGACGTTCGTGCCGCCGACCCGCCCGGGGAAGTCCATCACTGCGGCGAGGGTGGTGGCGCTGCCGCCTTCGACGATGAACTTTTCGTTCAGGACCATGTGCTTGACGGCCTTTCTGATGGTCTCCTCGCGGACCTCGATGATGTCGTCGAGAAGCCCGGGGAGCATCCTGTAGCTCAGTGCCCCGACGCCGCCGAGAAGAGCGTCGCAGATCGAATCGCCGGTGACCGGGTACTCCTCGTAGAAGACCTTGTCCCGAAGGGCGGCGATCATGGCGGGACAGGCCTCGGTCTGGACCCCGATGACGCGGACGTCCGGCTTGATGGACTTTGCCGCCACCGCGATGCCGGTGATCAGGCCGCCTCCTCCGATGGGGCAGACGATGGTGTCGATGTCGGGCTGCTGCTCCAGGAGCTCAAGGGCGATGGTGCCCTGGCCGCCGTAGATCATGGGATCGTCGTAATACGGATCGATGTAGGTCAGGCCGTTCTCCTTAAGATACTCCATCCCGATCACGTGGGCCTCGTCGTAGTCCTTTCCCATGATCAGGGCCTCGCCGCCGTAAAAGCGGATCCTGCGGATCTTCGCCTCCGGCGTCCCCTGAGGGACGATGATCACGGCCCGCTCGATCCCCAGGAGCTTCGCCGCGTAGCTCACCGACGAACCGTGGTTGCCCGACGAGACCGTGCCGACTCCGCAGCGGCGCTCATCTTCGGTCAGCATGGTCATGCGGCTCAGGGCGCCGCGGATCTTGAAGCTCTTGACCGTCTGGGCGGATTCGAGCTTGAAGAAGTACCTGCGGCCGTCTTTGCCCAGGTAGATGGACTCCTCAAGGGGAGTGCGGTAGACGTAGCCCCTGATCCTCTCGTAGGCCTGTCTGACGTCTTCTGCTGTAAAGCTGCGGTCCATGGCGTTTCTCCTTGTTCTGCGCAAAGGTTGAAATTCCAACGGGAAAGGGTTCTGCGAGATGCGTTATATAACATGCGTTCCGACTCCGACCCGGGGAGGAGACCCGCTTTAAACCGGCCCCCACCTATCGATAATAACCTCCCGCGCGGCCGATGTCCAGCGGAGCGCGAAAAGATGTCCAGCGGAGCGCGAAAAAAGGAGGACCCGAAGGTCCTCCCGCTGGTCGTGTTATTTGTCCGTTATTTGAGGAGATGTTTCGGGGACTCGGCGATGAATCCCTCGTTGTGTACGTCGTGTCCTTCTTCGACGACCTCTTCATTCTGCTTGCCGATGCCCAGCTCCTGCTCGGCTTTCTTCTCGTTTTCGATGCCTTCCTTGGCGATGAAATCCTTCGTCAGGAAGTTCCCGTCATTGGGAGTCATCCCGCGGCTCTCGTTGATCTTATTTATCTGCTTGTCCACCAGGGTGTTGAGATAGGGGCTGCCCTTGGTCAGCTCGTGCATGAGCCTCACGGTATCGTTGAGGTCCTTGCCCATGTGGGTCGCGTTGTCGGAGGCATGGGCGTCCTGATACTTTACGATATTGCCCAGGGCGGTCATGACCTTTTCCTCGGTCTGCTTGCCGTCGAACAGGGCGCGGACGCTCTCTGTCACGGGCTTGAGGTCCGGATTCTCCTCGGCTCTTTCTTCCAGCCTCTCAAGGGAGTCCGCCGGATAACCGTCGATGCGGAACTCGTCCTTGGCGTCGAGCATGTTGTACGCCGCAGCCTTGACGACCTCGAAGTTCTTGTTGAAGCTTACCACGTCGCCTTTATTGAGGAGCTCCATGCTTTCGGGATCCGCCACCGCGAGGCGGAAGGCGGGATCCTTGATATACGCCTGGGTCTGCTTGTCGAAGACCTTCTTGTCGAAGGGCTGCTCGGGCTTCGTCACCGCCAGGGTGCCCGCGGCGGCCATCTTCGCGGCGGAGGCCAGCTTCGCGCCGGTGACCTTGCCGGCATTCTTCTTGATGTATTCGTCGTAGCTCTTGTAGTTCGCGGGATCAGAGACCAGCTTGGGGGCGGGGATGTCGACGCCTGCCATATCGTAGGTCACGTCGACCCAGTCCGCCGCTGCCTGACGCTTGGGCAGAAGGAACTTCTCGTATCTTCCGTGAAGGTCAAAATCCAGAGGCTTTTCGGGAGGGTTCTTCTTGAGGAAGTCCTCGAAGGTGCGCTCCAGGTCGCCCCCGTGGCCGTGCTTGATGGTCTCTTTGGGGATATTTGAGAGCGTTTTGCTGTATTCCCGGAATTCCGGGCTGCTAATGAGCTTTGCTGCGTGATTCTTGATCTCTATATCAGAGAACTTGTGCTTATCGATGTTCGCCCGTTTTCCGTAGACGGCGTTGCTCATCTGCCTTGCCGCCAGGGTGAAGGCAGTATATTCCTGGTTGGATATCTCGCCTTTCAGCCATTTTGCCTTGTATACGTCGATCCAGTCCGCTGCTGACTGGACCTTTCCCGAGGCGTGCATCACCTTCTGCGCTCCGTCGGTCTTCATCTCGTTCCATTCTTTCAGGTATTTGCTCACAAGCTTGGCTTCATCGCCCTTGAGTTTCTGCATCCCCTGAAAGACCCCGGCAGCCATCAGGCCCAGTTCATCCTGATCATGATCCAGGTCCTGGGAAGTATAATTGCCCTCATTGATCTTTTCGGCGCATTCCTTCGTCTTGTAGCGGAAGTCTTCGACCTTATTGTACAGATCCAGGAGCTCTTGGCTTTTGGGTCCCTTGGACTCGTCGATATGGTAGCCGAGGGTTGAATAGAGGTACTCTAGGCTCTTTGCATCGCTGTTCTTCAGGGTGGCGTCGGTGCCGTCCCATTTCGCATACGCATAGGTAAACTGACCTGCGAATTCTCTAGATGTATGCTTAGGCATTTTTTCTCCTTTGATAAAAGCTGATGCAGTAGACGCGGACCCGGGCCGCGGACTGCGTATGGACCATCACGTTAGTTTATGTACTATATTTAAACGATAGGTGTCCAACAGATGTCCAACAAAAAACGACCGCCTTTGAAAAAAGGAGGAGCTTTCGGGCCCCTCCTTTGATATTTCGATCCCGAGGGACCCTACATGGGTATGATGCCGCTGCCCTTCAGATCCTCGTTATCTATTTTTATATTCACTTCTGTCTTTTCGACCTTTTCGGCCCCGATGACGGGCTGGATATTCTTTTCCTTTTGCTGCTTGATCATTTCCTGGGTATCTTGATTTATCGAAGGGGACCTGCCCGGATCATCGGGTTTCAATAAAAAATAGGAAACATTTCTCGCGCGATCCGGCGAAAATGTTCCCTAAAAGCCTTTTTATGCGGTCCCTCCGCTCACTTTTTCTTCAGCGTGTACGTCGTGGTCTTTGAATATGACGATTCGTCGCTTGAGCGGGACTCATGCTCGTAGGTCCTTCCGGCCTTGGTCCCGTCGGTGAAGAGTATCCCGTACTCCTCGTCCCGGTACACCGAAAGGCCCATCCCGGCGCGAAGCTCGGTATTTACCAGCGCGCCGTAGAAATGGCCGTCCTTTACGACCACCGCCCGTTTATAAAAGTCTTCGATCTCCTCGGTGCTTGACCAGCTGGAGCTGTCGTTGTCGTGCCAGTAGAGGGTCTCCTCTTCTTCCGTGTCAGCGACGAGCACCCACTGCTGCGCCTCCTTCAGGATCGCCTCCCGCTGCTCCCGGGTCACATAGACCTCCTTGAGACCGACGTCCCAGGCAGTCAGGTGGGAGCTTTCATCATCCGGGGCGATCTCAAAGCACCTCTCCGGCTGCCAGCCCCGGCTCTGTGCCCAGAACGGTATGGGACCGAACAGGTCGTTCCAGTCGTCGAAGTCCTTAAGGAACGCCTGATACTCTTCCTCCGTCATGGGACGGGGCTCCTCTTTGGCGTAGGCCAGCTCGTTGGCATGCAGGTGCTCAGCGAAGCTCCTGCGCTCACCGGCGCTCTCAGCCCAGTACGTCAGGTAAAGGGCCGCCAGAAGATCCTTTGCCGCGTCCGGGACCACCGGCTCCCCGCCGGAAATCGTCAGACCGCTGTCCGGCTCTGCGCCGGGGACCATTGAGTCCTTGACGAATTCCAGAAACCTCTCGGGAAGCCGCTCCACAAGGGATCCCTCCGCATTATTTATCACCGCCCACAGGTCGTTATACTCGTTGCCTTTCATATCTCACCCTTACGCTCTCCCATTGTATTCAATGATTTGAATAATTATACAACAAGCTTTAAGGCGCCTTCAATATCGGCGCAAAAAAAAGACCCCGCGGACGCTAAAACCGCGGGGCCTCTGATCGGTCAAACATTGATAGTGGACTTGCTCAGGCCGTTGAAATCTCAACTCCTCCGGCCATGCGCCTATTTCCGTTCCCACAGCAGGATCGATTCAGCCTTTATCTGCCGGATCATCTCCTGCCTCTCCGCCTCCGAAGCATCCAGAGGGATCTGCTGCGCGTGTTTTCCTTTCAGCAGCCCGTGTGAAGCCGCGTATTTCTCGGGAAGATAATACACTTCAGTGATGATATCGTCGAAAACTTTGCCGTCGTTCTCGCTTTCCCCGAAGGGTCCGACATAAGTGGCGATGGTGAGCGGCTCCTTGGGCTTTTTCTCCAGATACCGCGAGTGGATGCTGCTGGTCAGATATAAAAATTCGACGTAATGCATCTCGTCGCCCACAGTCTCCGTCACGTATGAGCTTCCATAAAAGCAGCTGTAGTTTCTGTCGGTGTGGATGGTCCCGCTGCCGGACACCGTGACGCCTGTCTCTTCATAGGGGATGTACGTTTCGTACAGGTAAGCATAGGAGTACCCGCCTAAAACGACCGCGACCGTGAGGACGATCGCCGCGATGAGCTTGAGTGCGAAGTTTTTCCCGTGCTGCTGATCTTTCGAGATCTTGCTGACCATTTTTCTGTCTCCTTTCAGTATGGCGTCCAGAGAAACGTCGAAGGTGTCGCTGATAAGGACCAGAGTCTCAAGATCGGGGTAGCTCTTGCCGTTCTCCCAGTTCGATATGGTCTGCCGCGTGACGCTGCACAGCTCGGCCAGCTCCTCCTGTGTGAGGCCGCGGTCTTTTCTTATCTCGGCGATCCTTTTTCCAAGTTCCATCTGAACGCTCCTTGAAATTTTGTATGGTCAGCGTAGCTTAATTATTCGCCAAAGTCTATCAAAGAGCCTTTGCGGCGGACAAAAACCGGGCGCAAAGAATCTTTGCGCCGGGGAAAATGGGGCGTTTCAACGGCTGTGGGCGTATAAACTACATTTTGAGACGATCGTGTTTTCTAGGCGCGATGGTCGAGGACCCAGTTCAGTAGCTCCTGATAGCCCATGGATCCTGAGGCGACAGCAAGCCCTGTTTCGGCAACCTCCTCGTTCGTTGCCTCGATGCGGATCCCGTTGACTTCTAAAAAGGTCAGCATGACGTACATGCCGATCCTCTTGTTCCCATCTACGAAGGCATGGTTCGATATCAATGTAAATCCGAGCCTGGCGCCTTTTTCTTCCTTTGAAGGATATAGGTCTTTGCCGTCAAACGTGGCAAAAGCCCCTTCGATCGCGGATTCGAGGAGCCCCTCGTTGCGGATGCCGGTACTGCCGCCGGTCTCTTCCGAGATCAGCTGATGAAGGAGCTTAACTTTATCTTTTGAGAACTTTATCATTTTGCGAGCTCCAGAAATGCCGGTTTATACTTTTTAAGAATTCGGGCAGCGACAAAATCTATCTTTTCATCGTCTGTCATTTCGATCGGAGGATTCTGATCGATGTCGACGAGAAGATATTTCGGTCTGTTGTTCTTGAAAATGACAGCCTGCCCGGTCCTTTCCGCAAGACGGGCAGCCTTGGAAAAGTTCTGATTGGCCTCGCTGACGGAAATAATGCAGTTCGTGTTTATAGTCATAGAAGCACCTCCAATTCCATTATAGGGGCAATTAGGTAAAATTCAAGCTATAATTTGTGGAGCTCTCCACCGGAGCCTTATGCTCTCACGGGTCCAGATCCCGCCTTTCAGTAAACAAACAAAAATACCGGTCTGTCGACCGGCATTTTCGTTTGTATGGTCCGAGTGGCGGGATTTGAACCCACGGCCTCTTGGTCCCGAACCAAGCACGCTACCATCTGCGCTACACCCGGATATGGTCTGCGCTCCGCCCGCGGCGGGAGCATCGGGAAAATGAGCCTGAAAACAGGCACTAAAATAATATACCCGCTCGGCCGGCGGTTGTCAACAGAAAATCCGCGGGCGCCTCAGTTCTTTGGGACCGTCCCGGGGATGATCCAGTCCCTTCTGATGCACCAAAGCCCCGCCTGGACGCCGCCTTCGCAGCCGGAAAAGTCCCCGGCGAGGACCTCCTCGTGGTGCCTGAAGAGCCGGTCCCAGGTGGAGACGATCGTCTGCCGTAGGTCGGGATAGAATGAGGAGAGGACGGCCTTCTGGGCGGTGATCCCCCGGGCTGTCAGCTCGTCCCTGATCCTGCGCTCCTCCGCCGGGTCCCCGCAGAGGGGCCTAAGCTGCATGATCCTCGTCCAGTCGGCGGCGTCGAAGAATACGGCCTGATCCGTTGGAACTTCAAGGGTCAGGCAGTTTTCCTGAAGGGGGCCGCCCTCGATATTGTAGAGGTCCCGGAAGGCCCAGTAGGGGAAGGAAGCCCCTTCGGGCGGGGGCAGCAGGGCTGCGGCTCTTGAGACGAACCACCTGTAATTGTGCACGAAGAGCGGGGCGGATTCGCCGTATTTCTTTTCAACGTAGGCCTGCTTCGAATAGCAGACGCCGTCCTCTTCGATCGCCCGGCGGACGGGGGACTGCTGAAGGCTGTAGAGCCTGATGACGCCGCTCATTTTATGACCTCCCTGACCCATTCCTTCCGGATCTCCCAGATCAGGCCATAGCTGGTCCCGACGTGGTCCGGGGACGCGAAGGCCCTGGGCCAGCTGTCGACGATCTCGCGCTTGATCTGCGGATAGAAGCTCGTCATGACTGCTTTGGCGTCGCTGGCGCCGTAAAGCTCCAGAAGCTCCCGGTGGCGGGCGGCGTCTGCCTCGTCCTTGGGGATGTACCGGTAGTCGAGGACCGCGCTCCAGCCGTCGGTGGAGAGCCTGAGGAGCTGCTCTTCGGGGACCGACAGCACGAAGATGACCCCGCCCTCCGCAGGATAGCCTTCTCCCTCTCCGATGGTGACCCAGACCGGATAGCTGGCGTCCGAGGGCCTGGGGATCCGCTCCGCCATGGCCTTTGCCAGCCAGTCGTAGGACTTGAGCATGATGCTCCGAAACTCGCTCCCGTCCCCGGCAACATACCTGCTGTCTGTTACGTAACGCCCGTCTCGCATCAATATCTCTTCGACTGCCCTGTGCTGCCGCGTTCTCACCGTGATCTCCGCCATGTCCGGACCTCCTCCGTTTCTTTCAGCCCGATTATACCATAACGCGCCCCCGGACGCCCGCTCCCCGGCGCTGCCCAAAGATCCTTTTTTCAGACAATTGTCCCGCGCCCGCTTATGCTATGATTACCACGTAAGGCAGATCTGCCCGGAAAAGGTCCCGAGCCTGCAGTTTTCCGTCGGTCTTTCGCATCTTTTGCTCAAGAAATGAGTATCGGGCCCATCTTTATGATAAAATAATAAAGTTCGATGCGGATCCCGAGGGCCGGCTCCTCTGTCCGGTCCCGTCCGCAGATAAAGACATATGCGGCCCCGCCGCGGAAAGGAAACCATGTTATCATTTGACGAAAAATACTGCCTTGATCAGTTCAAGGCTCTGCTGGCCATCGACAGCACCACCGGCCAGTACGAAGAGATCGAGAGATATATGCTTGACCAGTGCGAAGAGCTGGGATTCAAGGCCTGCACCTGCCGCAAGGGCGGCGTCATCGCTGACCTGGGCGGCGAGGGAGACCCCATCGTGGTCACCGCCCATCTTGACGACATCGGCCTGATGGTGAGAAAGATCAATCCCGACGGCACCCTCAACGTCTGCACCGTCGGAGGACTTCCTCCCCAGTACGCCGTCACCGAGAACGTCAGGGTCCACACCAGGGACGGCAAGGTCTACACCGGCACCGTCTGCCGCACCCCCGGCTCGGTCCACGTCACCGAAGAGGAGTTCAGGACCACCCTGCCCGACTACAGAAAGAACGTCTGCATCGTCCTGGACGAGCCCGTTAAGAACGCAGGCGACACCAGAGCCCTGGGCATCGAGACCGGTGACATCATCGCCCTGGACACCCGCTTCACCATGTCCAACGGATACATCAAGTCCCGCTTCGTGGACGACAAGGCCTGCGTCGCGGTGGTCCTCACCTTCATGGTGAAGTACCTGAAGGACACCGGAAAGAAGCCCTGCCGCAAGGTCTACGCCTACTTCGCCGCCTACGAGGAGATCGGCCACGGCACCTCCTGGATCCCCGAAGACACCAAGGATATCCTGGCTCTGGACATCGCCCCCACCGGCCCGGACCAGAACTCCGAAGAGCACAAGGTCTCCATCTTCGCCAAGGACACCAGCTATCCCTTCCACTGGGCAATGACCAACGAGCTCAGGAAGGTCGCAAAGGACCAGGGCCTCAACTGGGTCATGGACGTCTTCACTCCCCACTATGGCACCGACGCCGAGACTTCGATCAGGGCCGGCTACGACATCCGCCACGCGGCCATCGGACCGGGGACCTCCAACAGCCACGGCTACGAGAGGACCCACATCGACGGCCTCAGGAACACCTACTGCCTGATGGCGGCCTATCTGCTCGGATAAGCCGCTCCGCGGCCTTTGGGCCGCCATATGATCCAAGAAAACAGGAACCACAAGCCCCAGGACCGCCGTCCCCCATAGCAGAAGAAAGGAAAACACATGGAATTTGATCCCCAGCGCTACCGCTACTCGTCCAAGCGCACCATGGCCGTGGCGACCCGCGGCATGGTCTGCACCTCAACGCCTCTGGCCGCTCAGGCCGGACTCCGCATCCTTCAGGAAGGCGGCAACGCCTTCGATGCGGCAGTAGCCACCGCAGCCTGCCTTCCCGTCGTAGAGCCCACCAGCAACGGCCTCGGCAGCGACGCCTTCGCCCTGATCTGGTCCAAGGGAAAGCTCTACGGACTCAACTCCAGCGGAGTCTCCCCCAAGGCCATCAGCCTTGAGAAGCTCCTCGCCAAGGGCTGCAAGACCATGCCCGACATGGGCTGGGATCCGGTCGACGTGCCCGGAGCCCCCGCCGCGTGGGCAGAGATCAACCAGCGCTTCGGAAGGCTTCCCCTCTCCCAGGTCGTGGAGCCCGCCGCCTGGTACGCCGAGCACGGCTACGCCGTGAGCCCCACCGTTTCCAAGTTCTGGAAGAGGGCAGTCCCCAGGTTCACCGCTCTTCAGGGCGAGGAATTCAAGCCCTGGACCGAATATTTCACCAAGAACGGCAAAGGCCCCGAAGTGGGCGAGATCTTCCGCTGCCCCGACATGGCCAAGACCTTAAGGGACATCGGAGCGACCAACGCCGAGAGCTACTACAGAGGCGCCCTGATGGAGAAGATCGTCGGCTTCTCGAAGAAGACCGGCGGCTGGTTCACCGAGGATGATTTCGCCAACTGGCATCCCGAGTGGGTAACCCCCATCACCACCAACTACAAGGGCTACGACGTCTACGAGATACCTCCCAACGGCCACGGCATCACCGCCCTCATGGCCCTGAACATCCTCAAGGGCCTGGAGCTTCCCGAGAACAGGGAGACCGCCGAGGCCTATCACAAGATGATCGAGGCCCTCAAGCTGGCCTTCATCGACGCCAAGGAGTACGTCTCCGATCCCAAGACCATGAAGACCCCCGTCGAGTGGCTGCTCAGCGAGGAATACGCCGCCCAAAGAAGATCGCTGATAGGCGATGAAGCGATAGATCCCAAGCCTTCCGATCCCTACTGCGGAGGCACCGTCTACCTCTGCGCCGCCGACTGCGAGGGCAACATGATCTCCTACATCCAGAGCAATTACAGGGGCTTCGGATCGGGCATCGTGGTCCCCGGCACCGGCATCTCCCTGCAGAACAGAGGCTTCGGCTTCAGCCTCGATCCCAAGTCCGACAACGTGATCGAAGGCGGCAAGAGGCCCTACCACACCATCATCCCCGGCTTCCTGTGCAAGGACGGCGAGGCCGTCGGGCCCTTCGGAGTCATGGGCGGCTTCATGCAGCCCCAGGGCCACATGCAGGTGGTGGTCAACGCGGTGGACTATCTGATGAACCCCCAGGAGTGCCTGGACGCCCCCAGGTTCCAGTGGACCGGCGGAAAGCACATCCAGCTGGAGCACTCGGTGGATCTTACCATCGCTCTCGAGCTCAAGGAGAGAGGCCATGACATCGAGATCCTGTCCGACAACGGCGCCATGGGCAGGGGCCAGATCATCTGGAGGACCCCGTACAACACCCTGATCGGTGGCACCGAGCCCCGCTGCGACGGTCAGGCCGCGGTATTCTAAGGACCGCGAAAGGAGAACAAAATGGAAAACCCCATCATTAAAATAAAAGTAAAGGACTACGGCGAGATGACCGCCGAGCTCTACCCCGACATGGCCCCCAGGACCGTCGAGAACTTCCTCGGCCTGGTCGGGCAGGGCTTCTACACCGGCAAGGTCTTTCACCGGGTCATCAAAGGCTTCATGATCCAGGGCGGAGGCTTCACCGCGGAGTACGAGCAGATCAAGGCTCCGGCCATCAGGGGCGAATTCGCCTCCAACGGCTTTAAGCAGAACACCCTGAAGCACACCAGAGGCGTGCTCTCCATGGCCAGGACCAACGATCCCGACTCCGCCAGCTCCCAGTTCTTCATCATGCACCAGGACGCTCCCCATCTGGACGGCCAGTATGCCGGCTTCGGCAGGCTGACGGACGGCTTCGACGTTCTGGACGCCATCGCTTCCTGCGACACCGGCCTCCTGGACTGGTACATGTCGGACTGTCCCGTGAAGCCTGTGGAGATCGAGTCGATAGAGGTCGTAAAACCGGAATAGGATCATCAGGCGGGGGCCTTCGGATATCCGGCCGAAGGCCGTCCGCCGGGCAGAAAAGGGAGGATAAAAGATGTATTACAGCGATTTCAAGGGCCTCAAGCTCTCAAAGCTGGGCTTCGGCACCATGCGCCTTCCCCTCATGGAGGACGGGAAGACCATCGACAGCGCTCAGACCGAAGAGATGGTGAAGTACGCTCTCGATCACGGCGTGAACTATTTCGACACCGCTTATCCTTATCACGAGGGCAAGTCCGAGCTGGTGGTCGGCGAGGCCCTCAGCAAGTATCCCAGAGAGAGCTTCTATCTGGCGGACAAGTTCCCCGGCCATCAGGTCATGTCGACCTACGATCCCGCGGGGGTCTTCGAGGACCAGCTGAAGAAGTGCAAGGTCGATTATTTCGACTTCTACCTGCTCCACAACGTCAACGAGTACTGCGAAGAGGTCTATAAAGACAAGCGCTGGGGCATCATCGACTATTTCCTTGAGCAGAAGAAGCTGGGACGCATCAGGCATCTGGGCTTCTCCAGCCACGCCGGCCTTGAGATGCTTGGGGAATTCATCGATTACTGCCACGGCGAGATGGAGTTCTGCCAGATCCAGCTCAACTATCTCGACTGGACCCTTCAGGACGCCGAAAAGAAGGTCGCCCTGCTCAATGAGAAGAACGTGCCTATCTGGGTCATGGAGCCCGTCCGCGGCGGAAAGCTGGCAAAGCCCGGCGAAAAGGCAGAGCAGATGCTCAAGGAGAAGGTCTGCCCAAAGTGCACCCCGGCGGCTCTCGCCTTCAGGTGGCTTCAGGCCGTCCCCGGCGTCACCGTGGTCCTTTCCGGCATGTCCGACCTTGAGCAGATGAAGCAGAACATCGAGACCTTCGATCAGCCCGCTCCTCTCGACGAGAAGCAGTTCACCGGCATGCTCGAGGTCGCCGAGGTCTTCAAGGATTCGGTGCCCTGCACCGCCTGCCGCTACTGCTGCGAAGGCTGCCCCATGCAGCTGGACATCCCGACCCTGATCTCCGTCTACAACGAAGTCAGGATCGCTCCCCACTTCAACGCCAGGATGCGCGTCGACGCCATGCCCGAGGACAAGAGGCCCACGGCCTGCATCGGCTGCGGCCAGTGCTCCCAGATCTGCCCCCAGAAGATCGACATCCCGTCGGTGATGCAGGACCTGGCGGACAGGCTGTCCAAGATCCGCAGCTGGGCTGAGATCTGCGCCGAAAGAGAAGCGGCAGCCAAGGCTCTCGCCGCCAAGGAAAAGGGCGAATAGCAGCCGGCGTCATCCGCCCCGGGATCGCGGGGGCTTCGCGGCGGTGATGCAGCGGGAATTAAACCGGTCTGAAAAACCGCAAAAAACCCTTGCATTTCAACTTCCGCACAAGTATAATATCAAGGCATTCGTCTTCGGACGAGGCTCTCTGCCGCGGGGGAGGACCGCGGCCATCCAGACCACAGGGAGGTTAAACAATGAATAAGTACGAAGTAATGTTTGTCCTCGATCCCGCTCTTGACGATGAGAAGAAGGCAGCAGCCGTCGAAGCAGTCAAGGGTATCATCGCAGACGCCGGTGAGGTCACCGAAGTCAACGAATGGGGTCTGAGGAAGCTTGCTTATCCTATCCTGAAGAAGACCGAGGGCTACTATGTCGTCATGCAGTTCGACGCTCAGCCCGAGCTTCCGAAGGAACTGGACAGAAGGCTCAGGATCTCCGATGATTTCCTGAGACATATCATCGTCAACAAGGACGAAAAGTAAAGGCGGTCTGTCATGAATCAGGTACAGTTAGTCGGAAGGCTCTCAAGAGATCCGCAGGTCAGCTATAGCGCATCCACCCAGAACGCTGTCGCCAGGTTCACCGTGGCGGTAGACAGGATGCCGGACAGAAACGGCAACAGGCAGGCTGATTTCATCAGCTGCGTAAGCTTCGGAAAGACTGCTGAATTCATCGAGAAGTATTTCACCAAGGGCAAGCCCATAGCCCTCACCGGCCGCATCCAGACCGGAAGCTATGAGAAGAACGGTCAGAAGGTCTACACCACCGACGTGGTGGCAGACAGGGTGGAGTTCGTTCCCGGCGGAAACGGCGACGGTCAGACCGGCGGCCAGTCCGCTCCCCAGGGCTTCTCAAAGAGCGGCTCTGACGACAAGCCCAGCGGCGGCTTCGACGAGATCCCCGATCTCATACCCGATGACGACATTCCCTTCTAGATCTGATACAGGAGGATAAGCATTCAATGGAAAGAGATAATTTCAAGAAGAAGAGCTACAACGGCGGAATGCACAGAAAAAAGGTCTGCCAGTTCTGCGCTGACAAGACCATCGCCGTAGATTACAAGGACGTCGATACTCTCAAGAAGTACATCACCGAGAGAGGCAAGATCCTTCCCAGAAGGGTCACCGGAGCCTGCTCCATGCACCAGAGAGCTATCACCACTGCCATCAAGAGAGCCAGGACCGTTGCCCTGCTGCCCTTCGACGCAGACCTGTAAAGAGAGCTTTGAAACGAAGACCGAAGTCCGACCCCCGGGCTTCGGTTTTTTTCATGGCTCAAACAGCAATTATCTCCCAGCGATGTTGCTTCAACAAGAGACCATTTGAGAGCCCGGCAGTTTCAGCGCTCTAAGATAAGATCCTTTATGAAAATTTGATATATCGTAAATCTTAATTCTTTATTTTCACTGCCGTTTTAGTATAATGATCTTATCTAAAAAATTAGTTTATTTGTAGAAAGAGAGGTTGAACATGAAAAAGGTGATTGCTTCATTGAGCTTTATGCTTGTTATTTCTATAGTACTGCTGCTACAACCGACTTTTGCGAATGATGGAAATAATTCTAATATAGGTGGATCAAGCGAAGAAGTGCAGTTTAAAGAGGATTTGGCGAACAAGAAATATAATCGTCTTCTTGAGTTTTGGTCAAAAGATTTGGGTTATGTCAGTGATACCAAAGCAGATTTTCCATTATTTTATGGAGGAGCTTATGTTGATAGTAACAAGAATCTTGTTATCCAGGTTACAGAGAATTCAGATTCTACTCAATCCTATTTTAAATCTATCATAGGGGATGAGAGTGATGTTCTATATGAAACTGTAGATTATTCCTATAATACATTAATTAATGAACACGATACTATTTCTGATTACTTTTTAGCTAAAAAAGGAGAAGAGTCTCCGTTTGATATTTCTGCCGTTGGCTTATCATCAAAAATGAATAGTGTTACTGTTCATATTGTTTGTGATGAACCTTCAACTCATGCAATCGATGAGGAGTTAAAGTGGATATCCGATAATATTACTGAATTTAGGAATATTGTAATAATCCCTTCTAAGAGTTCAATAATTCCTGCAGGTAATGTTAATTTGGGTACCAAGATTTCACCATATAATATCTATAAATACCGTAGTGTCGGGTTTTGGGCTACAAAAGGGACGAAATACGGAATTGTTACAGCTCCTCATGATTCTTCATTATATTCTAATGGTAGTACACTTTATATAAATAGTACTCCCTTTGGAACATGCAGTACTCCCTATTTCAGTGGTAGCGTGGATGCCGTATTTGTTGAGCGAACAGTATCAAGTTTTACGCCCTCGCGCAGTGTCTCTGGCGCAGGTTTTTCCATTGCTTCTGGATCATATATTGTTCCTGCAGAAGGAAGTACGACATATTCATGTGGAGTAACTTCTTCTTATCAAACTGGGACAATTCAAGAAGTAAATGTAACAGTATCATATGGAATTACAGATTGTGTTATTACTTCAGCAACTTGCGAGGGTGGTGACAGCGGAGGTGTTGTTGCAGCTGGTGGTACCTCATCAACAAGATATCTAACTGGTATAATCACAGGACACACAAACGATAACAATTATCAGGTATATGTAAAAGCTGGCAACATAATCTCGACTTTGGGCATCAGTATATATTAATTAGATGAGAAGAATTCGTAATAGGTATGTGATTGCCTTAGTACTTTGCGTTTCCTTGATCACGCTGTTCTGTATAAGTTCGTATGACTGGAAAGACAAATACCCATGGCCGATCGGCGATATTGATAATACGATAGTACCGATCGAAGGTCTGTCTGCACGCCTTGTTGAGGGAACATTGAGCAGGACCGGTTTCTCCTTTATTGTAGAAAATACAGGACATGACCTCGTCATTTTTGGTGCGAGTTATTATCTGCAAGTGTACAGGAAGGGCAGCTGGTATGCTATCGACAACAGTCCTAGTGAATGGACTGCGGAGGGGTATGTCGTTCCATGTGATGGATCGCATTATTTTACAAGGGACTGGTCATCGATCTACGGGGAACTTCCAGACGGGAAATACAGATTTATTTGGCCCTTTAGGTACGTAGATAAGGATTTTAGGCTGATCAGCGATGAAGAATTCAGGTTATCTTTAGAGTTTGATATCAAGATAAACTGGAGCCTGTCTGATAGTGTGGTCAGTCATTGAAGACGCCAAAATACAAAACCATCAAACTCTGTAAAGTACATACAAACTTCACTTGCGCCCGACCGACTCAAAGATTATAATAGATCAAAATCAATTATCAAATATTTTGAGAGGCGAAAGGAGGCAGCATGTCCATCTACGACTTTAAAGCCAATACCATAGACGGCGTTGAAAAGTCCTTTGAAGACTATAAAGGCAAGGTCCTTCTGATCGTGAACGTAGCCAGCAAGTGAGGGTTCACGGGACAGTATAAGGGCCTGGAAGGTCTCTATGAAAAGTACAAAGCGCAGGGCCTTGAAGTATTGGGATTCCCCTGCAACCAGTTCGGCGGTCAGGAGCCCGGCTCCAACGAGGAGGTCAAGAGCTTCTGCACCGGCAATTACAACGTAACGTTCCAGATGTTCGAGAAGATCGACGTCAGGGGAGAGACAGCTCATCCTCTGTACGACTACCTTTGCAGCAAACAGCCCTTCCTGGGCTTTAAGGGCCTTCAGGGCAAGGCTCTCGAGGCGGGGCTCAAGGCGAAGTTCGGCGAGTTCTTCGGCGACGACAGCGTCAAGTGGAATTTCACCAAGTTCCTGGTGGACAGGGAAGGCAATGTGGTCGGCAGGTTCGAGCCCAACGTCAATCCCGACAAGATCTCGGGCGAGATAGAAAAGTACCTTTAGCGGCACAGTACATATACCCGAAAGGGCCCGGCCTTAAGGCCGGGTCTTTTTCGCGCCATGGCCGGGTGCTGCACCCTGAAAGCGCGTTTTTCACGGCGCAGCGCTGAAGGCCTGCAGATCCGACCGTCACCGCATTTGACACGGAGCCGCCCAATTGTTTAAAATATGGCCATTCAGCGGTGTTGAAAAGCGCCCTGTTTTCGGATATCCTTTAGTTCGGTCTGCCCGAAGCCGCGCGGCGAGGGCGGAATATGGAGAAAAGCATGAAATATCAGGAATACGTGATCTATCCCGCAGCGGAGGAGCTGGACCTTCTGGTCGAGGAGCTTTCCGCCGCAGGCCTTGACCAGCTGGTGATCCAGGACCCCAAGGACACCGAGCTCTTCAACGGCGACGGCACCGGGACCAACTGGAACTACATAGACAAAGAGGTGCTGGAAAGCGTCAGGAACAATCCCGCCGTGACCTTCTACCTTGCCATGGACGAGACCCTGTCCGAAAGGGCGGCCTCCATCGTCAGAAGGTTCGACCACAAGCGGACCGTCGTCGACGACGAGGACTGGCTCCACAAGTGGGAGGAATACTACGTCCCCGTAAGGCTCAGTCCCCGGGTTGTGGCAAAGCCCGCCTGGCGGCAGTACGAGCCCAAGGAAGGGGACATCGTCATCGAGATCGATCCTGGCCTTGCCTTCGGTACCGGCACCAGCCCCACCACCTATCTGGCGGTCAGGCTCATGGAAAAGTACGTGAAGCCCGGCGACAGGGTGCTGGACGTTGGCAGCGGCACCGGGATCCTGAGCTGCGTCGCGGCAAAGCTGGGAGCTTCGCATATAACGGCGGTGGACCTGGACCCCGAGGCGGTCAGGAGCACCCTGGTCAACGTGAAGCTCAACGGCTGTGAGGACCTGGTGACCACCGGCATCTCAGACCTTCTGAACGACACCGAAGACTGCGGCGACGTGATCTGCGCCAACCTGCTGGCTCCCCTGATCATCAAGCTGGCTCCGGACGTCCCCGCCCACTGCCAGGGAAGGGGCCTCTTTATCTCCAGCGGCATCATCGATACCATGGAGGAGCCCTGCGTCAAGGCCGTGGAGGAAGCGGGCTTTGAGGTCATCGACATCGAAAGGGACCAGGGCTGGTCCGCCATCGCCGCCGTCCTGAAAAGGTGATTTTTCACATTTCTTCCTGCCTGCGGCGTTGAAATCGAAGCTCTTATGATATAGAATAACTAATTGCGGAGGGGTAAACGCCCGATGACGGATAGATCCCCAAAAGCCTTGATATCATAAGCTTCGCTCAATTATCCTCTGCGTTACGTAACGTTTGTTTTGGATCCTGCGGCCGTTTTTTCCGCGTGCCGCGGCATCCCCGTCCCGGAGGGCCTTATGGCAAAGGAAAAGCATAAGATAAATATCCTCGACCCCAACGCCAACCCGAGAAGGCTCATCATGGCCCTGGTCTGGCCCATGATCATCGAAGAGATCCTCAGCATCATGGTCAACTTCGTCGACACAGCCATGGTCGGTTCTCTGGGAGTCTACGCGACGGCGTCGGTGGCGGTGAGCAATCCGGCCATCGAGGTCTGCAACGGAGTCGCCATCGGCCTGGGATCGGGCTTCGGCGTCATGATGTCCCGCCGCATCGGCGAGGGCAGAAAGGACCTGGCCCTCAAGACCATGCGCCAGTCGCTCTATTACATGCTGATCATGGGCGGCTTCATGACCCTGCTGTTCTCGTGGATCCTGGCGGACAATCTTCCCCGCTGGATGGGCGCTCAGCCCGACATCTGGGAGACCAGCTCCGTCTACCTCCGCTATTTCGGTTATTCCAGAGGCTTCATCGTGGCCGCCGTGGTGGGCAACAGCTTCCTGAGAGGCCAGGGCCACACCAAAGAGGCTATGATGGGCAACGTCATCGCCAACATCACCAACTGCATCCTCAACTTCCTGTTCATCTATCCGACCAGAGAGCTGACGGTCTTCGGAAGGACCTTCACCATGTGGGGACTGGGCCAGGGCGTCGCGGGAGCCGCCATCGCCAGCTCCATCGCCAACTTCGCCATGTTCGCCTACGTCGCCTGGAGGCTCTTCGACAAGAACCTGACCGTTCCCTTCTCCCTGGGCAAGCCCGAGAAGATCGACGGGGAGCTCTACAGGTTCTCCTTCGGCCTGGGCGGACCCAACGCCATCGAAAGGCTCATCAGCTCGTCGGGCCGCATGGTCTGCACCAGCCTTCTGGCGGGCATCTCCAACGTGGTCCTGTCGGCCCACCAGCTGGCAGGCACCGCCGAATCCATCATCTTCATGTCGGTCATGGGCTTCGGCATGACCGGGACCACCCTGGTGTCCCAGTGGCTGGGCGCCGGCAACAAGGACAGGGCAAAGCTCCTGGCCCACGAGACCTTAAAGCTCGCCTTCATGGTCGGCTCCGGCGCGACCATATTCGTGTTCATATTCTGTCCCCATATCATCGGCTTCTTCACCAAGAGCGAAGAGGTCATCCGCATGGCGACCCTGGCCCTGCGGATCCAGTGCATAATCGAGCCCATCGAGGCCCTCACCATGGCGACGGGCGGCGTCTTAAGGGGCGCCGGCGACGTCAGGATCACCGCGATGACCTCTCTCATCGGCATGTGGGGCATCAGGGTGCCGGGAGCTCTGCTCCTGATCAAGGTCTTCGGCTGGGGCCTGCTGGGCGTCTGGGTGCCCATGGCCGTCGAATGGTTCCTGCGCTTCTGCATCCTCTACACCCGCTACAGGAAAGGCCGCTGGGTCGACGCCTGGGGAAGAAAATAATATAGGACATACGACATGGTCTCTTTATAAAACAAGACCTCCTATGGCGCAGCATTTTGACAGTGCCATAGGAGGTTTTTCCGATTTCTCCGTATTTTCTGATCAAACAGATCGAACACTTCGTTTTCGACGGACAGGATCGATCTTCCTATACTCACTCATCCACACAAACTGGAAGTTGTTAATCCAAAACGCCTCTTATAGAATCCTCATAGCTTTCGGTGATCAGAGTAATCTTTTCTCCATTAGACTTGTAACCATCTGTGACCTGGTGATTGTCTTGTTTCAGCTGTTCGACTGTGCAATAAGAATCATCTAGTCTTGTTTCAATATCTGAACCATGTGACTTTATCTCTTCAAAATGCGTGTCTATATATTCATCTGACATAGCAAGACAGATGAACCTTATCGACTGAAGATACTGCTCATCAAAACTGTCTCTCCAATCAAAAGGTATATAACAGCCCTCAACGATAAGGTTTTGCTGGTTCTCAATCACGGTTTTCATGATCTCTCGTACAATTGGCCACAGATATCCTGTCAGAGACTCGTCGTCTTCCGGTGTCAATACCGTATTGCCACTGCGGATCAGGCCCATTTTCAGGTGATCGATCGACAGATATGGATATTTGTATTTTTCGAGCATCTTCTGAGCCAGAAGCGTTTTTCCAGTATGAGATGCACCCGTAATCAGTATGATCATAGTCTTGCCTCGATTTCATTCCTGACCTTCTCCAATTCACTGCAGGTCAGGATCGGAATCAGACTGTTTATTTCTTCAACGCTTTTATCCCACCACTTGAATTTGAGCAGCAATCCGAGAAGATCATCATCAAAGCGTTTCCTCAAGGGTTTTGCAGGATTTCCAACAACGATAGTATAAGGATCGACATCACTTCCGACAATGCTGTTTGCTCCAATGATCGCTCCGTCGCCGATATGAACGCCAGGAAGAACCACCGCATTTTGCCCGATCCACACGTCATTGCCAATTACAGTATCTCCTTTGAATGGCATTTCAGATGGATCGGGAGTGTTCATTTCCCATCCTTCAAGCGTATAAAACGGGAAGGTTGAGACGGCGTTCATCTGGTGATTAGCATCATTCATCACAAACTCGACACCTGCTGCGATCTGACAGAACTTGCCGATGATAAGCTTATCCCTGCTCCAGGGATAAAAGTTTGTTACATGACTCTCAAATTCTGAGTCTGCAATGTAGGTAAAATCCCCGACGATGATATTCGGATTTGTAATGGTTGGTTTCACATATATCTCTTTGTCATATCCTGCGACCGGATGGATCACATTTGGATCCGGGTTTTTCCCATTTTTCATAGTTGGTCACCTCGTCAAATCACGATTTATCGACATTCCGATAAACGGGAATTTATCTTCTGTCAGCGATCAAAAAAGCTCTGCACGGAGAACCATCCGCGCCGGATAG
>JAFRQL010000187.1 GCA_017428655.1 Bacillota bacterium | reverse complement strand
CAGCCCTGAGGACCTTCGTTCTTGTTCGTTTCATGGGTAGTACACCTCCGTATCATACGTTATATAACAAATGATTTTCTTGAAGAACGTATTTTTCAACGTGCGGAGAATTATAGATATGTTTATTTTACCATTCATCGAACTGATATGCAAAAGTTTTATGCGTAAGAAGGGGCGGCATGCCCAGGCTGCGGAGAAGGGTGTACAGGTCCGCCCGGCTGCGGAGAAGGGGATAACCCGAAAGACCGTATGCATTCGGCCGCAAAAAGCCCGGATAGTGCCGCGCCGGCGGCGCGGTCCTTCCGCTTGACACGAATATCATGGGCAACACATAATTAAAAATGAAAAATCACAGCGGCGATCCGGACATCGAGGAGCTGAAGGACAGGGTGAAGGGATATCTGGA
Organism: Bacillota bacterium; assembly: GCA_017428655.1. Classification (GTDB taxonomy): domain Bacteria; phylum Bacillota; class Clostridia; order Peptostreptococcales; family Anaerovoracaceae; genus RGIG2707. Next base: position 16,783 of record JAFRQL010000187.1, on the reverse strand, counting down.
GCAGTTCTTTTAGACACTTCGGAAGGCCCGGACCCCAGCCTTCTTCCGCGGATTAGACCGGGTTATTTCGCTCCCGACGCTCTTTACCGGCGTGGCTTTGCATGCGATAATACCGTTACAGACAGGGGACGGAAGGCTCCGGGCGGCAGCCCGGCGGGCTTTTCGCATATCGAAGCATATTACTGAAGATCCAAAGGAGGTGCAGTTATGATATTCGGAAGAAAAAACAAGGACCCCTTCGCTGAGGACGGCGGCAGCCAGGGCTGGACTCCCAAGGCTCCCCGCAGTCCCAAGAACATCGGCAAATGGGTGATCGTCATCGCCGCGGTCGTCTTCGCTCTGTCCTTCGCGGGCGACTGCTTCTACACCATAGGAGAGCAGGAGAACGCGGTGGTCACCACCTTCGGCATCCCCAGATCGGTGACGACCAGCGGTCTTCACTTCAAGCTCCCGGTGATCCAGAAGGTGAGAAAGGTCGATATGACCATCCACGGGCTTCCCATCGGATACAACGCGGCCTATGACCAGTTCATCCTCGACGAGAGCCTGATGATCACCTCTGATTTCAACTTCGTCAACGTCGATTTCTATCTGGAGTACCGGGTCACCGATCCCGCGGCCTACCTCTACAACAGCAGGGAGCCCTCCGAGGTGCTCAAGACCCTGGCTCTGAGCTACATCCGCGACACCGTCGGCGTCTATTCCGTCGACGACGTGATCACCACCGGAAAGAACCAGATCCAGTCCGAGATCAAGGAGAAGCTGACCGAAAGGCTTGCCAGGGAGGACATAGGTCTTCAGGTGGTCAACGTGACCATCCAGGACGCCGAGCCCCCCACGGAGGAGGTCATCGCGGCCTTTAAGGAGGTCGAGAACGCCAAGCAGGGCGCCGAGACCTCGCTGAACAACGCCAACAAGTACAAGAGCGAGCAGATCCCCGCGGCGCAGGCCGAGGCGGACAAGCTGCTCCAGCAGGCCCAGGCCGAGAAGGAGGCCCGCATCAACGAGGCGACCGGACAGGTGGCGCGCTTCAATTCCATGTATGAGGAGTTCCGCCGCTACCCGCTCATCACCAAGCAGCGCATGTACTACGAGACCATGGAAGAGTTGCTGCCGGGGATGAAGGTCATAATCGACAGCGGTTCCGGCTCCGGCACGCTAAAGATCCTTGACCTGGATGAGGCGCAGGGCGCTCCCGTCCAGGGCCAGTAAGAGGAGGTGGCCAGAATGACTGAAAAGAAAAAGAGCGGAAAAGGGATCCTGGCGCTGGTGCTGGTGATCCTCGCGGTGATCATCGTAAGCTCCTGCTTCGTCGTCACCATGCCCAACCAGTATACCGTTATACGCCAGTTCGGAAGGGTGGTCGCGATCCGCGACCAGGCGGGCCTGACCTTCAGGATCCCCTTCCTGCAGACCGAGGACACCCTGCCCAAGACACTGCTGATCTACGATCTTCCGGTCTCCGACGTCATCACCAAGGACAAGAAGACCATGACCGCCGACAGCTTCGCCCTCTGGCGCATCGACGATCCCCAGCTGTTCATCCAGACCCTCAACGGTTCCGTCAGCAACGCCGAGGCCCGCATCGAGAACCTGACCTACAACGCCATGAAGAACGTGATCTCCAGCAAGACCCAGGCCGAGGTCATCAGCGGCAGGGACGGCCAGCTGGCCAGCGACATCACCGCCGCGGTGGTGGACAGCCTGTCCCCCTACGGCATCGAGCTCATCGCCGTCGAGACCAAGCATCTGGATCTTCCCGACGACAACAAGGCCGCGGTCTACCAGCGCATGATCTCCGAGCGCCAGAACATCGCGGCGGGCTACACCGCGGAGGGCGAGAGCGAGGCGAAGAAGATCCGCAGCGCCACCGACCGCGAGACCCAGATCATCGTCAGCCAGGCCCAGGCCCAGGCTCAGGCCCTGATCGCGGAGGGCGAGGCCGAGTACATGAGGATACTCTCCGACGCCTACTCCGACCCCGAGAAGGCCGATTTCTACAGCTTCGTCAGGAGCCTGGACGCGGCGAAGAAGAGCCTCACCAACGGCAGCAACATGCTGATCCTGGACAAGGACAGCCCCCTGACCGAGATCTTCTACGGGGAGTAGAGGAGCGCGGGGCGAACGCCGGTGATCGCGGATCGGTACCCTCAAAGCGAACAGACAGTTACGATAAGACTCAAAGAGCGGACCATGTGATATGGCCCGCTTTTGCTCTCATATGCTCCGCACCAGCCTGCTCACCGCATACACCGGGAAGACTCTGGTGTCGGAATTTTGGAGCATTTTGAGATGATGAAAATCATTCATTTGGAAAATGCCAACCGAAAATCGTGAATTATTTGGAATTTGCCAACCGAAAACCCTGGTGATATTTAGATAATGCCAGGCGAAAACGGCAGGCCAGGGCGCAAATAACTGAAAAATAGACAATATCCTCCGGATACTTGCCAATGAGGGGAGTTTGTGATTTAATAGCAAGTGTTATATAACAATTACTCACGCTTGTTTTTCAAGGCGGACGGTCAAAACGTCCCGGCGGCGGGAATGCCGCGGGCGGAGGGGCCTTCCGCCTAAAAAGGAGATCACAATGCCCCCGAGACCTAAATATTCAAGAGAGAACATCGTAGACGCGGCCTTTGAACTGGCAAGAAAGGACGGCCTTTCCGGCGTAATGGCGAGGGACGTCGCCGCCGCCCTCGGCACGTCCACCAGCCCCATCTTCACGGTCTTCGCGACCATGGAGGAGCTGAGGCAGGCGGTCCGCGAGAAGGCGGAGGACTACTACGAGAGCTTCGGCGAAAGAGTCGATGAAAAGACTCCCGCATTCATGCGCTTCTGCAGCCAGATGATCGGTTTCGCAAGGGAAGAGCCCAAGCTCTTCGGTGAACTGTTCATCGACGGAGCGGTCCCCGCGGCCGACGGAGGCCTGCCCGTAAGAGGCAGCTCCGCCCAGGAGTGCCGCACCATGCTCATGCGCGACTACGGCCTTTCCGCCGACGACGCCGATTTCCTGTTCAACCAGTTCTGGATCTACACCTTCGGCGTATGCGTCCTCATCACCAACGGCACCCTGACCCTGAGCAACGCGGCGATCAACAAGCTGCTCACCGACGAATTCAAGGCCCAGTACGTGCTCATCAAATCAGGCAACAGATAGCAGGAGGAAAAAATGCAGGATATCCTTACCCCAGAATTCCGCGAGACCCTTGTCCCCCGCATTAAAAAGACCATCGAAGAGGCCGCCCGCTTCAACTCGACGCCGGGCGACGGCATCACCCGCTTCCCCTTCACCAAAGAGGCCGTCCAGGTCTGCGACTATCTCGAGCAGGTCATGAAGGACGCCGGCCTTGAGACCAGCCGGGACGCCAGCGGCGCAGTCATCGGAAGGATCGAAGGCGAGGTCCCCCGGACGATCCTGCTGGAGTCCCACTACGACACCGTCCTCCACGGCGGAGCCTACGACGGCATGGCGGGAGTGGTCTGCGGCATCGAGATCGCCCGTATAATAAAAGAGAGCGGGAAAAAGCCCTACTACAGCCTTGAGGTCATGGCGACCAACGACGAAGAGGGCAGCAGGTTCAGCTCGGGCTTCTTCACATCCATGGTGGTCTGCGGAAAGGTCACTCCGGAATACTGCAGAAGCGACCGGGATAAGGACGGCGTCAGCATCGCCGAGGCCATGGAGGCCGCCGGACTCGATCCGGACAAGCTCCCTCAGGAGCCCAGAAAGGACATCGCAGCGGTCTTCGAGATCCACTGCGAGCAGGGCCCCGTCCTTGAGCAGAAGGGCATAGATCTGGGCATCGTCGAGGCGATCACCGGCACCCACCGGGTCCAGATCGACCTGATCGGAAGGCCCGACCACGCCGGCACCACCCCCATGGACATGCGCAAGGACGCCATGGAGGCCGCTTCCAGACTGGTCATCAGCGTCACCGACCGGGCCAAGGCCCTGGGCAACGCGGTGACCACCGTCGGCAGGCTCTCCGTCGAGCCCTGCATCGTCAACATAGTCGCAGGAAAGGTCAGCCTGTGGATCGATTTCAGGAGCACCGAAAAGGACAAGATCCTGGCCATGAGAAAGGGCATCGACAGCGATCTTGAAGGCCTTAAGAAGACCATGGGCATCGACTGCGTCCTCACCGAGAGGATGATCGACTGGCCCGTCGCCATGGACGAGGGCTTAAGGGCAAGGCTCAGGAAGAGCTGCGGCGCCATCGGGGTTTCCCACATGGATCTTCCCAGCGGAGCCGGTCACGACGCCCAGATCTTCGCGGAGATCGCTCCCGCGGCGATGATGTTCGTCCCCAGCATCGGCGGACGCAGCCACTGCCCGGAGGAAAAGACCGACGAAGTCTACATGGCCATGGCGGTCCAGGCGGTCTGCGATACGGTCATGGGCATCAACGGGGACAAGTGCCTCTAGCCGTCCACCGAATCTTCACAATACGTTGATATATCTCACATGGCCGCAGGTTATACTGCGGCTGTAAATGATCATGGAGGATCTTTTCGGAGGGGCAGTTTCGGACCGGACGGGTCCCCGGCCCCGCCGGGAAAGCGGATATATGAACGTGGATATCAAACAAAGATTCAAAGACCTGGGATACAGGCTCAGCAGGTGGCTCTCCACCAGATACGGCACCGACCGCATGTCCAGGGACTTGCTCATCGCCGGCCTTATCCTTTCGATAGTTTCAAGGCTGCTCAGGGCAAGGCTGCTGTATTCTCTGGCGATGGTCATGCTGATCGTCTCGGTCCTTCGCACCTACGCGCCCTCGGCCAGCTGGGAGAAGAGGCAGAGAGAGCTTCAGATCTACACCGGTCTTTACCGGAAGGCGAAGAACGCTTTCAAGCTGGCGAAGCTGACGCTGACCGACAGGCAGCACAAATATCTCATGTGCCCGTCCTGCGGCAAGCTCATGAGGATCCCCAGAGGTCAGGGGGACATCGTGGTGAGCTGCCCGGGCTGCGGACATCAGACCAGGACCCGCTCTTAGGCAGGTGAAGCAGAATGACTTACGATCCTTATCAGGTACTCGGCGTCTCAAAGACCGCAAGCCATGATGAGATCAAAAAGGCCTACAGGAAGAAGGCGAAGGAGTATCATCCGGACCTTCATCCCGACGATCCGGACGCTGCGGAAAAGATGAACCGCATCGCCGAGGCCTACGATATACTTACAGACCCGGAAAAGCTGGCGGCCTACAGGGCCGGAGCCTACGACGATCCGGCGGGGGGAGCCCCTTATGGCCAGGGATACGGCGGCTACGGGCCGGCGAGCTCCCGCTACGGCGCGGGAAGGCCTGCAGGCAGCGGCTACCGCGATCCCTACATGAACTACAGGACGGATCCCTACGCGTCCTACGGCGGGAGCCCCTATGGAAGCTCCGAAGCCTCCCACACGAAGACCACGTCCAACGGCTGGACCACCGAGACCTACACCGACGGGCGGGGCACCACCTACACCTACCGCTACTACACCGGAGGATCCGGCGGGCAGGCTGACGGAGGAAGCTACGACTACTACGGCAGCACCCGCAGGAACCCCTACCGGTCCGAGGACAGGGGCCGCTACAGGTACAGCCTGGGGATGTCCATCGCCGGCGCCATATTCAGGGTGATAATCTTCACCACCGTGATCAGGCTGGCCGCGGGGCTTCTCTTCGGCATGGCAAGGCTGATCGGGCTGTTCTGATCGACTGAGGTTATAAAAACGGGCCGTCTATTGGATATCCCAATATGACGGCCCTCTTTTTGTCCTCTCACGCCGCCCTTCGTATGTTAGATTATATTAAGGCTCCGGCAGAAGGCCGGGCGCCTTAGGAAGAACGACGAACAGGAAGGGAGAGCGGGGCCTTTCACGGTCCCGATAAGTGACCAAAGATGAAAAAAGTGACTGACTACGCCAAGAAATACCGCGATATGGGATACACCTGCGCGGAATCCACGCTGCTGGCGGCCAATGAGGCCTGGGATCTGGGCCTTAAGGAGGAGGACACCCACGTCATGGCAGGCTTCGGAGGAGGCTTCCACGCGGGGAGCGTCTGCGGCGCCGTTTCCGGAGCCATCGCGGCCCTGAGCATCAAGTATTTCGGGATCAACGGCCACCAGAGCCCTCTTCTCGCTCTCAAATGCAGGCTGCTCTTTGAGGCCGTCAACGAAAGGCTGGGGACCTGCACATGCCGCGGCCTTGCTCCCATCTACAGAAACCTTAAGGAGAACTGCACTCCCACCGTCTGGGAGGTCACCAGGATCCTGGACGAGATCGAGGAGCTGGATCTTTCCGCGGTCCCCGTGAGCATCGATTACGACGCCCGCTTCGTCCCCGAGGGAAAGCCCTCCCAGAAGGAGCTCTTCGCCCGCTGCCAGCCCCAGATCGACGCCTTCAAGGCCCGCTCCGCGAAGATCGCGGAGGAAAAGAAGGCCGCAGGCCTCTGGCCCAGGGAGCAGGACAGCGAATACGACGCCTTCTTCGTGCCGAAAAAGTAAAAACAGAGCGTCTTCACTCTTATGATCGAAGCGGCCTGCCCTGCGGCAAGCCGCATTTGTCAAGATTTCAGACATTAACGGAAGGCTCCCTTGCGGCCTTCCGCGGGCCCATTTGCGTTGAAAACGTCAGGCCCCTTGTGCTATCATATCTGCGGCCCCGATGGAGGGGGCGCTCATGATCGCACTGCTTCTCTTAAAAAAGATAATCTCGCTCTTTCTCATAATGCTCTGCGGAGCCCTGCTGGTCAAGCTGGGCATCCTCAAGAGCTCCGATTCCGGAGCGATCTCAAGGCTCAGCATATATCTGGTCATCCCCGTCGTCATCGTGAAGTCCTTCATGATCGACTATTCCCCCGAGGTCGTAAGAGGCCTTCTGCTGTCCGCCGCGGCGGCACTGACCCTGCTGATGACCCAGGTCCTCATGGGGCGCTTCCTGAGAAAGCCCTTGAGGCTCGACCCGGTGGAGGAGATGTCCGCCGTCTATTCCAACGCCGGCAACCTGATAATCCCCATCGTCACCTCGGTGCTTGGGCCCGAATGGGTCATGTACACCAGCCCCTTCATCTGCATCCAGCTGGTCTTCATGTGGACCCACGGTAAGAACCTGATCTGCGGGGAGAATGGCTTCGACCTTAAGAAGATCCTGACCAACATCAACGTCATCGCGGCGGCCATAGGCATCGCCTTCTTCGCCTTCCGCATCAAGGTCCCCGGAATCATCGGCGAGACCATGAGCTCCATCAGCGCCCTGCAGGGGCCCCTCGCCATGATCACCACCGGCCTTCTCATCGGCGGCATGGACCTGAAAAAGGTCTTCACCTACAAGAGAGTCATGTTCATCGCCTTCCTCAGGCTGATCCTCTTCCCGGTGGTGCCCTTCATGCTCCTGAAGTTCTGCGGACTTCAGAGCCTGCATCCCGACGGCGCCAACATCCTGATGATCTCGTTCTTCGCGACCATCTCCACCTCGGCGACCACCATCACCCAGATGGCCAGGGTCTACGAGAAGGAGGCGGAATACGCCAGCGCCATCAACGTGGTGGCGACCCTCTTCTGCATGGCGACCATGCCACTCTACGTCATGCTCTACCAGCTTTAGGAGCCGGTATCCCGGACCGTAAAAGAATCCGGATCTGGGAACGGTCTGGCTGCTGCTTCGCTGACCGGTATCCCGACCTGCGGGAATACCGGATGCAAAAGGATATTCAGATACCGCGGCGCATCCGCGCAGCAAAAAACGGAGCCTCATGGCCCCGTTTTTAAATGCTTTATCGCCAATTGGCGATCTTTACTCCTGCTTTGCCCTGGAGCTTCTGTACATCCTGACGTAGACGAAGCAGAGGAAGGCGGAAAGGATCAGGATCCCCGCGGCGAACCGGAAGTTGTAGTCGGGAGACGCGGCGTAGAGCCTCGCCTCAAGGAAGGCTCCGATCATGCTCCCCAGGGATCTGATGCCCTGGAAGAACCCCATCAGGCTGTTGCTGGTCCGCAGGTTGCCGTGCTGCACGCAGATGTTCTGGAGCAGGGTGAGCAGCACCACCGTCGAGGCGGAGAAGAGCACCGAGAACACCGACATGAAGAGCATGTCGTTGAGGAAGAAGTTGGCCGTTACGGTCATGGCTGCCGAGCTGGCGAGCACCGGCAGGATCGAAACGTTTATGTCGCTCTTTCTGATGAGCCTTGTGGTCACCAGGCTGTTCACGGCCAGGCTCAGGGCGGCCACGGCGGCCTTGACTATGCCGTTGTACTGGGACCCCAGGTGGAAGTGGTCCTTGATGTAGTAGGTGAAGCCGGTGTCGTAGCTGGTCATCCCGATGGAGGATAGTATGGACGAGGCGAAGAAAACGGCGAGGATGGGGGTCATGAAGGCCCTGGCGTCCAGGAAGGCGCTGAAGGGATTGACCTCGCGGAAGTTCAGGCTGTGGTCGGGCCTCAGCTTGTAGGGGGTGTCGTCCTCCATGGCGAAGCCCGCCAGAGCTGCGGCGATGGCGAGGATGATGAACTGGGCGTAGAAGGGGATGAAGATGGACCGGATCCCCAGAAAGCCTCCGACGAAGTATCCCGCGGCGTTGCTCACGCTCTGGGAGGTGGCGAAGAACGTCAGGTAGATCCCCCGGTGGCTGTCGTCGCTGACCGCGATGATGTAGTTCATGATGGACACCGTGGCGCCGCAGGAAAGGAGCCCGGCGACCATCCTGCCCAGCATGAGCATGGGGCCAGAGTAGGCGTTCATCATCAGGAACTGGCCCAGGCCGTAGCCCAGAAGGCCCAGCATGGTGATCCTTTTGGTCGGGATGTAGTTGCAGAGCTTGCCCCAGAAGGGCGCTACGAGAAAGCTCCCCACCGACACCGCGGACATGGCGTAGCCGAACCACTGGCTGTCCAGGCCCCTTTCCACCACCAGAGTGGGGGTCACAGGGTGGACGAATCCCGCGGCAAGGTTGTACAGCACTATCATCAGGAAAAACAGAGTTGGAAGCCTGTGCTTCTGCATATAAAACGGCGCTCCTTCCGGTCAAGTTAGCACTCTTACAGATATTGTATCACTGCGGAAGGAAAAATCAAATTCTTCGCGATAATAACGCCGGGCCCCGCAGGACCCGGCATTTTTCTTAAAGAACTGTTTTCGCTGTTATCTAGCAGCACATATCCAGGATGATCTGGGTGAACATCTTCGCGCCCAGCAGCAGCTCGTCGATGGAGTTGACCTCGTTGGCTCCGTGGATGTGATACTCGTGGCCGGGCATCTCGCAGCCGAAGGCGACGCTTCCCTCGATGTCGTGGGCATAGGTGCCGCCGCCGATGGCGAGGCATTCTCCCTTGTTCCCGGTGTACTCCTCGTAGACCTTGAGCAGGGTCTGGACGAAGGGCAGGTCCGCGGGCACGTGGTGAGGCGGCCTCATCTGGGTCCTGGTATACTCGAATCCGCACTGGTCGAAGGCCTTGAGCACCACATCGGCCATGTTCTCCTTATTGGCGCAGATGGGGCAGCGGCTGTCGTATCTGGCGGTGAAGCCTTCTTCGTCCATGTCGCAGATGCTGAAGTTGAGGGTCAGCTTGCCGGAGAGCTCGTCCTCCTGGGCGACGCCGATGGCGGTGCCGCTGTAGTCGCCGTAGGGGAAGAGGCGGTTCAGGTCCTTGATGGCCTTAGTGGAGGGCAGGTCTGCCAGGGGCAGGGAAGCCAGCAGCTGGAGCATGGCCTGAAGGGCGTTCTTTCCCAGCTCCGGAGTGGATGCGTGGGCTGCGTGGCCCAGGGCATGGATGTGGACTCCTGCCTCGGTGTCGGTCAGGGTGAACTTTACTCCGGTCTCTTCGGCCTTGTCAGCGAAGGGCCTGACGTCCGCGGCCTTCATGCCGGCTACGTCAGCCTCGGACTCCATGGGGACGATATTGGCGGTCTTTTCGCCGTGAAGGCAGGCGACTCTCGGGGTCTCGCAGGACTTCTCCCACTTCTTGGAGAAGACGGGGCCGTGGCTTCCCTTCTCGATGTTGATGACGGGATAGCTGGCGTCGGGGGAGAAGCTGAAGGGGGGCGCTGCCTCCTGCTTGAAGTAGTACTTCAGGTCTTCGCTTCCGGTCTCTTCGGCGCTGCCCAGGATCAGGCGGACGCCCTTCTTGAAGCTGCCGGCGATCTTCTGGGCGGCCAGGATGGCGTAAAGACCCGCGATGGCAGGGCCCTTGTCGTCGCTGACTCCGCGGCCGTAGATATATCCGTCTTTTCTCGCCATCTTATAGGGGTCGGTGTCCCAGCCCTTGCCCTCGGGGACCACGTCCAGATGGGCCAGGATGCCCAGCTCTGCGGGCTGGGGGCCTGCTTCGGCGGTCACCACGTAGTTGTCGAAATTCCTGGCGTCCAGACCGTGCTCCTGCACGACCTTCATGGCCTCCGCCAGGACCTTGGCCGGGCCCTCGCCGAAGGGCTTGCCTTCCTTGGCCTCTTCGCGGACGCTCTTGATATTGACCAGTCTTTCCAGATCGGAAAGCATGTTCTCTTTATTCTCTTCAAAGAATCTGTCGATCTGCTCGCGATACATTTGAACTCCTTTCCGGCCTATGCCGGATCCTCTGCTATATCGAACAGTTTATTTTATCACTTATGGTGCTGGGAGCGCAACGGTATAGCGGGATGCAGTCTTTCCGCAAAAAACAGATCCGGGCCGCCGCCGCGGCCCGGTTTGCAGAGTGGTAAAACTTTACGGCCTATGCGAGCGCTTCGCCCAACGCCCTGCAGGCCGCAAGAGCATCTTCATCAGGTTCGTTGTTTGCGGTGACGCCGTCCATGACCAGCACGGCCCCGGCGCTTTGGGTCCTGTCCTGCCAGTCCCGCATCCACTGTCCGTATCCCCAGCCGTAGGATCCGAAGAGCCCGACCTTCTTGCCGACCAAGCATCCCTCTACGGAAGAGAACATGGGCTCGAACTCGCCTTCCTCGAGGACCTCGGCTCCCATGGCGGGGCAGCCAAAACCGAAGGCGTCATATGCTGCGGCTTCATCCGCTGCGAATTCGGAGGCGGTGTAGAGCTTTACCTCGGCTCCCTTGGCGGCCGCTGCCTCGCAGACTGCCTTGGCCATGGCCTCGGTATTTCCAGTCCCGCTCCAGTAAACTATCGCTGTTTTCATGTTGGTTCATTTCCGGGGCTCTGCCCTTGCGGATCTTTTTGGGACGCTTCGCGGTCCTCAAGGACCTTTCTCAGCTGGGACGGTCTGTATATGTAGACCTGGACCCTCCGGTCTCCCCATGCCAGCGGGACCGCCCTGAGTCCTTTCCGGACGAAGATCCCGTTGAGCCTCTTTATATGACCCCTGGCCTCGTCCGCGTCTTCGTACTCGAAGGAGAAGAGGCTCCTGGTCTTGATGCCCGCCAGAGTCGGCGAGCAGTGTTCTATCACAGTATTATCCGACATCGTTTTACCCATTTCCGGGCCTGCTGTGCGTTTTAAGGTGGGTGAACAAGAAGGAGTGCGAAGCAGGCCCGGTAAGGTTCCGTATTGGTGAAAAGAAGGAGGATGTATGCTGACAGTTAGCAAAGGCTAATTCACGATGTTTTTATTATCCCGGTCTCCCGGGATCCTTCCGCCTGTATCCGATGCGGTCTGTCTTTCTTAACATCGGTTAGCATCAACTAACCACAATGAGAATATACCAGATGCGGAGTTCTGTGTCAAGCATTGAATGCAGATTTTTATCGATTTTTTTGACGGCAGGGGCGAAGGGGCGGGGAAGGGGCCGCCGCAGGCAGTAAATGCAGACCTTTTCACTAAAAGAATGTTGTGTTATCTTGTTTACTGTGATATTCTATCAATATAATTGATAGAAAAGCTGGTATAGTTTATGAATATCGATTTTTACCGCAACTACATAGAGATCGTGGAACTGGGGACCCTTTCCGCCGCTGCCAGATCCCTTCACGTCGCCCAGTCGGCCCTCAGCAACCAGCTCAAGCAGTTCGAGGAGGAGTTCGGAACGCCCCTGTTCATAAGAGCGGCAAGGCGCATGGAGCTCACCGACGCCGGCAGGATCCTCTACCGCAAATCCAAGGACATCATCGCCCTGGTCGACGCGGCCCACAAGGAGATCGACGCCAGCATCGAAGGCGCCCAGGGGAGCCTCAGGCTGGGCATGACCCAGGCCTATCCGGACCTTTACGTCAACAACCTGCTCCTGGCCTTCCAGAAGCAGAACCCCCAGATGAGGTTCGATATCTTTGAGGAGAGCTCCATGGAGATCCTGGAGCAGCTCAGGTCGGGGGTCATCGAGATCGGCATCGAAAGGAACCCGGACAAGCTGCCTCCCTTCCTCACCGAGGTGGTGACCCAGAACGAAAGGGTCTGCGCCTACGTCCGCAAGGACAACCCGTGGATCGACGCCGGGCTGGACGAGCTTCCGGTGGCGGAGCTTCAGAAGGCTCCTCTGGCCATATCCAGGGGCATCGTCGGGCTTCTGGACGACATCTTCGAGCGGGTTGGCATCTCTCCCAGGGTCATGAGCATATCCACCTCCAGGAGCAATCCCATGATGTGGGCAAGGGCAGGAGTCGCCGTGGCCATCATCAGGGCCGGTACCTCGGAGTTTTCGGACGACGGGGAGTGCCGCTGCATACCCCTCTGCTCCTCCGACGGGATCACCACAGAAGAGCTCAAGGCCAGCAGGAGCATCGTCACCGTCAGGGACAGCGTCCTTTCCGCCGCTGCCCAGAGATTCATAGAATTCGTCAAGACTTATGAGGATATTTAGCGAAAAAAGGCCTATCTTTTCGAAAGTGTAGAAAAAATACTGCCTATCTGCTACAATATATAAATAAACCTGTCAATTCTTTTTATAAGCAAAGGAGAGATATAATGGGCAAGTTCGTCGTAAAAGAAGTCAAGACCGGATTCCATTTCAATCTGGTAGCTTCCAACGGTCAGACCATCGGAAGCAGCGAAGTCTACACCACCATGGCATCCCTCAATAAGGGCATCGAGAGCGTCAGAAAGTGCTGCGAAGGCGGCGTTCAGGATCTGACCGTCGAGAACCCCGAAGAGGTAAAGCACCCCAAGTTTGAGATCTATAACGACAAGGCCGGAGAATTCCGCTTCCGCCTGAAGGCCCGCAATGGCGAGATCATCCTCTCTTCCGAGGGCTACAAGGGCAAGCCCGCCTGTCTCAACGGGATCGAGAGCGTAAAGAAGAACGCTCCGGATTCCCCCGTCGAAAAGGCCGAATAGCCTGACTGAACGTTACGCCATATCATCAAAAAACAGGATCTCCCGGCCGATGGCCGGGAGGTTTTTTAGTATTCTGTCCGCTGCCTATTCCATGATCCCGCGGAGGGCCCAGGAATAATCGTTCATGGCCTTGAAGAGGCTGAGGAGGGCGGCCTTCTCCGCGCTCTCCGCGGCTCTGACCTCGTCCTCGCTGTCAAGATAAGCGTTGCGGCTGATCAGGCCGTGCTTCAGGCGGATGGCCTGGCTCTCCAGTGTCTTTCTCGCCAGGGCGGTCTTTTCGGAGGCGAGGTCCGCGTCCTTCGCTCCGGTCTTCACCGCGTCGTAAAGGTCTCTTAAGGCCGCGGGAGCTGCGTTCTCTGCCTTCGGACGTCCGGGCTCCGATTTGTTAGCTATAGCTAACCGCAATGTGCATTATATCACGGTTAAACATCTCTAACAATACCGAAGATGCATTTTTGTCCGCAGGAACGGTAAAATCCCGCGGCGGAGCCGCATTTGCCGCCGAGCGCCAAAATATCAGGCTTTCGGGGCTTTTTCTGCCAATAAATTACTTGCATTGAAGGCTCCCCGTGTTATAATTCAAATGTTACGCGGTCGAAAGACCAATCTGTATGATCAAGGGAGAAAATGATATGGATTTCATCGAACAAAGACTTATCTTCCGCGATCCCGGCAAGTATGCAGACCAGGAGATCAATGTATGCGGCTGGGTCCGGACCAACCGCAATTCCAATAGATTCGGTTTCATCGAGCTCAATGACGGTACCTTCTTCAAGTCCGTCCAGATCGTCTACGAGGCGGAGCTCATAGACAACTTCGAAGAGGTGGCCAAGCTGCCCCTCTCCACCGCTCTGTCCGTGGTCGGGACCCTGGTCCTGACTCCCGGAGCCAAGCAGCCCTTCGAGATCAAGGCAAAGACCATCACCGTGGAGGCCCCCTCCGACGCCGACTACCCCATCCAGAACAAGCGCCACAGCCTCGAGTACCTGAGGACCCAGGCCCACCTGCGTCCCAGGACCAACACCTTCAGCGCCGTGTTCCGCGTAAGGAGCGTCGCGGCCTTCGCCATCCACAAATTCTTCCAGGAGAGAGGCTTCGTCTACGCTCATCCGCCCCTCATCACCGCCTCCGACGCGGAGGGAGCCGGCGAGATGTTCAAGGTGACCACCCTGGATCTGGACAACGTCCCCAGGACTCCCGACGGCAAGGTCGACTACGACAAGGATTTCTTCGGAAAGCCCGCCAACCTCACCGTCAGCGGCCAGCTGGAAGCCGAGATATTCGCTCTGGCCTTCAAGAACACCTACACCTTCGGCCCCACCTTCAGGGCCGAGAACTCCAACACCGCAAGGCACGCCAGCGAGTTCTGGATGATCGAGCCCGAGATGGCCTTCTGCGACCTTCAGCAGAACATGGACGTCATCGAGGCCATGGTCAAATACATCATCACCTACGTTCTTGAGAACTGCCCCGAAGAGATGAACTTCTTCAACAGCTTCATCGACAAGGGCCTGCTGGCAAGGCTGGACCACGTGGTGAACAGCGAGTTCATCAGGCTGACCTACACCAGGGCCATCGAGATCCTGGAAAAGGCCCAGGCGGACGGCCACAAGTTCGAGTACAAGGTCACCGGCTGGGGCATGGATCTTCAGAGCGAGCACGAGAGATACCTCACCGAAGAGGTCTTCAAAGCTCCCGTGTTCCTCATCGATTATCCCTCCGCCATCAAGGCCTTCTACATGAGGGAGAACGAGGACGGAAAGACCGTGGCGGCCTGCGACCTGCTGGTGCCCGGAGTCGGCGAGATCGTTGGCGGCAGCCAGAGGGAGGAGCGCTACGACGTGCTGCTCAACAAGATCAGAAAGCTGGGCATGGACGAGCAGACCTACTGGTGGTATCTGGAGCTGAGAAAGTACGGCGGCGTCAAGCATTCGGGCTACGGACTGGGATTCGAGCGCATGATCATGTACCTGACCGGAATGTCCAACATCAGGGACGTGCTGCCCTTCCCCAGGACCCCGAGGACCGCTGATTTTTAGCGAGATTTCGCCTTTACGCAGGAATACCTGCTGTGATATACTGAAGGGCGGCGGGTCCGCGGGATCTGCCTTCTGAAGATGCAAAATTATTTTTGGAGGAAGTTTACAATATGAAAGGCTACAACAGCGAAACCATCAGAAACGTCGCACTGCTCGGTCACGGAGGCAGCGGCAAGACCACATTCCTTGAGGCCGCTCTGCTGGCTACCGGCGTCATCAGCAGGATGGGCAAGGTCGAGGACGGCAATACCGTTTCCGACTTCGACAAAATGGAGATCGAGAAGCACTATTCCATCGGCCTCTCCATCGTTCCCGTCGAGTACAACAAGAACAAGATCAATTTCCTCGATGCCCCCGGCGTGTTCGATTTCGTAGGCGAAGTCAACTGCGCTCTGCGCGGCGCCGAAGCTGCAGCGATCTTCGTTGACGCTTCCTCCGGCATCCAGGTCGGCACCGAGAAGGCCTGGGACAGCTGCGAGCACTTCGAAAAGCCCCGCTTCTTCGTCATCAACAAGATCGACAAGGACAACGTCGACGTAGGCGCGGTCATCGATTCTCTCAAGGCCAAGTTCGGCACCAGCGTGGTCGATATCTCCGATCCCGACGCGGTCAGCGAGGCCGTCGCCGAGACCGATGAGGAGCTCATGGAGAAGTTCTTCGAGGGCGAAGAGTTTACCGAAGAGGAGCTGACCAAGGGTATGATGAGCGGCATCGCCAGCTGCAGCATCTTCCCAGTCTTCTGCATCTCCGCTCTCAACGGCACCGGCATCAAGGAGCTGCTGGACGCCATCATCAAGTACGTTCCCAGGTTCGAGGTCAAGGACGGCCCCAACACCGCCTTTGTCTTCAAGACCATCGCAGACCCGTTCCTCGGCAAGATCTCCCTGGCCAAGGTCATCAGCGGCAAGCTGACCCCGGCTATGAGCATCTACAACAACAACTCCGAGAAGGACGAGAAGCTCGGCTCCATGTTCTTCCTGCGCGGCAAGACCCAGGGCGAATGCCCCCAGGCGCTGCCCGGAGACATCGTAGCTCTCGGAAAGCTCCAGTTCACTCAGACCGGCGACACCCTCACCGAGAAGGGCAGCGATATCAAGTTCGATAAGATCGAGTTCCCCCAGCCCACTCTCTTCACCGCCATCGAGTCCAAGGCCAAGGGCGACGACGCCAAGGTCGCGGCAGGCATCGCCAAGCTCAAGGAAGAGGATCCTTCCTTCAGCTATGAGAGAAACCCCGAGACCCGTCAGTCCCTGCTGGGCACCCAGGGCGATCTGCAGAGCGGAACCCTGCTGGCCAAGCTCAAGGACCGCTACGGCGTAGAGGTCAACATCGTTCCCCAGAAGGTCGCTTACAGAGAGACCATCAAGGGCAACTCCGACGTTCAGGGCAAGCACAAGAAGCAGACCGGCGGTTCCGGCCAGTACGGAGACGTCTGGATCAAGTTCGAGCCGTCCACGGAAGAGTTCGAGTTCGCGGACGAGACAGTCGGCGGCTGCGTACCCAAGCAGTTCATACCGGCAGTTGAAAAGGGTCTTCGCGAGT
>JAFRQL010000186.1 GCA_017428655.1 Bacillota bacterium | reverse complement strand
GGGTGAGGGGGATGCCCTCGTCCAGGGCGGAGATGGCCGTCCATTTTCCGGTGCCCTTCTGGCCCGCGGTGTCGAGGATCTTGTCTACCACGTGATCGCCGTTCTCGTCCTTATAAGCCAGGATGTCCGCGGTGATCTCGATGAGGTAGGATTCCAGCTCCGTGGAGTTCCAGCCCTTGAAGACTTCATGCATCTCGTCGTCGCTCATGCCCAGCAGGTCTCTCATCAGCTGGTAGGACTCGCAGATCAGCTGCATGTCGCCGTATTCTATGCCGTTGTGGACCATCTTGACGAAGTGGCCCGCCCCGTTCTCACCGACCCAGTCGCAGCAGGGCTGACCGTCCGCCTTGGCGCAGATGGCCTGAAATATGGGCTTTACTATGGGCCATGCCGCGGGAGATCCTCCCGGCATCATGCTGGGCCCCTTGAGAGCGCCCTCTTCGCCGCCGGAGACTCCGGTGCCGATATAGAGCTTGCCCTTGGATTCAACATAGGCAGTCCTTCTCATGGTGTCGGTATATCTGGAGTTACCGCCGTCGATGATCACGTCGCCGTCGTCCAGAAGAGGAAGGAGGCTGTCTATCATGGCGTCCACAGGATCCCCTGCCTTGACCATGATGAAGACCTTGCGGGGGCTCTCGAGGCTCTCAGTCAGTTCCTCAAGGCTCCTGCATCCGATGATGTTCTTTCCCGCCGCCTTGCCGCCGACGAAATCGTCGACCCGGCTGACGGTCCTGTTGTATACGGCGACGGTGAAGCCCTTGGACTCCATGTTCATCGCCAGGTTCTCGCCCATGACCGCAAGGCCGATGAGCCCGATGTCTGCTTTTTTCATGACTTACCTTTCTATCTGCCTATCTCTGCACTCTGGCGTTGCCGGCGTAAATATCCAGCAGCTGCTTTTCGTCGGCAGGCTCCGCGTAATCGTTGAGGGATCCCGCAGCCATGGCTCCGGCTGCCCAGGCGAACTTTATCCAGTCCTCGGGGTCCTTGCCCGAGATTATGGCATAGAGCAGTCCTCCGGTAAAACCGTCTCCCCCGCCTATCCTGTCCAGGATATCGATGGGACGGGGCTCCTCCACATACCATTCGTCCTCAGCCAGAAGGATCGCTCCCCAGTTGTTCAGGTTGGCCGAGATGACCTCTCTTAAGGTCGTGGCGAACACCGATGCGTTGGGATATCTCTCCTTTACCTCTCCGATCATGGCCTTGAAGTGATCGATCTTGGCGTCGAGGTCCTTCCCGCCGGCCTCGGGTCCCTTGAACCCCAGGCAGAGCTGGAAATCCTCCTCGTTGCCCACCAGGATGTCGGCGCAGGAAGCGATCCTTGAGAACGCGTCTCTCAGCTCCTCCTCTCTGCCCTTCCAGAAGGTGGCCCGGTAGTTGAGGTCGAAGGAGACCAGGGTCCCGTACTGCCTCGCGGCCTGGGCCAGCTCGATGCAGGTCTTTGTGGTCTTTTCGCTCATGGCGGCGATGAGGCCTGAGATGTGAAGGACCGCGACGCCCTCTTCTCCGAAGATCCTTGGGACGTCGTAATCGTTTATATCAAGATTCCTTCCGACCTCGCCGGCCCTGTCGTTCCAGACTCTGGCGGCTCTGAGGCCGAAGCCGGAGTCCGCGATGTTGAACTGATGCCTTACGCCCCAGGGCCCGTCGGGAGCCTCTTCTGCCCCTTCGTAGGCGATGTTCCTCTTGCGAAGCTCTCTCTTGATGAATTCCGCGATGGGGCTGCCCTTGACGAAGCGGGTCAGCGCCAGGCATTCATGGCCCAAAGACGAAGAGACGTTGAGGACGTTGGTCTCGGCGCTGGTGGACTGAAGGTAGAACATGTTGGAATTCTGCACGGCCATCCGGTCCACTGGGGTTATCCTCACTCCCATGCTGGTGGGACAGGCGACGGCATATTTGAAATCGTTTTTGATGACAAGATCCATCGTTGACCTCTCTTAGAACTTCACTATAACTTTGAGATAATCCGCGGGATGGGCCTCGATGTCCCTGAGGACGTCCGCGGCCTCATCTACGGGAACGACCTTGGTGACGACCTGCTCCATGGGGATCTTCTTGTCGTGGATCAGTGCCAGAGCTTCTTCGAATTCGCCGGCGGAGGTCCTTGCGCCCCTGATGTCGATCTCCTTTCTGGTGATCATATCGGTGGGGATCGAGGTCTCCTTGTTGGGCCAGCCGGTGAAGACCACGCGGCCGGCGTGGCAGACTATATCGAGGGAGGAGCGGATGGCGGAATTGGCGCCGGAGGCCTCCATGACGCATTCGCAGAGACGGCCGTCGGTGTATTCCTTGATCTTCTCCATGAGATCGTCCTTCTTTAGGTCGATGGTATATTTGACGCCCAGCTTTTTGGCGAATTCCAGCCTTTCCTCAACCAGGTCGATGAGTATGGGCTCCGCCCCGTAGGCGATGGCTGCCAGGGCGGTGAGAAGTCCGATGGTGCCGGCGCCGCTGATGGCGATGTGTTCTCCTGCCTTGAGGCCCAGCCTGTGGATGCCGTGGAGGGCGATGGTGAGAGGCTCTGCGCAGGCCATCATCTCCCAGCTCATGTCCTCGGGAGCCTTAACCAGCATGTCCGCGGGATGGGCGAAGGTCTCAGCCATGCCGCCGTCCACATGGACCCCGAGCACGTGAAGATCGTTGCAGCAGTTGGTCCTTCCGATGGAACAGGGATAACACTTTCCGCAGTAAAGATAGGGGTCGACCACCACCTTGTCGCCTTTTTTGAGGCCCTTTGGGTTGTCCTCGGGGATGCTTATGATCTCCCCTGCCAGCTCGTGTCCGATGATCCTCGGGTAGGAGACCAGACCGTTGGTCCCCCGGAAGGCTCCGATATCGCTGCCGCAGATACCCGCCGCCTTGATGGCGAGAAGCGCTTCGTTCTTTTCGGGCTTTCTCTGCTCGACGTCCTTGACTTCGATGGACCAGGGTTCTTTCATGTAGACTGCTTTCATTGATGCTGCTCCTTTATGCGCTTTAAGATAGCGATACTGTTCTTGATCCCGCTGACGTGGTCTCCGGCAAGGCATTCCAGGTCGAATTCGCACCTGCACCCCGCCTTGAGGAGCCTGTCGTAGTAGGCTTTATATATCTCTTCGTTCTCTTCCCTGAGGTAGATCCTCTTGCTGCCGGACTCTTCCGCCAGATGGACGGTGCCGATGTAAGGCGCCGCCTCGTCGATGATATCAAGGCTCTCGCCCTCATAGCGGTCGTGGAAGATGTCGTAGACCAGCCCCAGATTTGGGATGTCCAGCTCCCTGACGATGGCCAGGGCCTCCCTGACGGTGAGTACCAGATTGCACTCGGCAGAGCATACCGACTCCAGCAGGATATCCATCCCGTGGCGGGATGCTATGCCGCACATGAGCCTGAGAGACTCCTTGAACATTCCGACCATCTCTTTTGGATCGTCTCCCTCGTGGACGTTTCTTGCCTTTGGGGCTCCGATCCCCAGATATCTGCAGCCCAGAGCCTCGCCCCTGGCGCAGATCTTCTCGGTATATTCGGTAAGGATCTCTTCGGAATACCTGGGGCCGTTGAGAAAGACCCCGTCCTTATAAAAACCGTTGAGACCGATTAGTTCAAGGGGCCCTTCCGAGATCTTCTTTTTACAGGCCTCGAACTCCTCATCGCTCATGGCGTAAAGGGCCGCGGCGGAAAGACAGATGGTGTCGTATCCGCAGGAAGCGATGAGATCGTAATATTTAATGTCTGCGCAGCAGCCCAGCTTCATTGCGTCCGGCATAGGGCCTCCTACTGCTTTGCGGTGAGCCCGCCGTCCACGCTGATGACCTGGCCAGAGATGAATTCCGCCGCGTCGCTGCAGAGGAAGAC
The DNA here is from genome assembly GCA_017428655.1 of Bacillota bacterium. Lineage (GTDB taxonomy): Bacteria > Bacillota > Clostridia > Peptostreptococcales > Anaerovoracaceae > RGIG2707. Next base: position 1,362 of record JAFRQL010000186.1, on the reverse strand, counting down.
CGCGGTGCAGCCCAGATCCTTTGTAGTGCAGATCCTGCCTCTGGGAATCCTGGCCACCAGGTTCCCGTAAAAGACCGGATCGTCCAGCTGGAAGGAGTTGATGGGCGTTCTGGTGAAGGTCGGGGCGATGGTGTTGACAGTGATACCGTACTTTCCCCACTCGCAGCACAGCTGCTTGGAGTACATGTTGAGGGCTGCCTTGGCGGCACAGTAGGCCGTGTAGTCCTTGTCAGTGCCGATCAGGGACTTGGCGGAGGAAATGGAAAGGATCCTGCCGTAGTTCTGGCTGATCATTATCCTTCCAACCTCTCTGCAGGTGATGAAGACACCGCGAAGGTCGATGTCCATGACCTTGTCCCAGGACTCGGTGTCGTATTCCTCGGCCTTTATCAGCTTGTTTATGCCCGCCGCATTGACAAGGATGTCGATCCTGCCTGTGAAGCTTTTGGCTTCCGCGACCATGGAGACGATGCTCTCTTCGGAAAGAAGATCGACGGGAAGGTAGAGGTATCTTCTGCCCTCCTCCCTACATCTTTCCTCGATCCACTCCTTGGGGCGGTGAGGACTTGCGACGATGATATCAGCTCCGTTCTCCATGAGAGCCTGAGCGATGGGAAGACCGAGGCCGCCGCCTCCTACGACGAGGGCCGTCCTGCCTTCAAGGGAAAAAACATTTTTGAAACTGTCCATATGACACCTCTTGATGTATATTATTTACGGAAACGATTTTAACACGATTTTGGGACATATTCCATATAAAGTATGATCGGCGGAGCCTGCCGGATGAAGCCAGAGCAGTCCCGGACCGGGCGCTTCCGGCGCCATCCTTGAGTTGTCAGGCACCCCGCCCCGACGGCCTTAAGCCTTGGCGTCATATTTGATAAAATAGTTAAAAATCTTCTTGCATATAAGGATATCCTTGTGCTATACTTGTCGATGTCTGTTGAGGACATTGACCGGTACATCCGGTAAAAACCCATAAAAATCAACCCTTCCGGGGTAATAAAGGAGGTGCAGAGAATGTCAAGAAAGTGCGAGATCTGTGGCAAGGGCCAGGTTTCCGGTAACAACGTATCCCACTCCAATCGTCATACCAGAAGAAAGTGGAACGCAAATATTCAGACCGTCAGAGTCGAGGAAAACGGCGCCGTCGTCAAGAAGAACGTTTGCACCAGATGCATCAGATCCGGAAAAGTTACCCGCGCGATGTAATGGATATAAAAGACCGTCGGTATGTGCCGACGGTTTTTTCATGCCCTCTTTTCGGAGAAACATAATAGGCAGCCCTGTCCGGGGCAACCTCCGCAAGGAAGGTGCTTTGAGGTGGTAATTACCGCCACAAAAGGATAGGAAACCGGCGTG
>JAFRQL010000185.1 GCA_017428655.1 Bacillota bacterium | reverse complement strand
CGCTATGAGGACGCGGTCAGGCTGATCAGAAAGGACAACCCCTTCCCCGCCGTCTGCGGAGCGGTCTGCAACCGCCGCTGCGAGGACAGGTGCACCAGAGGAACCATCGACAAGCCCGTCGCCATCGACGAGATCAAGAAGTTCCTTGCCCAGTGGGAGCTGGAGCATCCCCAGGACTACCGGGTGATCAGCGAGAACGGCGAAGGAAACCAGTGGGACGACTACAGGATCGCGGTCATCGGAGCCGGCCCCGCGGGACTTTCCGCGGCCTGGTATCTGAGGACCGAGGGCTATCCGGTGACGGTCTTTGAGAAGGAGAGCAGGCCCGGCGGAATGCTGATGAACGGCATCCCCGGCTTCAGGCTCGAAAAGGACGTGCTGGAGAAGGAGATCTCGATCATCGAGGACATGGGAGCGGAGATCCGCTGCGGAGTCGAGGTCGGAAAGGACGTCACTCTGGATGAGCTGAGGGCTCAGGGCTACAAGGCCTTCTTCATCGCCATCGGCCTTCAGGGCGGAAGGATGGCTGGGGTCCCCGGCGAGGACGCTCAGGGCGTCGAGTCGGGAGTCGCCTTCCTCAAGCGTGTCAATCAAAAGGGAAGCGAGACCCTTGAGGGCGACGTGGTGGTCGTGGGAGGCGGAAACGTCGCCGCCGACGTGGCAAGGACCGCCCTCCGCTGCACCAAAGGAAAGGTCACCATGGTCTGCCTTGAGCAGAAGGGCGAGATGCCCGCCGCCAAGGATGAGATCGAAGAGGTCCTTTCCGAGGGCATCGACATAAACAACGGCTGGGGCCCCAAGGAGATCCTGACCGAAAACGGCAGGGTCACCGGCGTGGTCTTCAAGCGCTGCACCAGGGTCTTCGACGAGGACCACCGGTTCAGCCCCCAGTATGACGAAAACGACACCATGACCGTTGCCTGCGGAAACGTCCCCATGGCCATCGGCCAGAGCGCGGAGTGGGGAGACCTGCTCAAGGGCTCCAGGGTGGTCTTAAGGCGCAGGGGCACCGCCGAGGCGGATCCCGTGACTCTGCAGACCGCCGAGCCCGACATCTTCGTGGGAGGGGACATTTACCACGGAGCCCGCTTTGCCATCGACGCCATCGCCGAAGGCCGCGAGGCCATGGTCTCCATCAACCGGTTCGTACATCCCGGCCAGTCCCTCACCATCGGCAGGGACCTGAGGCAGTTCATCGAGCTGGACAGGGACGACGTGCTGATCGAGTCCTACGACAACGCGAAAAGGCAGGCTCCGGGCATGAAGCCCGGCGAGGCCAGGGAGACCTTCTCCGACCTCAGGCTGCCCCTGACCGAGGAGCAGGTCAAGACCGAAGCCGGCAGGTGCCTCAAGTGCGGCGCTACGGTGGTCGATCTCAACCAGTGCGTGGGATGCGGCCTCTGCACTACCCGCTGCGAGTTCAACGCGATACATCTGACCCGCGATCTTCCCGCCGCCAGCGACATGCACACGGCAGAGGAGATGATGGGCCTTGTCGGTCCCTACGCCCTCAAGCGCATGGGAAAGATCATCAAGCGCAAGGTGACGGGCAGGTCGGACTATCCCACCAGCCAGACCGTCGACGGGCCAGAGGGGAAGTAGGAGGAAAGCTGTAAAGGTTGAGAAATCAAGGGACAGCGGATTCAATACGCGTGTTACATAACACATGTTTCGCTACAGCCGATATGCCCTTAGATCTTTAAGAACACAAGGAACGCCTCCGTGATGATCCGGAGGCGTTTTTCGTTCCTTGTCTTGTATTAAATCAAAAAACACGAAAGTGATCGCCAACAGTTCCAAGCCGATCACTTCGTGATTAGATCTTAGGGGCTGGCCGTCTTGCGGCAGCACCTTTTATGCATATATTTTACCACATTCTGGGCGGCTGTCAAGCCCGCCGCGAAGGCGGCTACTCGTCCTTCATCAGGCTCTCCACGTCCACCGCGTTGCCGGTGTGGGGATGAGTCTTTCTGAATTCCTTTGAGCTCTCGTTGTACTCGCGGCGCTTTTCGCGCATCATCTTCGCCTCTTCCGAACCGCTGTTCATCAGGATCTTGAAGGCTCTGGGCACCGCGTAGCCCAGCAGTCCTCCCACCTTATCCTCGGCCCTTCTCATGGTCGAATTCTGGGGATGATCGCGCAGCAGGTGGATAGCGTCGAATTCGCACCTTGTGGTGCACAGACCGCAGCCGATGCACTTGTTCTCGTCCACTATGGTGGCTCCGCAGCCAAGGCAGCGGAAGGTCTCGATCTTCACCTGCTCTTCGGTGAGGGTGAGGCGGGGATCCCTGAAGGGCTCCGACGCGGCCAGCTTCTCGTCCACCGCGGGCACCTGCCTCTGGGCGGTGTCGTAGGAATCGATGGCGATGTTGTCCTTGTCGAGAGGCTTGAAGAACCTTCTGTCGCGGCCGGTGGTCTGGTCCACGTTGTTCTTCGAGACGAAGCGGGCGAGGGACTCTGCCGCCTCGTGGCCCTGGCCGATGGCGTCGATGACGAACTTGGGCCCGGTGTAGACGTCGCCGCCGACGAAGATGCAGGGATCGTCGGTCTGATAGGTGAACTTGTCCGCCACCGGGAAATTGCCGTGCCAGAACTTGACGCCGGTGCCATCGAGCATGTCGCCCCACCGGATGGCCTGGCCGATGGCGAAGACGATGTTCTTCGCTTCGACGGTGATGGTCTCGCTTTCGTCGTATTTGGGGGAGAACCTGCCGGTCTCAGGATCGATGGTGGAGACGCAGCGCTTGAGCACGATGCCGCGGACACTTCCGCCCTCATCAGTCAGGACCTCCTTCGGGCCCCAGGAGGGCTGGATCACTATACTCTCAGCCTCGGCCTCCGCGATCTCCTCGGCGGAAGCGGGCATGGTGTCTCTGGATTCCAGGCAGAACATGGAGACCTTTGAGGCTCCGGTCCTGACGGCGGTGCGGGCGCAGTCGATGGCCACGTTCCCGCCTCCGATGATGACCGTGTCGCCCGAGAGCCTGACTCCACCCTCGAGAGCCTTGGCAAGGAAGTTGACCGCGATATCGGTGCCTTCGGCGGTCTCGCCGGGAACTCCCGGAAGCCTTCCGCCCTGGCAGCCGATGGCGATGTAGAAGGCCTCGTAGCCCTGATCCTTGAGCTGCTGTATGGTCACGTCCTTTCCGACCTCGACTCCGCAGCGGATCTCAACGCCCAGCTCCCTGATGATGTCGATCTCGGCGGCGACCACGTCCTTCTCCAGCTTGTAGGAGGGGATGCCGTAGGTCATCATGCCGCCGGGCTTCTGGTTCTTCTCGAAGACCGTGGGATGATAGCCCATGGCGCCCAGGTAATAGGCGCAGGAAAGTCCCGCGGGGCCGGCTCCGATGATGGCGATCTTCTGGGGCCACTCGCCGGACACGCGGCCGGTGACCTTCCTGGGGATCGAGCGGGTCTCGGGGCGCAGGTCCCTTTCGGCCAGGAACTTCTTGACGTCGTCGATGGCCACGGGCTTATCGACGGTCCCTCTGGTGCAGGCGTCCTCACAGCGCTTGTTGCAGACCCTGCCGCAGATGGCGGGGAAGGGATTCTCGCGCTTGATCAGGGCGAGGGCGTCGTCATAGCGGCCTTCCTTGGCCAGTTTGAGATAGCCCTGGACCGAGATGTGTGCCGGGCATGCGGCCTTGCAGGGGGAGGTGCCGGTCTTGTGGGTGTTGACCCTGGCGGTGTCCCTGTAATTCTCGTCCCATGCGTACTTGCCCCAGCGGATCTTGTCGGGCAGGACCGACTTGGGGTACTGGATCTGGCTGCCGTCTTTTTGGCAGAGCTTCTGTCCCAGCTTGACCGCTCCCGCCGGGCAGACCTCGACGCACCTTCCGCAGGCGACGCAGTTGTCTTTGTTGACCTGGGCGGTGTAGGCGCTCTTCGAGAGGTTGGGGGTGTTGAAGAGCAGCGAAGTCCTGAGGGCGTTGCAGATCTTGACGTCGCAGTTGCAGATGTCGAAGATGTGGTCCTCCCCGTCGATGTTGGTGATCTGGTGGACGAATCCGTTCTCTTCGGCCTTCTGAAGGATGTTCAGGGCCTCTTCCTTGGTGATGTAATGGGCCCTTCCGGTCTCTACGGTGTAGTCGGCCATGTCGCCCACCTGGATGCACCAGTCGTTTTCGTCATCGGTGCAGCCCTCTCCCAGCATGGCGCGGGACGCCCTGCAGGAGCAGATGCCGGCGGAAAGATGTCCCTCGTATTTCTTGAGCCAGTAGGAGATCTTCTCGATGCTGACCGATTCGCGGGACGCCGCGACCTCCTTCTCCACCGGGATGACGTGCATGCCGATGCCGTCGCCCCCCGGGGGTACCATGGGGGTGATGTGCTCAAGGGGCAGGAAGGTCATCCGCTCGAACATGTTGGTCACGGCCGGGTTCCTCTCGACCCTGTCGCGGGACGAATTGAAGAGCTCCGCGCTGCCGGGGACGAAATAGCTGGTGCGGAAGCGCTTCTCCTTGGGAGCGCCGGGGATCGGGCCGTTGTCGTCGTAGTGGTCGCCGTAGTCGTATTCGACGAAGCCGTGGACGCAGAGGTCGTTCAGGGTCTTGTCGAACCTTTCGCGGCCCATGGCCTTGTTCATCTCGAAGAGCTGCTCTTCGGTGTACCACTTGCGCTGCTTCATGGTGAGAGCGACGTCCACCTCGTCCTCGCTGAGTATCTCGCGAAGGCCCCAGTATTCGGCGTCGGTGGTCTTGAGACCAAAGAGCTTGTGGGGCACGTTGTCTGTTATCCTTGCGCCGAGCTTGGCGTACTTCTTGTTCCGCTCGGCCTCTCCTTCATATTTGGACCTGACTTTCGGGTCCTTGTCCATGGATTCGGGCATGATCTTCTCCTTCTTGGGCCTGTTTAGGGCATGCTAAATGTGATCACTCACTCATATGATCGTTCAGATTTTAACATATTATATTTGTTCAGACAATGGGGAAAATGCCACTGTGCCCCGGATTTGTTGTGTTTTAGGCGCTAACAATTGTTATATAACATTCGTTCTGTCTCATTTCGACCGCTTTTCCGTGACAGGAACTGTTATCCTTTGTATAATGAATGTATCTATACAAACACAGGCTGCGGACGCGGGACCGCCCGCAGGTCCGCAACGCAGGGGGAGATCGGGTCTGACGATGAAAAACTCATTATATTCAGGACAGGATCTGAATATGACCATCCAGCGCATGATGTCGGTATATTTCCCTGTTATCGTGTCCGCATACTGCTTTGAGGGCTTCAGGGGCGGCTACGCCAACCTGTTTTACGGTTCCACAGGCATCGCCGCTCTTCTGGCAGCGGCGGTGTGCTTCTTCAGCAGAAAGCTTTATAAATACCGCGACGTCCAGCTGCTCCTGCTGATATCGCTGATGGCATGGATCTCATCGGTGGTCAGCTTTGGCTTCAGCATCTGGTTTTTCCTTTCATCGTATTTTACCAACTGGGTACTGCTGCTTTCCCTTTATTTTATCATGCGTTCATCCGAAGAGCCGGACGCCCTGCTTTTCAAATATGCAAGGCTTTCCGCCGCGGTCCTTTCGGCCTTGTGCCTTATAAGCCTTGCTTATGCCACGAGCTCGCTGACTCTGCCGGTGCCGACCCATGACCGCACCTACGGAAGCTTTCAGCTCGGAAGATTTACT
>JAFRQL010000184.1 GCA_017428655.1 Bacillota bacterium | reverse complement strand
GGCCTTGGTATCGCCGTGATGATCATCTTCACGGTCCTGGCGGGCTTTGCCCTGTACAAGGGGATCACTGTGGGCAGGATAAGGACCTGTCTGCTGGCTGCGCCTTCGCTGATCATGGTCTACGAGGGCCTTCGGATCGTCCGCTCCATCGCGAGGCGGATCCTGGTCAGCGGGGACAGGCTCACCTACGTCCCGGCCTTCGGGGCGAAGAGGGAATTCACCTTCGACGACATCGGTGTCGTCAGAAAGGTCGAAGGACGGTGCCTGGTGGACGGAAGGCAGGGCGAGGGCCTGGCCTTCTTCAGCCTCAGCTGGGAGAACGGAAAGAGGCTCCTCACAGCCATGGAGGATTACAGGATAGAGATAAGAGAAGAACAGCCGGGCGCCTCGGTGCGCAGGGCTGACTGACAGGGGGAAACAATGAGCGAACTCATACGCTGCGACAGGCTGTGCAAGGATTACGGCGCCCAGCCCGTCCTGAACCAGCTGGATCTTTCGATAGAGTCCGGCAGGATAGTTGGACTTTTAGGGCCCAACGGCACCGGAAAGACCACATTCATCAAGCTTCTGTGCGGGCTGCTCAGGCCCAGCTACGGGAGCGTCACCATCGGGGGCTATGCTCCCGGGCCCGAGACCAAGGCCATGGTCTCGTATCTTCCGGACAGGCTGTATTTCGCCGACTGGATGAGGGCGAAGGACCTGATCGGAAGCTTTGCCGACTTTTATTCCGATTTCAGCAGGGAGAGGGCGGAGGCCATGTGCGCGTCACTGGGCGTCGCTCCCGGGCAGAAGATCAAGTCCATGTCCAAGGGCACCAAGGAGAAGCTGCAGCTGATCCTGGCCATGAGCAGAAGGGCGAGGCTCTACCTTCTGGATGAGCCCATCGCGGGAGTGGACCCCGCCGCCAGGGAGTTCATAATGAACACCATCCTCGCCAACTACCCCAGGGAAGCGACCATGATCATCTCGACCCATCTCATCGAGGACGTGGAGGAGATCCTGGACGAGGCCATGTTCCTTCAGGGCGGAAGGGTGGTCATGCACGATTCCGTGGCAAATATCAGGGCTCAGGGAAAGACCGTGGACGGCCTTTTCAGGGAGATGTTCAGGATCGCCCCGGTATATGGGACCGATCTTGCGGAAAGGACCGGTGGCCGGGATGCTCGCTAAACTCGTCAAATACGATCTTAAATCTACCTTAAGGACCGCGCTGGTCTTCTGGGCAGCAGCCCTGATCCTTGCGGTCTACAACCATTTCTCCGTTCGCTACATGTTCGAGGACGAGACCTTCGTCGGCACCCTCAACGGCGCCGTCATGGGCCTCTTCTTCACGGTGATGGCCTCCCTCGGGGTGGTGGTGCTCATACTGATCATCCAGAGGTTCTGGAAGGGCCTTCTGGGGGACGAGGGCTACCTGATGTTCACCGTGCCCGCCACGGTCCATCAGCTGGTGCTGTCCAAGGCCCTGAGCGCGACGGTGATCAGCGCCCTGAGCGCCCTTACCGGGGCCGCGTCCATCATGATCATCATGCCCTCTGAGTTCTGGAACGACGCGCTGAGGTTCATCAGGGCCTTTGAGGAGGAGCACGGCTTCGGTCTTGCGGACCTGATCGTGATCGCTGTCTGCGCCCTTATATGCATGTGCTGCGCCTGCCTCATGGTCTGCTTCAAGCTCTACACCGTGATGTCTATCGGCCATATGGCGAGAAGGCACAAGAAGATGCTGGCTCT
>JAFRQL010000015.1 GCA_017428655.1 Bacillota bacterium | reverse complement strand
GGTCACCACGTCCGGCGTCTTTTTTCCGCCCCCGAAGAGGACGAAGGGAAGAGCCCTGAGCATGACCGTCACGGCAGCCGCGGTCAGGATCCCCGCCCATACATACGAAGCGCTCATTCCGCTGCCCTCCCTTCGATGAAAGGCCTCAGGATCAGCAGCAGAGCCGCGATGGCGATCATTGAGGGGATCAGGAAGGCGTCGGGCCCGAAGATCATCAGGCAGACCAGGCTCGCCGCAACTCCGGTAAGAGCCGGCCGATGGTCCTTATGATCCAGCCACTGGCCCGTCATCACCGAGATGAACAGAGCGGTCAGGGCAAAGTCGAGGCCCTCGGTGCTGAAGTTCACCGCGGAGCCCAGAAGGCAGCCGATGACGCCTCCTGCGACCCACCAGCAGTGGTCGAAGGCGCTGACGAAAAGGCAGTAAGGGATGCGCTTTTCTTTCGGGACGTCGTCCGGCACGCTGCAGACCAGCGAATAGGTCTCATCGGTCAGGGTGAATATCATATATGGCTTAGCCTTTCCCGCGTCCCTGTACCCTTCTATCATGGATATCCCGTAGAAAAGGTGGCGGGCATTGACCAACAGGGACGTCAGCGCGACGGTGAGAAGGGAGGCTCCCCCCGACAGCAGGCTTATGAGCACGAACTGAAGGGAGCCCGCGTAGACGATGACGCTCATCCCGGCCCCCTGGGCGGTGGTGAGCCCCATGTCCCGCGCGAGGACGCCGTAGGCTATGCCGAGGACGATGTACCCGCTCATGACCGGCACCGACGCTATGAATGCTTTTTTTATTATCGATCTATCCATCCTGTCAAGTTTATTATCATTTTATGCACAAGGCAAGCAAAACAAATGTATGTTTGAAAGACAATTACGGCAGGATAGGCCGCCCTCCCCTCCGCTCCAAAATCCAGTAGGAAGCCGCTCCCATTTATGCTACAATAAGCTTCATCAAAGAACTTTTCGCGGCAGCAGGCCCGGCCTCTGCCCGTCCCGAAGGAGGAAAAATGATCGTAAAGGACTATAAAGGCGTCAAGGCCGTAAGGACCGTCGCCCCCGTGACCGACCAGCAGGTGGAAGAAGCCCTGGACAACATCCGCAAAGAAAACCCAATCATGGCGCCGGTATTCAGGCCCGCTGCCAACGGCGACACGGTGATCCTGGACTTCGCCGGCTACTGCGACGGAGTGCAGTTCGAAGGAGGCACCGCCCAGGACTACGAGCTGGTGCTCGGATCCCACAGATTCGTGCCCGGCTTTGAAGAGCAGCTGGTAGGCATGATCTCGGGAGACTGCAAGGACGTCAACATCACCTTCCCCCAGCAGTACACCCCCCAGCTGGCCGGAAAGGACGCCGTCTTCAAATGCACGGTAAAGGCCGTGAGGAAGGAGCTCGAGAGGAAGCTTGACGACCGCTTCGCCATGGAGCTTTTCGGCATGAACACCGTCGACGAGTGCAGGGCATACGTCAGGGAAAGGCTTGAGGAGCAGGCAGGTTCCGAAGCGGACGACCAGGCCCTCGAGAACATCCTCGACGCCATCTGCGAGAAGAATCCGTGGGAGCCTGAAGACGCGGCTGTGGACGAGGAGCTGGAGAAGCTCATAGACGCCATCGCCCTGAACATGACCGGCAGAAGGATGAAGAGAGAGGACTTCTACCAGCTGGCCGGCATGAGCGACAAGGACTTTCACGACGGCCTGCGCCCCACCGCAAAGCGCAACCTCCACGTGCAGGAGATCCTCAACTCCATCGCCCAGGCTGAGGGCATCACCGCCTCCGACGAGGACCGCGCCCCCCGCATCGAAGCCACCGCGAAGAACTACGGCATGACCGCCGAGCAGTTCACCAAGATGATGGAGCCCGATATCTTCGACCCCGAGATCATCATGCAGAAGACCATGAAGTTCCTGCTCGACAACGCGGAACTGACGACTGAATGATCTGTGCCTTTTAACGCATATATCGAACAGATCGTTGCAAAAGCTGCACATTTGTAGTATGATCGCATCAGAAAGAAGGTGATCTTATGGCAACGAAAACTGCTGCGCTGAATATGCGGATAGAGTCAAAGAAGAAGGCGGAGGCCGAAGCACTGTACAACGCTCTGGGACTTACGCTTCCGCAGGCTGTAAACATGTTCATCTCCCAATCTCTTATCGTCGGCGGGATCCCCTTCGACGTCCGCCTGCCCGGATACAACAGGGAGACGGAAGAGGCCTTTCAGGAAGCTCGGGATATCGCATCTGGAAAGATCAAGACCCGGTCATACAGCAGCACCGAAGAATTATTCAATGACCTCGACAGGGAATAATGGAATTAAAGACTACCGCCAAATTCAGAAAGGATTATAAGCGGTGCAAAAAGCGCGGCATGGATCTGGGTCTCCTCAAGGCTGTCATAGATTCCCTGCTCGCTGATGAGCCTCTGGCTCCCAGGCACCGCGATCATGCCCTTACCGGAGATCACTCAGGGTTCAGGGAATGTCACGTCCTGCCGGACTGGCTGCTCATATACAGCGTCAATGAAAATGAATTGATCCTCACCGCCATTCGCACGGGTACTCACAGCGATCTGTTCGATATGTAACGATATTGATCGAAGGCCGCATATCGTATCATGACAGTTTGACGGCATTGTCTGGAGAATAGTGTTTTTAACAGCATAAAAATGTGGTAAGATATCGTTAACGATATCTTACTTTTTTATGGATCAATTTTAGGAGAAAACAGACATGAAACGCTTAAACTCGGTCCTTTTATGCCTGGCACTGATCTGTCTGGCATTTGCTCCGTTCGCGTATGCGGCAGACGATCTCCCCTTTGGAGACATCCCTGCCGGAGCTTACTATCAGGATGCGGTAAAGTGGGCATATGAATCCCATATCACTGAAGGCACCTCCGCAGGCAGTTTCAGCCCGGACAAGACATGTACAAGGGCACAGGTAGTGACCTTCCTTTGGAGATCTGCTGACTGTCCGGAACCTGT
>JAFRQL010000183.1 GCA_017428655.1 Bacillota bacterium | reverse complement strand
CTCGGCTCCGTCATCCTGGGGATGCCATGGAGGGTCCTGGGCGGAGAGAAAAAGGCCTACTACGACGAGAAGTTCTGCTTCCCCGAGAACTACGAGTTCAAGATAGGCATCGCCGTGGGATACAAGGACACCGAAAAGGCGCCCCACACCTTCGACAGGGAGTCCCACGTCAGCTTCGCGGAATAGGGAAGCTATATCCATCACATCGATGAAAGTCTAATTGTGTATCATTTATACAGAAAGGCATGGCTTCTGCTATGCCTTTTAATGATACCATTGATAACTTTGTATTACTTATTGAATTAAAAAAATAAAAGTATAAAGATTTTATATTGACAAACGGAAAGGATGCGTATATTTTATTATCACAAAACACTCAGAACCCGCAAGGAGGCCTAAAAATGAACATAGTTGAGACACTGAAAAACAGTATGCCTCTTATGACCGCCAAGCAGCAGCACATCGCAGGATTCATGGTCAACAATCCCTCAGAGATGTGCTATATCTCACTGAAAGACTTCAGCAGCCAGGTAGGCTGCACTGAAGCTACCGCCATCCGTTTTTGCCAGAAACTTGGATATGCCAGCTTTACCGACGCAAAGAATGCCTTCCGCAGCATCCAGGCCGCCAAGGCAGAGGAGCGTTTCTCCGTATCAGGCGCTTACGGCGCCGCAGGAGCATCCGTCGCAGTCAATGAGGATTTCATAAAAAAGCAGCTTGAGATCGAAAAGGAATATACCGACGCCCTGTTCTCGGAGATAGATCTTCCCCAGCTGGAAGCCATCGCGGACGAGATACAGTCCGCGCACACCGTATATATAGTAGGGAGGGGGACCTCATACTCGGTCGCCGACTTCATGATGAGGAGGCTGTCCCTGTTCGGGATCAAGGCCTACGCCATCAATCCCGAAGAGATGACCTCTCTTCAGTCTTCGATCAACAGGCTCTCGCCCAAGGATCTGTTCATCTTCATGGTGTTCCCGGTATACTATCTGCCCATCATCAACGTGGCAAGGTATGTCAAGGAGCATGGAGCCAATGTCATCGGCTTCACCGATTCCAGCGATTCGCTGCTGACTAAGCACTGCGACCAGTGCCTGCTCATGGGAGACATGCACAAGGGCCATTACTATTCCTACGCGTCCATCATGATCTACTTCAACATAATCCTTTCCATGGTCCAGCTGAGGACCAAGGAGGGCGATCTCACCAGGTTCAAGGCCATCCTTGAAGAGATCTCCCATCCCGATTATCAGGGGAGCGACTACCAGCAGGTATCGCCGCTGTAAACGCATATTTCCCTAATATCCTGAGCGCCTTCGAAGACCCGCAGCCGCGGAGATCTCAAGGCGCTCAGAGTTTTTATATACTTCGATATTGGTTCTTCGGAAACTAAAAACAGATATTTTATTGACAAACAGCGATTTATCTCTTAAGATATTAGTATATTTTTATGATATCACGCTAACATTTCTGTACTCAGTATATAAAATTGTTGAAATTTGGGCTTTTCCGCAGGATGAACCGAACCTGCGATCAGCGATATACGTTTTCTGAAAAGGAAAGGAGAAAGGAATGAAAAAGCATCTGGCATTGCTGCTTGCACTGTGCATGGTCCTGAGCCTCGCACTCGGCGCCTGCGGTTCCAAGACTGAGCCTGCCGCTCAGCCTTCCACGCCCTCGACTCCGAGCACGACTCCCTCGACCCCCGCACAGCCCGCAACAACACCGACTGAGCCCGCTAAGACCGGAAGCGACGAGAAAGTCCTGACCATCGGTACTTACATGGCCATCGTTACACTGGTACCCTGGAAGACCACTTCCGACGGTGACGGCTACGTCATCAGACAGGTCTACCAGACCCTGCTGGACATGGACGAGAACTCCAACTTCCTCGGCAACCTGGCTGAGAGCTGGGAAGCTTCCGAAGACGGCCTCCAGTGGACCTTCCACATCAGGAAGGACTGCTACTGGCAGAGAGGCAATGAACTCTTCGGCGACGAGCTCGTTCCCGTTACTGCCCACGACGTAAAGTACTCCTATGAGAAGTACATGGATCCCGATTTCGGATCCGTCCGTTACTCCGACCTGGTCGGTACCATCGATCACATCGAGTGCCCCGATGACTACACCGTAGTCTTCTACACCAAGGACATCGACGTCCTCTTCGAGTATCGTATGTATCAGTCCTACATCATCTGCGAGAAGATGATCGAGGCCAACTGGGACTTCGAGAATCACCCCCTCGGTTCCGGCGCATACAAGTTCGTAGAGCATAAGACCGATACCCACGTCATCCTCGAGAGGAACGAGGACTTCTTCGTAAGACCCGCTCTCGACAGGATCGTCTACAAGATCATCACCGACAAGTCCGTATCCGCTATTGCGCTCCAGAACAAGGAAGTCGACATCTCCCTGGCCATCCTGGCCACCGAGGTCGCCAACATCGCCAAGTACGACTACCTGAGACTGGCTTCCGGCGGCACCGGTTCCTATCGCTGGGTCGGCTTCAGATGCGACTGGAGCTTCTTCCAGGATAAGGAGCTTAGAAAGGCTCTCAGAAGGGCTATCGACTGGGACGGCGCCATCGCCGCACTGTTCGCCAACGACGCCGGTGTAGAGCTGGCAAGAAGAGCATACTCCTGCATACCCTATGAGCGTCCGGGCGGGGACATCGACGACAGCGCCAAGGCCATGTGGGAATCCTATGATCCCGCAGCCGCACAGGCAAGGCTCGATGAGCTCGGCTGGGTAAAGGGTTCCGACGGCATCCGCGCCAAGGACGGACAGAAGCTCAGCTTCACCCTCCAGGTCGGAAACAACGACTCCGCTCGTGAGAGACTGGCAGTCATCATCGCATCTTCGTTCCAGGCCATCGGCGTAGACTGCACCGCTCAGACCGCTGAGTGGGGCACCCACACCACCGACATCAAGGAAGGCAACGTCGAGATGTACATCCTCGGCGGATACTCCAGCCTTGACGGCGGTCTCAGAATGATGAAGACCAACGCCACCACTCACTCTCCCAACTGCGGATACTCCAACCCCGTCATCGATGAGAAGCTCAACCAGGCATGGAAGACCACCGATTACGACGCACGTTCCGCCATCCTCAGAGAGTGCGCAGCCATCTTTGCAGGCGACGCCGCACACCTGGGCGGATACTTCGAGTACACCCAGATGGGCATCAACACCAGAGTCACCGACTTTGATCACGCATCCGTATATCGTCCCCTCTGCACCGCTACCAGAAACGTCGGCGTAGAATAGGGAAGTGCATCCGTCAGGACGGAGGCTGAAGCCTTCGTGAACTGAAAGTATTTTGCGGACCCCCGCTCCCAAAGCGGGGGTCTCTTGCAAAGGAGATTCCGTATGTGGACCTACATTTTAAGGAGAATACTGCAGGCCATACCGACGTTGCTTGTAATATCCTTCCTGATCTTCTCGCTGCTCTATCTGACACCCGGCGACCCCATCGAACTGATCATGGGCACCGAGGACGAGCAGATCAGCCCCGAGCAGAGGGCCATAGTGGAAAGGGAATGGGGATTGGACAAGCCCTTCTTGGTCCGGTATTTTAACTTTATCTTCAATGCGGCCCGAGGTGACCTGGGCACGTCCTACGTCACCAGCAAGCCGGTGTTTTCCAGCATCATGGAAAGATATCCGGCGACCCTGAGGCTGGCCGGCTCAGCCATGCTGCTGGCCCTTTTGATCTCGCTGCCTTTGGGCATCACAGCCGCGCTCAAGCATAACAGCATCATAGACTCCCTGGCCACCGCCCTTGCTACCATCGGCGTGTCTCTGCCGAAATTCTGGTTCGGACTCGTTCTGATCATAACCCTGTCGCTGAAGCTCCACTGGCTCCCGACGACGGCAACGGTCAACGACATGAGCCAGGGCTTCTGGCCTTTCTTCAAGGCGGTCATCATGCCCGCGTCTTCGCTGGCTTTGGGAATGGCAGCCACCCAGACCCGTATGATCAGGTCCAGCATGCTGGACGTCCTCAACCAGGATTACGTGCGCTACGCCCGTTCCAAGGGTCTTAAGGAGAGGTCGGTCATCTACGGCCACGCTCTCAAGAACGCTCTGATCCCCGTCATCACCGTCATCGGCGGCGAGGTCGGAGGAATGATGGGCGGCGCCGTCGTCACCGAGTCCATCTTCTCATGGCCCGGCATCGGCAGGCTCGCCGTGAACTCCATCTCTAAGAGAGACTATCCCACGATCCAGGGCATCACCCTCGTCATGTGCATCAGCTACATGATAGTGAACCTCCTGATCGACATAATATACGCATGGGTAGATCCCAGAATCAGGCTCGACAAGTAAGGAGACGATCAAATGAGTGACAATAACAAAGTCAATGAAAAAGATCGGGTAATGGACGAGATCGGCCTGGAAGCTCTTCCCGTGACCAACTATTGGCAGGACGTCATCAGGCTGTTCACCAAAAACAGGATCGCCGTCATCGGGCTCATAATGATGATCATCATCGTAGTCCTCTGCGCCGGCGCTCCTCTGTTCACCAGTCATGACCCGATAACCGAGATGAATTTCTCCGAGCTCCTGTTCAGACCGGGGCAGGGGGGACACATCCTCGGCACCGACGATCTGGGCCGCGACATCTGGACCCGTCTTCTGTACGGCGGCAGGAACTCCCTGGTCACCGGCATAGCGGTAACACTGATCTCGGCGGCCGTAGGCATCGCCATAGGCCTTGTGGCAGGATATTTCGGCGGGACCGTGGAAGCTCTGCTGATGCGTTTCACCGATATCATGCTGTCCTTCCCGTTCCTGATCATCGCCATCGCGATAATGGCGGTATTGGGACCCAGCCAGAGGAACGTCATCCTGGCTCTGGCCATCGTGAGCTGGCCGAGATTCACAAGGCTCACCCGCGGACAGGTGCTCCAGATCAAGCAGCTGGAATACATCGAGTCCGCATCGGTAGCAGGCTTTAAGAAAGGAAGGATCATGTTCAACCACATCCTTCCCAACTGCCTCGGACCCCTCATCATCCAGGCGACCCTGTCCGTCGGAGGAGCTATCCTCTCGGCAGCCAGCCTTTCCTATCTGGGTCTTGGCGCAGACGCGGCCGCTCCCGACTGGGGCGTCATGCTCTCCCAGGGCAGGAACTACCTGCAGCTGGCCCCCCATCTCACGACTATCCCCGGCATCGCGATCTCCCTCACCGTTCTGTCCATGAACTGGATAGGCGACGGCCTTCGCGACGCCTTCGACCCGAAGATGAGAAAGTAGGTGCAGATCATGGACGAAAAGTATCTTGAAGTTAAAAATCTGCGCACCTATTTCAACACTCCCGAGGGCGTAGTAAAGTCCGTGGACGGCGTGTCCTTCCACATCAACAGGGGAGAGACCCTTGCCCTGGTCGGAGAATCCGGCTGCGGCAAGACCGTGACATCCCTTTCCCTGATAAGGCTTTTAGCCGATACCGCCGACCTTCAGTACGACTACATGATGGTCGACGGCGAGGAGATCAAGGACCTGACCAAGGAGCAGGCAAGGCAGATAAGGGGCAAGAAGATCTCCATGATCTTCCAGGAGCCCATGACCTCTCTCAATCCTGTCTACAAGATCGAAAAGCAGCTGGGCGAGGTGTTCAAGCTCCATGAGCCGGGTCTTACCAAGCAGCAGATCCACGAGAAGTCCGTGGACATCATGAAGAAGGTCGGCATCCCCAACCCTGACGAGAGGCTCAAGGTCTATCCTCACCAGCTTTCCGGAGGCTTAAGGCAGAGGGCGATGATCGCCATCTCCCTCGCATCCAACCCTCAGATGGTCATAGCCGATGAGCCTACCACGGCCCTGGACGTGACCATCCAGGCCCAGATCATAGACCTTCTCAAGCAGCTTCAGAAGGATTCCAACATGTCGATCCTTCTGATCACCCACGATTTCGGCGTGGTATCCCAGATAGCAAGCCGCGTCGCTGTCATGTACGCGGGCAAGATCGTTGAAGAGGGCATGCTGGAGGACATCTTCAGAGACCCGTGGCATCCCTATACCAAGCTCCTGATCATGTCGATCCCGGGCATAAAGGTGACCAGGGGAGGGCGTCTTGAG
>JAFRQL010000182.1 GCA_017428655.1 Bacillota bacterium | reverse complement strand
GACGTCCAGCTGCCTTGAGAGCTCGGGGCCGATCTGGGCGGTATCTCCGTCCACCGCCATGCGGCCGCAGATGATCAGATCGAAATCGCCGATCCTGCGGGCTCCCAGGCTCAGAGCATATGAAGTCGCGAGGGTGTCGGCTCCGGCGAAGGCCCTGTCAGTGAGCAGGACCGCGCTATCCACACCTCTCGCCATGGCGTCCCTGAGGAGCCTCTCGGTGGCGGGGATGCCCATGCTCAGGGCAGTGACCTTTCCGCCCAGCTTCTCCTTGAGCCTTACCGCCTCTTCGATCGCGTAGCTGTCGAAGGGGTTGATGACCGAATTCCTGCCGTCGCGGATGATGGTCCCCGTTACCGGATCCAGCCTTACTTCATTGGTCGAAGGGACCTGCTTGATGCACACTATGATATCCATCTATATCCCCTCCTTCTCGCTGAACATATTGCCGGCTCCCAGCTGCCATTTGGGATCGAAGCAGCGCTTGAGCCTTCTCATCTCGTCTATGTGATCCTCGCCGTACATGATGGTGAGGAAATCGGCCTTGAGCTTGCCTACGCCGTGCTCGGCGGATACCGCGCCGCCGCTTTCGGAGACCCATGCCGCCCACCGCTTGAACAGTTCCTTCGAAGATGCGTACTGCTCCTCGCTGTCAGGCAGTATGTTGAAGTGGACGTGGTCGTTGCCGATGTGGCCCCAGGCCGCGGACTTGAGGCCCAGCTCCTTTATGGTCGAGCGGTACATGGCCATGACGTCCTTGAGCCTTCCGGCTGGGACCGACATGTCCGAGCTCATCTTGGTGATGTTGAGGCCGGACTTTCTCTTCTGGTCGATGAGCATGTTGACGCTCTCCGGGATCGCGTGGCGGAAGAATATGAGCCTGTCCAGCTCACTGCCGTCCCTGGCGATCCAGCTGTTCTCTTCCTTGCCGCCTGCCTCTTCGAAATACCTTCCGAGGACGAAGAGCCTGTCCAGTGCCTCCTCCTCGGTGCCGGCGTGGATCTCGGTATATATGACGTTGGTGATGTTCTCAGGGATGGCGGGAAGGGCCGCGAAGGCGGCGCCCTTCTCCTTCTGGGCCCTCAGTATGTCGAGAGCGTCGGAGTCGAAGAACTCCAGAGCGCCGAAGCCCTCCTGCTCCCTGATGTTCTGAGCGAACTCCAGAGAATCGTCCTCTCTCTCAAATAAGAGGGAAGCTCCCCAGATGAACCTGGGAAGAGGCAGGAGCCTCACTTCGATCTCGGTGAACACTCCAAGGCTGCCGTCGCTTCCGATGATCAGGTCTATGAGCTCCATGTCGGGCTTTACATAATACCCGGAAGCGTTTTTTACGTTGGGCATGGTGAAGGTGGGAAGGCTGACGTCTACCGAACTACCGTCTTCGCAGACGAAGGACGCTTCAAGGCCTTTTGCCCTGTCTCCTCCCCGCTTTTCTGTCAGGATCCTGCCGTCGGCGAGGACCATGGTGACCGACTGGATGTAGGGCCTGGTGGGCCCGTATTTATACGTTCTGGCGCCGGATGCGTTGCAGGCTGCCATGCCGCCTATGCTGGCGGTAGCCTCGGTGGGGTCGGGGGAAAAGAAGAACTCCCCGTCCTTGGCGAATCTTGCGTAGACCTCCATGCTCTCGCTGCTCCAGCCCCTGGTGTCGAACCTCTTGGTGCTGAGCATCTTGCGGAATTCAAGAAGAGAGAGCCCGGGCTCTACAGTTACATAATAACTGTTACCGTCAAACCTCATCCCCAGGACCCTGTTCATCCTGCTCAGGTTGAGGATGACTCCTCCGTCCGGCACCGCTGCCGCGGCAAGGCCCGTCCTCGCGCCCTGTACGGTGACCCTAAGGCCCTTTTCGTGGCATTCCTTCATGATCTCGACGATGTCTTCAGTGGACGCCGGGAAGGCGATGCCCTCCGCCCTGCCGGTATTCCTGGATTCGTCCCGAAGGTAACCGGCATACTCCTCGGTGAGCTGTCTTATCTTTTCCATACTGTATCCTTGTCTGCAGACCGCCCTAATACCATTTTGAGCGCCTGCGCCCTAAAAAAACATTGTATATTATAATCCCTGCGATGAATAATGCAAGGACAGATGCGGTGATGTATACTCCTGTCGGCAGACCTCCGCTGATCTTGAGATCCTCCCACAGGCGGCCTATGTATTCCAGGGTCTCCGGGGAAAGGTTCCTCATGCCGTTGACGTTGAGCTCTGCGGAAAAGCGCAGGTCCTCGGGGTAAAGGACCTCCATCACTTCTTCCCCCATATCCTCCTGATAGTCCTCGTTCTCAAAGACCAGATCGTTGGGGCAAGCGTAGAATATGAACTCGGCGCACTCGATGGCGGGCTCCTCGGAGAGCAGATAGTTCATGAAGAGAGCCGCGTTCTCGGGATTCTGGCTCCCCTTGGGGATGCACATGGAATCCACGAAAATGCTGGTATTTTCGGGATAAAAGAACCTGAGGTCCTCATTGACCTGGAGCATCGTAAAGAAGTCGCCTGCATAATATGCACCTATCGCGGCCTCTCCCGACTCCATCTTGTTGTAGATCTCGTCCATGACGTAGCTCTGGATCAGGGGCTTCTGCTCCAGGAGCTTTTCGTAGCACGCGTACCACTCTGCAGGATCCTCGGTGTTGAGGTCGTAGCCCAGAAGGTACTGGGCAGTGGCGAAGGCGTCCCTGGAATTGTTGAACTGAAGGATCTTCCCCGCGTACTTGGGGTTCCAGAGGAGCTCCCAGCCGGTGCAGTCCTCTTCATCCACCTGGGTGCTGTTGTATATGATCCCCACCCTTCCGTAGGTGTAGGGCACCGAATACTTATCCTCGGGATCGTAATAAAGACCCCTGAAATCCTCTCCGATATGGTCGTAGAAGCACTCCGCCCCGTATTCCTCGCAGACCTCTTCGATGTTCACCGGAAGCAGAAGCTCTTCGTTCCTGAGCCTGTCTATCATATAGTCCGAGGGGAATATGACGTCGTAGCGCGACGTGCCGCCGCTGATCTTGGCGTACAGGTCCTCGTTGGAATCAAAGGTCGTAAGGTAGACCTTCATGGTCCTTCCGGTCAGCTCCTCGTAGTATTCCTCAAAGCCCGCCAGAACGTCCATGGTATCGTAGGAGCCGTCGGCCAGATATTCGCCCCAGTTGTAGACGTAAAGGACCTCGTCGGTCTTCCCGCAGGAGGTCAGGACCGCCAGCAGCACTAAAAGCGCCGCTGCCGCCGCGCAGATCTTGATCTTTTTCACAGGGCCATATCCTCCTCTCTTCCGCCGAGCAGGTTGTACAAAAGAAGGAGCAGCAGCACGGCTGCGAATATTAGGGTCGACAGGGCGTAGATATCGGGCTTGACGCTCTTCTTGATCATGGCGAAGATGTGGATCGTCAGGGTCTCAAATCCCGCCCCGCTGGTGAAGTTGCTGATGACAAAATCGTCGAAGGAAAGGGTGAAGGCCATGATGAAGCCGGTCAGGATGCCTGGCCCGATGAAGGGCAGCTCGATCCTGAAGAAGGACTGCATTGGAGTGCAGCCCAGGTCCATGGCGGCCTCGGGAAGGCTCCTGTCCATCTGCCTGAGCTTCGGCAGCACCGAAAGGATCACATAGGGAAGGCAGAAGGTTATATGCGCTATCAGAAGGGTCCAAAAGCTCAGGACCGTCGAATAACCTATGAGGGACGCCGCGAAGACGAAGAGCAGCATCAGCGAGATGCCGGTGACGATGTCCGGGTTCATCATGGGGATGTTGGTCACGGAAAGAATTATGGATCTCAGCCTTGCGGACTTCATGCGGTCGATGCCAACAGCGGCCAGGGTCCCCAGCACGGTGGACGCCGAAGCGGCCGATATCGACAGGGTCAGGGTGTTCTTGAAGGCCTGCAGGGTCGCCGCGTCCTTGAACATCTCCCGGTACCAGCGAAGGGAGAAGCCGGTCATGTGGGCCGTGGATTCTCCCCCGTTGAAGGAGATCAGGATCATGACCAGAAGAGGAGCGTAGAGAAAACCGAAGAGCAGGACCAGATAGATCCGGGACGCCTTTTTCATATCAGAGCACCTCCCTGTTCATCGTCTCCGAAACGGTTCATCACAGCCATGGAGATGAGTATGAGCACCATGAGGATCAGGGAGAGTGCAGCTCCGAAGTGGTAATTGACCGCGGTGCCGGTAAAGTAGCTCTCGATGGTGTCTCCGATCAGCTGGAAGGTGCCTCCGCCCAGCTTTTGCGAGATGTAGAAGGTGCTGACCGACGGGACGAACACCATGGTCACGCCGGAGATCACTCCCCCAACCGAAAGGGGCCAGACCACCTTCATGAAGATCTGCACAGGGCTGCAGCCGAGATCCGCCGCGGCTTCGAGGAGCTTGGGGTCGATCCCTGCCATCACCGAGTAGATCGGAAGGATCATATAGGGAAGAAAACAGAAGACCATGCCGGTTATGACCGCGCCGGGAGTGTTGATCATGTGGACGGGGCCGAGGCCCACCAGCCCCAGCAGGGTATTGATAACTCCCGTATCCTCAAGGATGGTCATCCAGGAATAGGTGGTGATGAGAAAGTTCATCCAAAGGGGAAGCATGATCAGCAGGATGCAGAGCTTTTGGGACTTTTTCTTCATCCTGCTGAAGATATACGCCGCGGGATACGCGATAACGAAGCATATGACCGTGGCAATCAGGGCCATGCAAAGGGAGTTGACGAAGATCATCAGGTAATTGCCTTTGCCCAGCCTGGTGATGTTGTCAAGGCTAAAGCTGCCGTCCTGGCCGGTAAAGGTATAGTACAGGACGAAGATCAGCGGCGCGATTATGAAGAGGGCGCTCCAGACCACATGGGGAGCCGCGGCAGCCCTCTGAAGGATCCCTCTCTTCATTCCCTGCCCTCCTCTTCCGTATTCTCGGACAGCTGGTCCAGCTCGTTGCTGTAGGAGCTGTAATCGCCGAACATGTCGGAATACTCTGATTTCTTCATCACGTGGATGGCGTCGGGCTCGATGAATATGCCGATAAACTGTCCCGGAGAAACGTAATCGGTGGTCTGGATCATCCACTTGAAGCCCCTGATCTCGACGATGACCTCGTAGTGGACCCCCATGAAGGTGACCTCGGTGACCGTGCCGGTGAGCATGCCCTTTTCAGGCGCCACCACGTCCACGTCCTCTGGTCTAACCACCACGTCGACGGGCTCATCCGTCATAAAGCCCCTGTCCACGCACTCAAAGCTCCTGCCGGCGAACCTCACCTGAAGGTCTCTTTCCATGACCCCGTCCAGGATGTTGGACTCGCCGATGAAATCCGCCACGTAGGCGTTGGCGGGCTCGTTGTAGATGTCTATGGGAGCTCCGATCTGCTGGATCACGCCGTCGTTCATGACCACCACCGTATCGGACATGGAGAGGGCCTCCTCCTGGTCGTGGGTAACGTAGACGAAGCTAATGCCAGTCTTTTTGCGGATGTTCTTGAGCTCGATCTGCATGTCCTTTCGGAGCTTGAGATCCAGGGCGCCCAGGGGCTCGTCCAAAAGGAGCACCCTCGGCTGCATTATAAGGGCTCTTGCGATGGCGACCCTCTGCTGCTGGCCGCCCGAAAGAGTGGAAACGTCGCGCTTCTCAAAGCCCTGCAGGTTGACCAGCCTGAGCATCTCCCTGACCTTCTCGGAGATCTCCCGGTCGGAGGCCTTTTTTACCCTGAGGCCGAAGGCCACGTTCTCGTAAACGTTGAGATTGGGGAAGAGCGCGTATTTCTGGAACACCGTGTTGACGCTCCTTCGGTACGGGGGTATGTCGTTTATGACCTTTCCGTCGAAGTAGACCTCGCCGCTGTCGGGAGTCTCGAAGCCGGCGATTATCCTTAGGGTCGTGGTCTTTCCGCAGCCTGAAGGCCCCAGCAGGGTAACGAACTGATCGTCCTTGATCTCAAGATCGATGTTGTTCAGGACGTTCTCGCTGCCGAAGCTCTTGCAGATCCTGCTGAGACGCACCACTGTGTTCTTTTCCATAGTTTACCCTCCCAAAGATCTGATGTGATCGAGGCAGAAGACCATGTCCGCGGGCATAGGCGCCAGGGCGCGGACCAAGGCTCCGCTCACCGGCTGGACGAGTTCGAGGCTGGCCGCGTGAAGAGCCTGCCTGGGCATCCAGTCCGGAGGAACGTCGTAACCGTAGAGCTGGCCGTAGAGCTCATCCCCCACCAGGGGATGTCCGATATATGTCATGTGGACCCTGATCTGATGGGTCCTTCCGGTATCGAGCCTGAGCTTGAGCAGTGTGTAGCCGTCCAGCCTTCCGGTGATGCCCGAAGGCGCCGGGAACCTTTCGACCACGGTGAAATGGGTAACCGACGGATAACCCAAAGGCGTCACATGGCGCCTTGCCGCGTGGTCCGGATCCTTATCGATGGGAGCGTCCACGACGCCGTCCTCCTCCACTATCCCGTGGACGATGGCGTAGTAGATCTTGACCACCCGGTCCTTCTCCATCTCGCTGCTGAGAAAGTCCTGGGCGTGGGCGTTTTTTGCGACTATGACCAGTCCGCTGGTGTCCCTGTCCAGCCTGTTGACGAACCGGATCTTGAAGCTCTCATCTCTATCCTTAAGAAGGTTCGCCAGGGCGTTGGCCAGGGTGCCGGTCTGATAGCCCTTGGTGGGATGGACCACTATCCCCGGCTGCTTGTTCACTATGAGAAGGTCGCTGTCCTCATAGACCACGTCCACCGGGATGTCCTCAGGCTCAAAATAGCTGGCTTCCTCGGGATAGACGGCCTCCAGGAGCTGGCCCCGCAGGCCCTTGTCCCTGAGTTTGACGGGCTTTCCGTCCAGAAGGAGCCTTCCGTCGTATTTTATTTTCTTTATCAGCCTTCCGGAGAAGGACAGCCTCCGCTGCAGGATCTCCCGCATATACAGGCCTTCGTCCTCCGCCGTCAGCAGGTATCTCGCGCTGTCCGCCATATCTAGATGAACTTCTGGGCGACCCAGTTCCAGTAGCTGTAGTCGGTCTTTCTCACCAGGAATATCTCGTCTGAGATGAGGCTCACCGAGATGCTCTCCAGATGATCGTACCAGTATTCGGCGCCGTCGACGATGACGACCCCGGAGCTTCCCCTGTGCTCCGGCTCGATCTTTACGGTCATGTCCGGTGGAAGGATCACGTCGGAGGTGAACGAGCGGTATGAGGTCGTATTCATGGGAGCGATGGGCGACACCTGGATCACCGAAACTCTGGGATCCACTATACCTCCGCCCACCGAATAGTTGTACGAGGTGCTTCCCGCGGGAGTCGATATGAGAAGACCGTCGCCGCTGAACCTCTCTATGAAGTTCTGGCCTATGCTCAGGTCCAGATGGACGATGCTGGAGGCGTTCTTTCTGATGACCACGTCGTTGATGCCCTTGTAGACGTCGGGGGCTCCCGCCGAATGGGTGACGACGGCCTGAAGGGGCCTGTGGCTGTGGATGCTGTAATCGCCGGTCTTAATATCAGTAATGAAATCCTCGAGGCCTTCGGGCATATATTCCATGAAAAAGCCAAGATGTCCGGTATTTATCCCCGCAATGGGGATCCGGGGGAACTCGTGGTCCCTTAAAAGGCGCAGAAACGTCCCGTCCCCTCCGACGACGACGATCATATCCACGTCGTCAGTGAGAAGATCGGAGATGACTATACCCGCGGACTCAAGGCCTGAGGTGAGCAGAGGCATGAACTGGGCAGTGCTCTGGGTATCGCTTCCGTATACGAAGACCTTTCTGACGTTTTTCATTAGGACAGCTCCTGTTGACTGTTATGTGAGAGTTATTTCCATCTTATTGTAGCATACGGACGCGGATTTTTAAACCGCGGCCGGCCAGTGAATTATATCACCGCGGACCGGCATTTTGTACCGGTTTGACCGCGGGGCTCCCCTTTGGTATCATCAATATATCAGCTATAGGCGGAGGACGGAGATGGACAGAAAGATACTTGAAAAATGCACCCTTTTCAGGGGACTGAGCAGCGATGAGAAGGCCAGGGCCCTGTCCTTTTTCAGGGCGACGGAAAGGCGCTGCAAAAAAGGAGAGAGCCTCAACATCCCCGGAGGACCGTTGAAAAGATTCGGTCTTGTCCTCTCCGGCGGGATCATGGTGTTCATGGATGATTTCGACGGCAACAGGCAGCTGATGGCCAGCGTCCAGCCGGGATCCACCTTCGGAGAATCCCTCTGTTTTTTGGGGATCACCGCCCAGGTCATGATAGAGAGCGTCGCGGATTCCGAGATACTGGAACTGGATGCTGCCCCGGTGAGGGACGAAGGCGCCGGCGGGCTCTTTGAAGCGGAGATGAGAAGGCGGTTCACCGCCATGCTGGCCGAAAGGACCCTGGCAATGAACGACAGGATCCAGATACTGAGCAAGCCCGCCATCAGGAGCAAGGTCATCACCCTGCTCTCCCAGTATCATCCGAGGAACGGAGAGGTCATAAGGCTCCCCTTCGGAAGGGAGGCCATGGCAAGGTATCTGGGGGTAAATCAGAGCGCCCTTTCCCGGGAGCTCTCCAGAATGAAGGCCGAAGGGATCATCGATTTTAAGGGGAGCGAGTTCAGGATCACCGGTCCGGCCTCCAGGTGACGGTCTTTTCCAGACTGTTTGTTAAATTATTTACAAAATCCTGACATTTCGTTGCAGATGCAATGTACTTTCCCACTGAGGGGATATATATTCTTTCTTGCCCCAACGGGCAGGAAAGGAAAAACAATATGAAAATCTTAAAAAGATCGCTTTCGATCATATTGATCGTCGCTATGGCCGCCGCCCTTCTCACCGGCTGCGGCAGCACCTCCCAGGCTCCGGCAGAGAAAAAGCCCGCAGAGACCAAGCCCGCGGAGAGCCAGCAGCCCGCCGCAGAGACTGCCAAACCGCAAGAGCCGGCAAAAACCGAAGAGCCTGCCAAGGCTGAGACCTCCGAAAAGACCGCGGATCCCACTCCGGTCAACGTCGGAGTCCTGAAGGGACCCACCGGCATGGGCGCAGTCAAGCTCATGGACGATTCCGAAAGCGGTGTATATCCCGACTACCACTTCACTCTGACCGCCGAGCCCACCGACATCGTCGCAAGGCTCACCAACGGCGAGCTCAACATCGGAGCCCTTCCCACCAACGTGGCCTCCAACCTCTACAACAAGACTAACGGAGCAGTCAGGGTCATCGCCCTCAACTGCCTGGGAGTCCTCTGCGTCCTGGAGAACGGCGAAACGGTCAAGACGCCCGCTGATCTCAAGGGAAGGACCATCTGGTGCAACGGCCAGGGAAGCAACCCCGAATACATGATAAACTACATCGTAAGAAAGAGCGGACTTGAGCCCGGAAAGGACGTGGACATACAGTTCGGCGATCCCGGCGAGATATCCGCGAAGATGCTCTCCGGAGAGATCGATCTCTGCATGCTGCCCGTCCCCGCCGCTACCGCGGTGCTGGTCAAGAACCAGGACGTCCGCAAGGCCCTGGACGTCGCTGAGGAATACGAGAAGGCAGCCGCCGACGGCAGCGTCCTCACCATGGGATGCCTGGCGGCAAGGACCGATTTCATCGAAGATCACCCCGAAGCGGTGGCTGAATTCGTCGAAGCCTATGCCAGGACCATCGAATTCGTAAAGGAGAACCCCGACGAAGCGGCGGAGCTGGTGGCGAAATACGAGATCACCGGAAACGCCCAGATCGCCAAGAAGGCCCTTCCCGACGCCGGCATAGTATGCATCACCGGCGAAGACATCAGGCCGGCCCTGGAAGGATATCTTAAGGTCATGTTCGAGGCAAATCCCGCTTCCATAGGCGGAGCGATGCCCGGAGACGACTTCTACTTGCCCGGAAAGTGATCCCTGCCGGGCCCTGCCCTGACATTTTAGATGGACAAAAAACGCAAAGATCATAACAAAATACTGATGGGGGCGGCGCCGCTGCTCTTCTGGACCGCGGTCTGGGCTCTCGCAGCCCGGGCCGTCGGACAGGAGCTGCTGATACCGGCGCCCTCCTCCGTACTTGAGCATCTCGCCGCCATCGTAAGGGACGAGAGCTTTTTTGCTGTCATCGGGACCTCGTTCCTCAGGATAATCTGCGGCTTTGCCACAGGCTGCCTGACGGGCGTCGTCCTTGCGGCCCTCTGCAGCCTTTCAAAGGTCTTAAAGGCGGTCTTTTCCCCCGCCGTGGACATGATAAGCTCGGTCCCGGTCACCAGCTTCATAATCCTGGTCATGCTCTGGCTCAGGTACTCGCTGGTCCCGGTGTTCATATCGGCCCTGCTGGTGATGCCCGTGATCTTCGGAAACGTCATGACGGGCATAAGCCAGACCGATCCCCTCCTTATCGAAACGGCAAAGATCTACCGGATCGGGCCCTGGAAGGCTCTGACCGAACTTTACATCCCCTCGGTCCTTCCCTATTTTTATTCCGGCGCCGTGACCGGCATCGGCCTCGCCTGGAAGTCCGGCATAGCCGCGGAGGTCCTCGCCCTGCCGAAAAATGCCATCGGAAGCGACATGTACTATTCGAAGCTCTACCTTGAGACCGCGGACCTCTTCGCCTGGACCATCATCGTCGCAGTCTTCAGCCTCGCCCTCAGCAGGCTCCTTTCATTTTTCGTGAAAAAGACCGCTCCAAAGGCGCAAAAAGCCGCGGACCCGAAGGAGGACTGCCATGAAGCTTGACAGCGTGACCGTAAGATACGGTGAAAAGCTGGTCCTGGACCGCTTCTCCCTTGACGTCGGGCTGGGGATCACCTGCCTTAAGGGCCCCAGCGGCTGCGGCAAGACGACCCTGCTCAGGGTGATGTCAGGCCTTATCATCCCCGACAGCGGCACTGTCACCGGCCGCCCGGGCAGGATATCCTTCATGTTCCAGGAGGACAGGCTCTTTCCCTGGCTCACGGTCCTTGAGAACGTCAAGCTGGTCTGCGGAGACGCCCAAAAGTCCATGGACCTCTTAAAGGCCGTGGAGCTTGAAAAAGAAGCCGGATCCCTGCCCTCTTCTCTTTCCGGCGGCATGAAACGAAGGGTCGCCATGGCGAGAGCCCTGGCCTTTGACTGCGGCATGCTCCTTTTAGACGAGCCCTTCAAGGGCATGGACCCTGACCTTACCAGAAGGCTCATCCCCCTGATCACAAGCCTCGACGTCCCGGTCATCGCGGCTACCCACTCCGAAGAGGAGCTGGCCCTGCTGGGCGGAAGGGTCATCGCGATGGAGCCGGCGCAGCATGTCATGAAGCCGGCGGCACATCAGATCTGGGCAGATCCTTTCGCGTCCACAGACACCGCAGGATAGAATAATATTCATTTTCAGCCTGAAATATGCGATATTATTCATATTTCATCCCTTGATTATGCTTTTTGGTCGTATATAATGATTATTGACCAAGAACGAACGCAGGCCCGGAGCCTGCGCAGCTTCAAAGCAGCAGCAATGGAGAAGTATATGAAGACGACATTCAAGTACGACCACTACTACAACTACGAGGAGCTCAAGTCCAATCTGGAATACTTCGAAAAGAACTATCCCGACCTGGTCGAGCTCAAGGTCAACATGGTCACCACCGAGGGACGCAACCAGTACGGCGTCATCGTGACCAACAAAAAGACCGGAGACGCCTTGAGCAAACCCGGCTTCCATGTTGACGGCAATACCCACGCCGGCGAGATCACCGGTTCGATGGCTGCCATGCACATGCTGGACTACCTGATCACCAACTACGGCGCCGATCCGGCAGTTACAAAGCTCCTGGACACCATGACCATCTATTCCGTCCCCAGGATCAGCCCCGACGGCACCGAGACCTGGCTCACCACTCCCTACACCATCCGTTCGGTCAACAAGGTCATGAACGAGGTCAAGGGCGGCGTCAAGGAAGAGGATCTGGACGGAGACGGCGTCATCCGCATGATGCGCATCCCCACCCCCTACGGAGCCTGGAAGAAGGATCCCGACAACGAAGGAGCCATGCTCCCCAGAGACCCGGGCGACAGAGAAGGCGAATTCTTCGACATCTATCCCGAAGGCGTCATGGAGAGCTACGAGGGCGACGAGAACCTGAAGACCAAGAAGAACGCCTGGTCTTTGGACTTCAACCGCAACTATCCCTACGGCTGGTTCCCCGAGAACAGGCAGCCCGGCGCGGGCAAGTACCCCCTCTCCAACGAAGAGACCAAGGCCCTTGCCGAGTGGATCCTCACCCATCCCAACATCGGAGGAGTCTCCACCAACCACACCAGCGGCGGGATGATCCTCTATCCGCCAGGGACCAAGCCCGTCGACAAGGCCTGCAAGGACGATATCAAGGTCTTCAGGGCCATCGCCGAGATGGGCAAGGAGGAGATGGACTACGAGATCCTCAATATCTACGAGGAGTTCGTCCAGGACCCCTCTCACTACGATTCCGGAGCCTTCGATGACTGGTGCTATCAGTCCGAGGGCATCATCTCCTACACCATCGAATACTGGGATCTGGCCAAGAGAGCGGGAAAGCCCTTCAAGGCCAACGAAAGGTCCAAGGAGACCCAGAAGGAGAGCATCGAAAGGTTCAACGCCTGCAGAGAGTGGGTCAAGAAGAACGCTCCCGCCGATTACGTCGAATGGCATGAGTACGATCACCCCTACTTCGGCAAGGTGGAGCTGGGCGGCTTCAACTACAAGTTCACCCATCAGAATCCGCCGGAAGACCTGCTGCTGACCGAGTGCGAGAACGATACCCGCTTCAACATCCGCTTTGCGAACGCGG
>JAFRQL010000181.1 GCA_017428655.1 Bacillota bacterium | reverse complement strand
TATAGTGTTTAAGGTCTCCAGGCAGCCTGAAGAGGAGGCCGCCCTCCCTGCCGATGGCAAGGTCCCTGTCTACTACCGCGATAGCCTTCATATCAGACCGCCACGGGGATGTGCTTTATCTGGGGACCCGCCTGATAGTTCTCGACGATGAAGTCGTCCAGGGTGAAATCGTAGAAGTTCTTTATCTCCGGATTCAGCCTGAAGGTCGGAGCGGGATAGGAGGGCCTGCTGATGAGCTCCTCCACCAGAGGCTCGTGCCTGTCGTAGATGTGGGCGTCGGCGATGACGTGGACCAGCTCTCCGGGCACCAGCCCGCTGACCTGAGCGAACATGTGGACGAGGACAGCGTACTGGACCACGTTCCAGTTGTTGGCAACCAGCACGTCCTGGGATCTCTGGTTGAGGATGGCGTTGAGCCTGTTGCCGGTGACGTTGAAGGTCATGCTGTAGGCGCAGGGCTCCAGGCCCATCTCGGAGAGGTCCTGGAAATTGTAGATATTGGTCATGATGCGGCGGCTGTAGGGATTGTTCTTCAGCTGCCACAGCACGTTGTCCACCTGGTCCATCTCTCCCTGGGCGAACTTGTACTTTAGTCCCATCTGATAACCGTAGGCCTTGCCGATGGTGCCGCTTTCGTCTGCCCAGGCATCCCAGATGTGGCTCCTCATGTCGGCGACCCTGTTGGATTTCTTCTGCCAGATCCAGAGGATCTCGTCGATGCAGTTCTTCATGGGGGTGGGCCTTAAGGTGAGGGCGGGGAACTCCTCGGAAAGATCGTAGCGGTTGACTATGCCGAAGAGCTTTCTGGTATGCGCCGGGGCTCCGTCGTCCGCCCACCTGGCCCTGACCTTCTGGCCTTCGGTCGAAAAACCGTTGTCCAGGATGTCCCTGCACATGGTCTTGAAAATATCGTCTGCTTTGCTCATGACTGCTCCTTTTAGGACCGGGGCTTTCCGGCTCTTCTCCAGCTGGTGATCACCCAGAGGGAGACCAGCAGGCAGATGCAGGAATTGACCCGCCATGCAGTATTGTAACTGGTGTATGTGAGAAGGTATCCGAAGAAGAGGGGACCTACCGCTCTTCCCACGGATCTGGCGATCTCGTAGAGGGACTGGCATCTGGCTACGTGGCTGGGAGGCGAGTTGGCCGCGATGAAGGAGCCCGCGCCGGTGGAGATCAGGATCTCTCCCAGGGTCCAGATCACCGCGCCGATGACTACCATGAAGGGGAACTTCATGAAGCTGTAGGAACCGTATCCCAGGGCGTAGAGGCAGGTGCCGATGGCCATGTTGACGAAGTGGTGGTTCTTTCTGGTCATACTCAGAAGGAACGGGGTGCAGAGGACGATCACGATGCCGTTGGTGGTCCATACGAAGCCCGAGTAGCGGGAGGAGACCTCCAGGCCGAAGAGGTCGGTGGTCTGCATGGACAGCATGTAGTTGGTCATCTGGTAGCAGATGGACACGGTGGCAAGGGCAAGGATGAAGGTCCGAAGCAGCTTGTGCTCGTTGATGACCGAAAGAAGGCTCTGCTCCTTTTCGGGAGCCTGGGGAAGCCTTGTGCCGGCCGGCGCGGAGGAAATGTCGCGTCCCTCCTTCAGGGCCCTTTCTTCCGCCGCTTTCTGAAGGGCGGCCTTCCTGTTGTAGTTCTCGCTGACGTTGAAGGCGAAGAAGGTGATCCCCGCTCCCACCAGCACCGACTGGATCAGGTAGGTCCACTCCATGTGGCTGTAGAAGATCAGTCCGCCGATGGCGGGCCCGATGGCCACTCCCACGTTGTTGGAAAGGTACATGAGGGAGAAGCATTCCCTGGGCCTTCTGGGGTCCATGGAGTCGGAGACCATGGCCGAAAAGACCGGGTTCCCGATAGCGGAGAAGAAGCTGGCCAGGATCATCAAGAGGATCATTATCCTGTGGCGGCAGAGGAATATGCTTATCAGATGGACCGATATCTGCAGGGCGAAGGCCGTGACGCAGACCTTCTTTCTGCCGTACAGGTCGGCCAGGTGGCCTCCGAAGAGCTGGCCGGCGATGGTGCACAGGGCCATGGCCAGCATGACCCAGGCGACCTTGACCTCGGTGAGACCCAGTATGCTTCGGAGTATAAGGGAAGAAAAGGCGTAGGTCATGTTGCCTATGCCCATGATGATCCTGCAGATGCATATCAGATAGATCTGCCTGGGGAGTCCTTTGAATTGGTCAAGATACTGCAAGTTGTCAGCCCTCGTTTTCCTGTTCGATGAAAAGGGCGGCCTTCTCCATGAGAGCAAGGGCCCTTTCCTTCTCGCCCCTGAGCCAAAGCCAGCCCAGCAGCGCTTCAAAGGCCGTCGCCTGCTTGTAGGTGACGGCGTCGGTATTCTTGGGTTTTGTGGCTATCCTGTGGTTTCTTGCCCTTTTGACGAGGGCGGTCTCCTGTTCCGTGAGCTCATCGGAAATGGCGGCGAGGGACGCCGCCTGAGCTGCGGCGCAGACGTAGCGCACCGCCGCCCTGTGGAGCCTGTCCGCATGGGAAACAGAGGCGATGGGACCTTCCATCAGCCTGTCTCTCACGAAGAATTCGTAGATCGAATCGCCCAGAAATGCCAGGGCGATAGTGCTTGCCTCTTTGGATCTGTCCATGGGTCACGCCCTGTCCGCCTCGGCGAGGAGCCTTCTTAAAAGGCTCTTGTTTCCCGCCTTGGGCCTTACGCTGGTCGCTCCTGCCGCGGTGCAGAACATCTCGTCGTCGGGGGCGATCCGCTCTTCGGGCTCGGCCTTGACGATCTCGATCTCCTCGAGGGCCTGGTCTTCCTCTTCGCTCTCCTTGAGCTCGGCTCTTATCAGATCTTTGACGGTCATCGCCCTAGATCCTTACGATCTGGACGCCCTGGGGGGTGTCCTTGAGCTGGATGCCCTTGGCGGCCAGCTCGTCCCTGATCCTGTCCGCTTCGGCCCAGTTCTTCTCTTTTCTCGCGGCCTGGCGTGCGTCGATGAGAGCCTGGATCTCGGGCTCCACCTCCACCTTGGGCTCCTGGATCAGAAGTCCCAGGACTCCGGTGAGCTCGGTGAGGAGAGCCAGGGCCTTCTCGGCGAATTCCCTGCTGCAGCCGCCGGCGATAGCGGTGTTGATGTCCTTGACCAGCTCGAATATGGCGGAGATGGCGTCGGCGGTGTTGAGATCGTCGTCCATGAAGGCGATGAAGTGCTCCTTGTGGACGCCGAGAGCCTCCAGCTTCTTCGCTTCGTCCTCGGTCATGGCGCCGGTCTGGGTGTTTATCATGTGCTTGAGGCTTGCCTTGCAGTTCCTCATGCGTTCAAGACCTGCCTTGGCCTGCTCCATCAGCTCCCTTGAGAAGTTGACGGGCCCTCTGTACTGGGCGGAGAGCAGGAAGAACCTGAGCACCTCGCCGTCGTACTCCTTGAGGATGTCCCTTACCAGGAAGAAGTTCCCGGCGGACTTGGACATCTTCTCGTTGTTGACGGTGATGAAGCCGTTGTGCATCCAGTATCTGGAGAAGGTCTGTCCCGAAAGTCCCTCGGACTGGGCGATCTCGTTCTCGTGGTGGGGGAACTGAAGGTCCTCGCCGCCGGCGTGAAGGTCGATGGTGGTCCCCAGGTACTTCTTGGACATGGCGGAGCACTCGATGTGCCAGCCGGGCCTGCCCATGCCCCAGGGGGATTCCCAGGCGATCTCGTCTTCGGACTTCCTGGCCTTCCAGAGGGCGAAGTCGAGGGGATCCTCCTTGATGTCTCCGACCTGGATGCGGGCTCCCGCCTCGAGATCGTCGATGTTCTGACCGGAGAGCTTGCCGTAGCCGGTGAACTTTCTGGTCCTGTAATAGACGTCGCCGTTGACCTCATAGGCCATGCCCTTGTCGATGAGTCCCTGAACGAAGGCGATGATGTCGGGGATGGTCTCGGAGACCCTGGGATGGACGGTGGCTCTGGTTATGTTGAGAGCCTTGGCGTCCTCGTAATAGGCCTGGATGTACTTGTCGACGACCTCCATGGCGGTGATGCCCTCTTCCCTGGCCCTGTTGATGATCTTGTCGTCGACGTCGGTGAAGTTCTGGACGTACTTGACCTTCTGACCCCTGTACTCCAGATACTTCCTCATGGTGTCGAAGACCACGAAGGGACGGGCGTTGCCGATGTGGATGTAGTTGTATACGGTAGGACCGCAGACGTACATGGTCAGAACCTTGGGGTTCTGGGGGATCAGCTCCTCCTTGTGTCTGCTCATGGTGTTGTATATCTTCATTTTAGCCTCTCTTTTCGGCGTTTATGATCTCAAGGGCCCTGGCGACAGCTGCGTCGGCGTCCATGACCTCGAGATCGGCCTCTCTTCTGAGCTTGAACTCCACCTGTCTTTCGGGAGCCTTCTTGCCCACGGTGATCCTGACGGGGATGCCGATGAGGTCAGCGTCCTTGAACTTGACGCCGGGACGCTCGTCCCTGTCGTCGAGGATGACCTCGGCTCCCGCGTCCTCGAGCTTTGCGGTGATCTCTTCGGCCAGGGCCTTCTGAGCCTCGTCCTTGATGCCTACCAGGGTCACGATCACGTGATAGGGGGCGATGGACATGGGCCAGATGATGCCGTTCTCATCGTGATGCTGCTCGACGACGGCGGCCATGGTGCGGGTGACGCCGATGCCGTAGCATCCCATGACCATGGGCTTCTCGTTCATGTTCTCGTCCTTGTAAAAGGCGTGCATGGACTCGGAATACTTGGTCCTGAGCTTGAAGACCTGTCCGACCTCGATGCCCTTGGCGCTCTTGACGGGAGCTCCGCAGACCGGGCAGCGGTCGCCCTCCTGGAGGAGCTTGAGGTCCGCTATGATGTCAGCCTTGAAATCGCGGCCGTAGTTGACGTTTTTGATGTGGTGGTCGGCCTCGCAGGCTCCGCAGACCATGTTCCTGGCGCCCACCAGCTCGCTGTCCATGATGATCCTGCAGTCGTGAAGTCCGACGGGGCCGGTGAAGCCGCCGACGGCTCCGGTGAGGGGACCCATGAGGGCTTCGTCGGCGAACTGGACGGCGAATTCGGGCACGTCAAGGGTGTTGACCAGCTTGACCTTGTTCAGCTGCCTGTCGCCGCGGATGAAGACCGCGATGTACTCGGGATCGTCGCTGCCCTCGTGCCATACGCTGAAGAGCAGGGCCTTTATGGACTTTTCCTGGGGCACTCCCAGGAAGCTGCAGACGTCTTCGATGGTCTTGGTGCCGGGAGTGAGGACCTTCTCCATGGGGAGCATCTCCTCTTCGGGCATCTTCTCGTCGGCGAAGGCCGCCTTCTCGGCGGTGGCCGCCATGCCGCAGTTGTCGCAGTAGATGATCTCCTCTTCGCCTACCTCGGCCAGGGCGCAGAACTCGTGGGAACCGTTGCCTCCGATGGCGCCGGTGTCTGCCTCGACGGGCCTGAAATCAAGGCCGCAGCGGGTGAATACCCTGCTGTAGGCGTCGTACATGTCCTGATAGCTCTTGTCCAGGCCGGCCTCGTCCTTATCGAAGGAATAGGCGTCCTTCATGATGAACTCGCGGCTGCGGATCAGGCCGAAGCGGGGACGGGCTTCGTCCCTGTACTTGGTCTGGATCTGGTAGATGTTGAAGGGGAGCTGCTTGTGGGAGGTGATGCTGGAGCGGACGGTGTCGGTGAAGACCTCTTCGGCGGTGGGTCCGAGGCAGAAATCCCTCTCGTTGCGGTCCTTGACTCTCCAGAGCTCGGGGCCGTAGGCGTACCAGCGGCCGGACTCCTGCCAGAGCTCGGCGGGCTGCATGGCGGAGGTCAGGATCTCCTGTCCGCCGGCGCGGTCCATCTCCTGTCTGACGATGTCCTCGATCTTCTTGAGGACCCTCCAGCCCAAAGGCATGAAGTTGTAGACGCCTCCGACTTCCTTTCTTATCATGTCCGCCCTTAAAAGCAAGATGTGGCTTGCGATCTCGGCGTCAGAGGGCGCTTCCCTCTTGGTCGAGAGGAACAGTTTTGATGCTCTCATGTCTTTTTACTCTCCGTATGTTGATCTTTTTATATCTCTTTGATCATCGCCGCCGCCTGCGCTGACATGGCGGTCCCGTCGCCGGTAAAGCCCAGCTTTTCCTCGGTGGTCGCCTTGATGCTGACGAGGGAAGGATCCAGGCCCAAAGCCTTGGCGACAGCCTCCCTCATCCGGTCCGTATAGGGCGAGATCTTTGGTTTTTCGGCTACGAGTGTAGCATCAACGTTAGAAATTGTAAAGCCGTTTTCCCTTAGAAAATCAGCGGTCCGGGAAAGGATCGCCTCTCCGCTCATGCCCTCGGTGTCAGGGGAGCTGTCGGGGAAGAGCTTGCCTATGTCGCCCAGGGCGGCAGCCCCCAGAAGGGCGTCGGCGATGGCATGGGCGATGACGTCGGCGTCGCTGTGGCCCAGAAGGCCCTTTTCGTAGGGGACCTCGACGCAGCCCAGCATCAGCTTCCTTCCGCTGACCAGCCGGTGCACGTCGTATCCAGTTCCGATCCTCATCATCTTGGGAAGATCCTCCGGTGTGGTTATCTTGATGTTGGTATATTCGCCCTGGGTGACCGCCACCGGGATCCCCAGCCTTTCGACCAGGCCGGCGTCGTCGGTACCGGTAAAGCCCGAGCTTTCAGCCTCTTTCAGGGCCCTTTCCAGGATCTCTTTCCTGAAGCCCTGGGGGGTCTGGACCTCGTAGAGCAGGCTCCTGTCCAGGGTCTTTTCCGCGGTCCTTATGGTGTTCTTGGGCCTCACTCCCGGGACGGCAGCCTGAGCGCCGTCTTCAAGAGCGCTGAGGACCCCGTCTATGACCTTTTCGCTGACGAACGGCCTTGCCCCGTCGTGGACCAGGACCAGCTCCGCCTCGCCCGGAACTTTGGCCAGGGCGTTCATGACGGAGACCTGCCTGGTCGAGCCTCCCGCCGCGAGGATCACGTCCTTTACGCCGTACTTTTCAAGGAGCTGGCAGGTAAAGGGAAGGTCATCCGCGGGTGCCGCGACCACGACCGCGCATATCCCCCGAACACGGCAAAAAGCCTTGACGGTCCTGACCAGGACCGGAAGGCCTTCGCACATCAAAAACTGCTTTTTCACGCCGCCGCCCATCCTGGTGGACGAGCCGGCGGCCGCTATTATCACTGCTGCTTTGGACATCCTGCCCCCTAAGCGCCCTTGGGCTTGGTGAAGATCATGCGGCCCGCAGAGGTCTGAAGGACGCTGGTGACCGAGGTGTTGATGTTCTTTCCGATGAAGCGCTTTCCGCCCTCCACCACGATCATGGTGCCGTCCTCGAGATAGCCGACCCCCTGGGAAGGCTCCTTGCCCTCCTTGACGACGAAGACCTGCATGTCCTCGCCGGGGAGGACCACCGGCTTCAGGGTGTTGGCCAGCTCGTTGATGTTGAGCACGCCGACACCGTGGATGCCCGCGACCTTGTTAAGGTTGTAGTCGTTGGTGACGACCATGCCCTTCATGGACTGGGCAAGCTTGAGGAGCTTCACGTCCACCTCGGGGATCTCGGCCAGGACCTTGTCCTCTTCGGTGTTGTAGATCTCGATGCCGAAATCGCTCTGGATCTTGTTCAGGATGTCGAGCCCCCGTCTGCCTCTCGCCCTCTTGAGGGAATCGGAGGAGTCGGAGATATGTCTGAGCTCCACGAGGACGAATTCGGGGATGACGATGTCGCCCTCTATGAAGCCTGTCTTCAGTATGTCGTAGATGCGTCCGTCTATGATCACGCTGGTGTCAAAGATCTTGGGCGCAGCGCCGTTCTTGTTCTTGGCTCTGGCAGCGTCTCTGAGGCCGGAGCTTCCCTGGGCGACTATATCCCGGAGGCCGTCAAGGCTCACTCTTCTTCCGATATACAGTCCCAGATATCCGATGCCCAGATACAGGATGACGGAGATGACGGTGCCTATGTAGGCCGTCTGAAGCACCTTGATCCCATTGATGATCTGCGAGATCAGGTAGGCGGCGAACAGTCCAAGCGTCAGTCCGACTCCTCCGGTCACCATCTGGATGGGGGGCACCTTCGAAAGGGTGTTCTCCAGGCTTTGGGCGACCTGTTCTCCCTGTTTTTGGAGCGTCTCGAAATAATTAAAAAATATGATGCCGAAAAATGCGACCGACGCGGTGGTTATGACCATTGCTTCCATGCTCCTGAAGTTGACTCCGAGAGCGGGAGCGGCTTCGTCGATCAGAAGAGCAGACACTCCGTAACCGAACAGCATTCCGCACATACTGAATATCAAGCGGAATACTTTTTTGATCATTTCCTGTTGTTTTACCTCCTTTTAAACTAAATATGATTTTTGGGGGCTTCGGGGTCCTGTCACCAGGGCACCTCCCGCATCCCCTCGCTTTCAGGGCTCGGTGCGCGGGCCGTCCCTGGCGCCACCCCTGCGCCCCGCATCAGATGCATGTAGCCATCCGACAGCCGGCATTCAGCGGGCAAGTCACCCGTCACCAATGCATAGCATTATAGTTTCACATCAGGCACATGTCTGAGGACTCAGTGCGCGGGCCCTGCCGTATATATAAAAAAAGCGCAGTCTGTTTAGACCGCGCTCTCTATCATGCTGTCAGCGTCCTTTTCGTCGATGTCGTTGACGAGGGATATCTCACTGGCGAGGATCTGTCTCGCGTTGAGCAGCATCTTCTTTTCGCCGGTGGACAGCTTTTTCTGTCGGTCCATCCGCAAGAGGTTTCTTACCACCTCCGCGACCTGGCATATGTCGCCGGTCTTGAGCTTGTCCATGTTGGCACGGTTCCTGCGGTTCCAGTTGTCATCCATGGGCGTAGACGCGGAAGACAATACGCCTATGACGTTGTCGATGGCGGCGCAGTCCACGATGCCGCGAAGACCCGCAGAGACGCCGTCTACCGGCACCATGACCTGCATGTTGCCGTGGGGTATATGAAGAATATAGTAAGACCTGGTCTCGCCGAGGATCTTCTTTTCTTCTATTGATTCTATCACGCCGGCCCCGTGCATCGGGTAAACGACTCTGTCGCCAATTGCAAACATGGTATCCCTCCGGCTTCAATTATAGCAAACCGAAGAAAATAAGTCAACCGGAATGAAATACGAAAATTTCTCAAAAGTTATCGTCTGCCTCGATATCTTTTTCGGCTATAGGCAATGAAAACCAGAAACAGCTTCCCTTTCCCAATTCACTGACCACCCCGTAGAGGGCGTGGTGCAGCTGGAGTATCTCCCGGGCGATGGAAAGTCCCAGGCCGGTGCTTGTGCCCCTGACTCTGGTGCCCTGCCTGCTGGCCTTCTGGTAGCGGTCCCAGATGACCTCCTTGTCCTCGTCGGCGATGCCGATGCCGTGGTCGGTGACCGAGAACCTGATCCTGCCGTCCTCCTCGCTGAAGGCGACCTCGATGTCCTTGCTGTCGCCGCTGTATTTGATTGAGTTGGAGATCGGGTTGGACATGACCTGCTGCAGCTTCCTTTCGTCGCCCATGACCCAGATGCGGCCGGGCACAGTGGTAAAGGTGAGCTTGAAGCCGTCCTGCTCTTCCAGTACCCGGTAGACGTTGAGTATGCTCTCAGCCGACTTCTGGATGTCGACGGGCTGGTTCTCCATGACCTCGGTGCCCGCCTGGAGCTTGGACAGGGCCAGGATGTCCCCGACCAGGTCGGAGAGCCTGTCGGTCTCTTCGATGATGACCTGAAGGTGCTCGTCCCGCCTTTCCTTGTTCTCACCGGAGATGTCCCTGATCAGTTCCGCATATGACTTGATCATGGTAAGAGGCGTCCTAAGGTCGTGGGAGATGTTGGCCAAAAGGTCCTTCTGAAGATCGTCGGCCTTGGCCAGCTCTCTGGCGGTCTGGTTCAGGGTCTCGCCCAGGTCCTCGATCTCGGCGTAGCCGGTGGAATCGAAATCCACGTCGTAATTGCCTCTCGCCAGCTCCTGTGCCTTGTTCTTAAGGCCGATGACGGGCTTCGCCAGCCTCTTCGAATAGAAGAACGCTATGAGACAGCCCAGGAAAAGAGCGATCACGGTGATGATCTTGAGCTGGGACGAAAGTATGCCCACCGCCGGGCCCAGCGGAGTCAGGGGCGTTACCGAGACCAGGTAGATGCTGTCCCGGTATTCGCTGGTTATAAGGGACGCGTTGACCAGGATGCTGGAGTCCTCCCGGCCTCCCGCTTGAGCGATGAAGCTGACGCTCCCGGTCTGGGACTCGCCCAGCATCTGGATCGCCTGCCTCGTCAGGTATCCGCCGCCCATGAACATCCTGCCGGCTCCGATCTGCTCGTTGGAGCTGATGGTGAAGGTGCCGTC
This sequence comes from Bacillota bacterium, assembly GCA_017428655.1. Classification (GTDB taxonomy): domain Bacteria; phylum Bacillota; class Clostridia; order Peptostreptococcales; family Anaerovoracaceae; genus RGIG2707. Next base: position 323 of record JAFRQL010000181.1, on the reverse strand, counting down.
CACCGCCTCGATGTAGAAATACAAGTCGGACTCGCTGGAAAGGTCAGCCAGCCTGTCGCAGAATTCGTCCAGATCAAGATCCGCGGGGTAGGAATAGGCGGCGCCTATGAGCTTCATTCCCGCGGCGGCCCGCTTTTCCATGGCGATCTCGTAGTACTGCTCGAGAAAACCGGTCTGCATGATCCAGATGACCGCCATGAGCAGGACCGCGAAGAGTATGAAAGAAAAGGTGAGCCTCGCCCTGAGGCTCCTTGACCCTTTTCTCTTCTTTTCAGGTGCGCTGTCAGTCTTCAAATTTGTATCCGACTCCCCTTACGGTGGAG
>JAFRQL010000180.1 GCA_017428655.1 Bacillota bacterium | reverse complement strand
TGCCCAAGCCGGTCTACGGCGAGGCTGGCAGCGGGATGCACGTCCACATGCTCCTTCTCAAGGACGGCGAGCCGGTCTTCTCCGATGACGCCGGATATTCCCACCTTTCCGAGACCGCCCATTTCTTCATGGGAGGCATCCTCAAGCACATCGCGTCCCTCTGCGCCCTGACCAACCCCAGCACCAACTCCTTCAAGAGGCTGGTCCCGGGCTTTGAGGCTCCGGTCACCGTGGGCTACGCCACCTCCAACCGCAGCGCAGTCATCAGGATCCCGGCCTACGCCAAGGACCCCAAGGAAAGGCGCTTTGAGCTGAGAAACCCCGACGCCACCTGCAATCCCTATTTCGCCTATGCTGCCATCCTGATGGCGGGCCTTGACGGCGTGAAGAACAGGATAGACCCCCACAAGGAGGGCTGGGGCCCCTACGACATGAACCTCTACACCCTGCCCGAAGAGGAAAAGAAGAAGCTCAAGGGCCTGCCGGTGAGCCTGGACGAGGCTCTGGACGCCCTGGAGGCGGACCACGACTACCTCACCGCCGGAGGAGTCTTCCCCGAAGACCTGCTGGCGAGCTTCATCAAGACCAAGAGGGCCGAGTGCGCGTACATGGCAAAGATCCCGACCCCCGCGGAATTCGATAAGTATTTCAACGTGTAGGCCCCGGGGCGCGTCCCCGTTCAACGGCGCGTTCTGAAAAATAAATAAAAAAGATCCGGCTCCGCCATGACGGCAGGGCCGGATCGTCTTTTTTTAAAGAAACAGCGACACAGCGCAGTACACCAGGAGCAGGGCCAGGACCGTGTTGACGGTCCGGGCGTGGCTGGTGAAGAGCTTTTTCATCGCTCCTCCGAAGAGGGCCCAGGTCAGATGGGCGCTGCAGCCGATGGTCGCAAGGCCGACCGCCATCAGGCATACCAGAGGCAGGTCTTCGCCGTAGACCGGGATGATATACGCTTCAAGGGATACCACTAAAAGCAGCATGTACTTGGGATTGAGCAGGCAGAGGAGAAAGCCCGCGAAGAACGAGCTTCCGGAGTCCTTTTCGCCCAGACCCTTTGAGGTATAGGTCTTCCAGGCGAGCCAGAGCATGTACAGGGCGCCGACGACCTTCATGGGCGTCATCACCTGGGGGATCAAGTCCGACAGGGCGCTGCAGAAGAGGGCTGCCGCCAAAGACATGATCACCTGGGCAGTATATATGCCCAGGTTGAAGATCAATGCTTTAGGAAGCCCGGTCCTTGCCGCGTTGGACATGGAGCTCAGGTTGTTGGGACCCGGTGTATAGGCGGTGGAGACCGCGTATGAGATCAGGCCTGACCAGTTCATTCTTTAGTACTGGACCTTCCACATGTACCTGCGCAGCTTCATGGAGTGGCCGGTGGCAGCTTCCAGATGGGTGTTGAAGACGCCGCAGATGGCGGTGGCGAGCAGGGGAGCGAAGAACTCTCTTACGGACTCCCTGAGCTCGAGGATGCCAAGAGCTTCGGTGTCGATGGTGTAGATCTTCTCTGCGTATCTGGGCAGGAAGGCGGCCATGCGCTCGTCCATGACGCGGGTGGCTCCGGTGCCCATCATGAGCAGGAAGCAGGCGTCCTTGTCGGTGATCTCAAGAGGTCCGTGGAAGAATTCGCCGCAGTGGATGCATGCGGAGTTCTTCCACTGCATCTCCATGAGGATGCAATGGGTCTCGATGTAGGCGGAGGACCATACGGAGCCGCTGGCCAGGGTGTAGATGAGCTTTTCATCTTTGCAGCCGGCAGCGAACCTTTCGGCCTCGGGCAGGCACTTTTCCTTGGCCTTTTCGATCATGGCGTCGTACATGGCGAAGCTCTCCATGGCGTCGTCGTATTTGTCCCAGCCTTCGAGCTGGTGGAGGAGCTCCATGGACAGGCGGACGACCCTGCACTCCTTTTTCTGGGAGGGGATCAGGTCCGGGCCGTAGCTGTAGTCAAGGCAGTAGTCGGCATACTCGAAGAGGGGAGGCTGCTCGGCATAGGAGAAGGCGATGACGGCGGCGCCGGCTTCCTTGGCGACTCTCGCTGCGTCGACGGTCTCGGGGGTGTTGCCCTGCTGGGAGGTAACGATGACGACGCTGTCCTTGCCCAGGGCCGCGGAGTGGGCGGTGCAGAATTCTCTGGCGTTCTGCCAGTGGATGGTCAGGGTCTTGCTCTCCTTTTCGAGCATGTACTTCGCGGGATACATGGCGGCGATGGAGCCTCCGCAGGCTGCGAAGAACACGTGCTTTACGGTGTGCTCGGCGAGAAGCTTTGCAACGGTTTCCTTTTCGTTCATTTTCTTCATGGTAGTCTCCTGTTTATATTAGTTTTAATTGATAACTGTTTATTGCTTTATCGCTTGGGGTCCCGGCGCAGGCGCTATTTCGGTACGTCCAGCTCGGTATTGGTATAATGCTCTCCCATGCCTAAGGCGCCGTGGGTCATGCAGACGGAGGCGGCGA
>JAFRQL010000179.1 GCA_017428655.1 Bacillota bacterium | reverse complement strand
GGGGGAAACGGCAAGAACTTTGCCGGTCTTGCCCTTATCCTTGCCGGCGATCACCATTACGGTGTCGTTCTTCTTGATCTTCATTGATTCGGCCTCCTTACAGTACTTCCGGTGCGAGGGAAACGATCTTCATGAAGCCCTTGTCTCTGAGCTCCCTGGCGACCGGTCCGAAAATACGGGTTCCCTTCGGGGTCTTGTCTTCGTTGATGATCACGGCTGCGTTCTGATCGAACTTCACGTAGCTTCCGTCGACTCTTCTGGCGCCGGTAGCGCTTCTTACGATGACTGCCTTGACTACGTCGCCCTTCTTGACGATTCCGCCCGGGGTCGCATCCTTAACGGCACATACGATGATGTCGCCAATGTTTGCATATTTACGTCCGGTACCTCCGAGGATCCTGATGCAAAGGAGTTCCTTCGCTCCGGAATTGTCGGCGACCTTCAGTCTTGTTTCATTCTGAATCATCTGGTGCCTCCTACTTAACCTTCTCTACGATCCTGACCAGTCTCCATCTCTTGTTCTTGGAGAGAGGTCTGGTCTCCATGATGAGAACCTTGTCGCCGATCTCGCACTCGTTGTTCTCGTCGTGAGCCATGAACTTCTTGGTGATCTTGGTGGATTTTCCATAGAGAGCGTGGCGGCGGGATTCCTCAACGCTTACAACGATGGACTTGTCCATCTTGTTGCTGCTGACGATACCGACCTCGGTCCTTCTTGCATTTCTTTCTTCAGCCATTGTCCACGTCCTCCTTTCTACTTCTCAGCTGCCTTGAGCTCATTCTCTCTGATAACGGTCTTGATCCTCGCGATGTCTCTCTTGATCTCCTTCATCTTGAGGGGATTGTCGAGCTGTCCGGTGACGTGCTGGAAGCGGAGATTGAAGAGCTCCTTCCTGAGCTTCATCTCCTCGCTCGCAAGCTCGGACTGGCTCATATTTCTGATCTTTTCGATTTTCATTATGCCTTGGCCTCCTCCTGATTCTTGCAAACGAACTTGCACTTGATCGGGAGCTTGTGGGACGCGAGCCTCATAGCTTCTCTTGCGTCATCCTCGGATACTCCGCTGATCTCGAACATGACCCTGCCCGGCTTGACGACCGCTACCCAGTATTCGGGAGCGCCCTTACCGGAACCCATACGGACTTCTGCAGGCTTCTTGGTGACGGACTTGTGCGGGAAGATCTTGATGAAGACCTGTCCGCCTCTCTTGATGGATCTGGTCATCGCGATACGGGCCGCCTCGATCTGGTTGGCGGTTATCCAAGCGCATTCCTGCGCTACGAGACCGTATTCGCCGTATGTGACGGTGTTGCCCTTGGTGGCAACGCCCTTCATTCTTCCTCTGTGGACTCTTCTGTGCTTAACACGCTTTGGCATTAACATGGCTGGTCCCTCCTTTATACTTCTTCTGCGGGAGCAGCTTCGGCTGCTTCTGCCTGAGCGGGGGCTTCTGCGGGAGCGGGAGCCGGCTTATTGGGGCGCTTGCGCGGATTCTCGGCCTTCTTGGTCTCTCTGGCTTCGAACCTGCCGCCATCCCTGCGGCTGCCTCTTCTGTCCTGACGGTCTCCGCTTCTTCTCTCTCTGCGTCCGTCTCTCTTGCCGCGCTCTCTCTTGTTCTCTTCCTCAGCCGGGATGGCGGGGATGAGCTCCTTGTCGAGAACTTCGCCGTTGTTGATCCAGACCTTGACGCCGATCCTGCCGTACTGGGTGTCAGCCTCGGCAAAGCCGTAGTCGATGTTGGCCCTGAGGGTGTGGAGAGGAACGTTGCCTTCGGAGTACTTCTCGGATCTCGCGATCTCGGCTCCGCCTACGCGGCCGCTGATCACGACCTTGATGCCCTTGGCTCCGGCCTTCATGGTCCTCTGGATGGCCTGCTTCATGGCCCTTCTGAAGGAGGTCCTCTTCTCAAGGGCCTGAGCGACGGACTCAGCGGTGAGCTGGGCGTCGATGTCTACCTTCTTGAGCTCTACGATATTTACGAAGACTGTCTTCTTTGTGAGCTTCTGGAGCTCGGCCCTGAGCTGGTCGATGCCGTCTCCGCCGCGTCCGATCACCATGCCCGGCTTGGCGGTGAGCACGTTGACCCTGATCTGGCCTTCGGCCGCTCTCTCTATGACGACCTTGGAAACGCCGGCCGCATAGAGCTTCTTCTTTACATATTCTCTTACTTCGTGGTCCTCAGCGAGGTAATCAGCGAAGTTCTTTTTGTTGGCATACCACTTGGAATCCCAGTCCTGGATGACGCCAACTCTGAATCCGTGAGGACTAACTTTCTGACCCATTTTTACCTCCTGACTACCTTTCCTTAAGTACTACGCTGATGTGGCTGCTTCTCTTGAGGATCCTGCCGGCCCTTCCCTGGGCGCCGGCTCTCCAGCGCTTCATGGTCGGTCCCTGGTTCGCGTGGATCTCAGCTACGTAGAGCTTGGAAGCGTCCATCTCGAAGTTGTTCTCCGCGTTTGCCTTGGCGGACTGAACTACCTTCTCTACCAGCTCGGCACTCTTGCCCGGAGTGAACTTGAGGATGGTCAGAGCCTCTGTCAGGTCCTTGCCCCTCACGAGGTCCGTAACGGGCTTGAGCTTGGACGGAGACATCCTAACATATTTTGCTACTGCTTTAGCTTCCATCGTGTGCCTCCTTCTTAGTTGACCTTAGAGGAATTTCCGTGTCCTCTGTATGTTCTGGTAGGAGCGAACTCACCGAGTCTGTGGCCTACCATATCTTCCGTAATATATACGGGGATGTGCTTCTTGCCGTCGTAAACGGCGATAGTGTGTCCGACCATCTGCGGGAAAATAGTGGACGGCCTGGACCAGGTCTTGATGACCTTCTTTTCGTTAGCGGCGTTCATGGCATCGATAGCCTTGAGCAGCTTCTCGTTTACGAAGGGTCCCTTCTTTAATGATCTACCCATTGTCTATCCTCCCTACTTCTGATCTCTTCTCTTGACGATGTACTGGTTGCTGGCCTTGTTCTTCTTTCTGGTCTTGTAACCGAGAGCAGGCTTGCCCCAGGGGGTGACAGGACCGGGACGGCCTACGGGGGCCTTTCCTTCGCCGCCGCCGTGCGGGTGGTCGTTCGGGTTCATTACGCTGCCGCGGACCGTCGGACGGATGCCCATGTGCCTCTTCCTGCCGGCCTTGCCGATGGAGATGAGCTCGTGATCGATGTTGCCGACCTCGCCGATGGTGGCCCTGCAGTTGATGCGGATCTTCCTGACCTCTCCGGACGGGAGACGGACCTGAGCGAACGCGCCTTCCTTAGCCATGAGCTGGGCGCCGTTTCCGGCGGACCTGCAGAGCTGCGCGCCCTTGCCGGGCTGGAGCTCGATGTTGTGGATCAGGGTACCTACGGGGATGTTCGCGAGCGGGAGGGCGTTGCCGGTCTTGATGTCGGCAGCCGGACCGCTGTAGAGAACGTCACCTACGCTGAGCCCGTTGGGAGCTATGATGTAGCGCTTCTCGCCGTCCGCGTAGCAGACGAGAGCGATGTTGGCGCTGCGGTTCGGATCGTACTCGATGGTCTTTACGGTGGCGGGGATGTCATCCTTAAGACGCTTGAAATCGATGATCCTGTACTTGTGCCTGGTGCCGCCGCCCTGATGGCGTACGGTGATCATTCCGCGGTTGTTCCTTCCGGAATGCTTCTTGAGAGTCTTGGTGAGCGACTTCTCGGGGGTGGTGCTGGTGATCTCTTCGAAGGTGGAGACTGTCATGCCTCTGAGACCCGGAGTAGTCGGTTTATATTTTCTGATTCCCATTGTCTTTTAGCCTCCTATTACAGTCCTTCGAAGAAGTCGATCGGCTTGCTGCTCTCGGAGAGGGTCACGATAGCCTTCTTATAGGAAGGAGTGACGCCCTTGGTGAGTCCGCGCCTTCTTACCTTGCCGTCGATGTTCATCACGTTGACTCTGACGACCTCGACCCCGAAGATCTCTTCGACTGCTGCCTTGATCTGGGGCTTGGTGGCGTTTACGTCGACTTTGAAAGTGTACTTTCTTTCGGCTGCGTCATCCATGCTCTTTTCAGAGACGACCGGAGCCTTGATGATATCGTATGCGGTCTTCATTATGCGTACACCTCCTGGATCTTCTCAGCCGCGTCCTTAGTGAGGATGAGGCTGGTGTGGCCTATGATCTCGTAGACGTTCATCTGGCCGACCTGGGAGACCTTGACTCCGGGAATGTTGGCCGCGCTCCTCATCACGTTCTCGTCGGTATCGGCGGTGATGATGAGTGCCTTCTTGGCTGCGCTGACGTTCTCGAGGACCTTGATCATCTCCTTGGTCTTGGGAGCCTCGAAGCCGAGGCTGTCGATCACGATGAGATCATTCTCCTGAAGCTTGGAAGAGAGCGCTGAGAACATCGCGAGCCTTCTGAGCTTCTTGTTGATGGTATATCTGTAGCTTCTGGGCTTGGGAGCGAATACCACGCCGCCGCCGATCTGCGACGGGTCAGTGGAATGTCCCTGCCTGTGACGGCCGGTGCCCTTCTGTCTGAAAGGCTTGCGTCCGCCTCCTCTTACCTCGCCTCTGGTCAGAGCTGACTGAGTGCCCTGTCTCTGGTTGGCCAGGTAGTTCTTGATGACTTCGTGTACAGCGTACTCGTTCGGCTCGATGCCGAAGATGGCGTCGCTGAGTTCGATGGTGCCTGCGTCGGCGCCGGTCATGCTGAGCATCTTTACTGTTGCCATTTTGACT
>JAFRQL010000178.1 GCA_017428655.1 Bacillota bacterium | reverse complement strand
GTCTGGAACGGGCAGAAGAAGAGGATGCAGATGTAGTCCGACAGAAAATAGAAGGTCGTGAGCATGAGCATGTCCGCTTCGTCCAGAACGCCGAAAAGATATAGGCCCGCGAAGATCCCGTTGAAGATCAGCCAGACGAGCATGACCACCCAGGCCCTGATGTTCTGGGTCTTCACGAACCTGAGGAGCTCCAGCTCATCGTGCTCCGTGGTCGGCGACTGCCTTCGAGACTCGGTATAGGCCTTCATGACGGCCATGGAGAGCTTTTCTCTGGGTATCAGGTGGCTGATCATGATGATCATGAAGTATGCCCAGAGCAGGTGGATCGGAGAGATCCCCCTCCAGAAGGGCCTCATGACCAGACCGTAGAAGTCCTGCTTTCGCGTAAGATAAAAGAACAGAACGACAAGAAAGACCACCAGCCTCATGCCGAACTGAAGCTCGTACCTCTTCAGCATGTAGGTCCTGTGCATCCTTTTTATGAGGGACAGGGTCCTCTGGGCGAGCTCCCCTCCCCTTTCCGCAAGTTCTGCCGCAGTTTTTTTCATCTTCAGTACGCTCTTGGACGCGTCATGTCCGCGTCAGTCTTTCTTGGGCTTGGTGATGGCCGACGCAGCAAAGAAGGCTATGACGCCGCAGATCACGATGCCAAGATACAGAGTGTAGGCGGGATAGTAGCTTCCGGTCTGGGCGAATATCCTTCCGTAGATCAGCGGGGACGACGCTCCCATCAGAGCTCCCACGCTGCTGAACAGGCCGTAGACCGATGAAAAGTTCTTTCTTCCGAATATCTTTCCGGTGAGCAGGGTCACAAAGACGGAGTTCACCGCCATGGCGATGCCGTATCCGACGATCAGCACCGGGATGCCCCAGGAATGATCCCTGCAGAGCATGGCGCCGATGATCATCAGTGGCGAGAGCAGGACGCACACGCCGCCGCTCTTCCTGACGCTGAACTTGTCGGAGAGGAAGCCCGCCGAGATGCGGCCGATGGCCAGGCTCAGCATGTTGAGGGACTGGACCCTGGTGGCGAAGGCCGAACTGTAGCCCAGGTCTCTGAGATAAGGCATCATGGTATTTCCGGTGGACGTGGTGAAATTGGTCCCTATGATGAAGAGCAGGAAGAGCCAGGCGCCGGGGAGCCTGTAAAGATCCTTCCTCTCGTAGCCCCAGAGGTCCTCTTCAGCGGGAGCCTTGGTCTGTACGGAATCCGCGCCGTAGGCTTTGAGCCCCATATCCTCGGGCTTTTCCTTGAGCAGGAAGAACACCACGGGGATGAGCACCAGGGATATCATGGTGAACATCAGCTTGGCCTTCTGCCATCCGAAGCTCTCGATCCACGTGTTGGCCAGGGGGAGCATGAAGACGCTGCCCAGGCCGCTGCTCATGAACACGATGCCGGTGGCGGTGCCGCGCTTTTCCTTGAACCAGTTGGCGATTATTATGGAAAGGGCGAAAAAACCGCCGCTGATGAAGGTCGGACCGTAGATCAGGCCTACCAGCCAGAGCATCAGCGGGGTCCTGACGAAGCATGAGAACAGCGTGGTGAGGATGAACAGTATCGAGCCCGCCCTGATGAAGTTCATCAGGCCTATCCTTTTGATGATCTTGGCAGCCTGAAGGGACGCCGCGATCTGGCCTATGGACATCAGGGTGTACATGACCGCGTATTCCTGGCGGGTGATGCCGGTGGATTCGCAGATGGGGATGTTGAACGCCGTCAGGATGTTGTATCCTATGCCGTAGTGGATAAGGATGACCACCGAGCAGAGGAACACGATGACCCATCCGTAAAAAAAGTGTTTCTTTTCTTGCACAGAGAAAGCCTTTCTGCAGGGCCTCAAGGATCAGGCCCAAGCTGTTGTATTATACATCGCTTTCAATAAAATTCCAACGAGAAACCGGCCTTTTTATCAGTAATGCTCGACCAGCTTCGCGATCACGTCCCGGTGGCCGAGAACGAGAAGATGCTCCTCGGTCTTGAAAACGTAGTCGGGACGGGGATTCATCTCAAGACCGTTCAAGGTCTTGACCGCGACGATGTTTATCCTGTAGTTGGACCTGACTCCCACCTGCTGGATCGTCTTTCCGACCCACTTCTTTTCGGGAGCGATCTCGTATATGCTGTAGCCGTCGGCAAGCTCTATGAAATCGAAGACCTGATCCGACGAATAGGCGACGGCCGTCTTTTCCGCGATGTCCCTGTCGGGATAGACCACCTCGTCCGCCCCGTTCCTCTTCAGGAACTTGGCGTGGAGGTCCTTATTGGCCTTGCTGATCACCTGCTTGGCGCCCAGGTCCTTGAGCTGGCTGGTGATCTCAAGATTTGCCTGAAAGTCCCCTCCGATGCAGACGAAGCAGACGTCAAAGCCCGGAACATCAAGGCTCTGGAGCACCTTGAGATCGGTGCAGTCGCCGATCTTCGCCCCTGCCACGATGGGAAGAAGGTCCTCCATGGGCCGCTCGTCCTTGTCAACGATCATGATCTCGTTGCCCAGGGCGGCGAGCCTTCTCGTAAGATGGGTCCCGAAATTGCCTGTTCCGATTACTAAAACTGATTTCATAAAGGCCTCCTGACCGCCCTAGCCGATGCTTATCTCTTCGGCGGGGCTGCTGATCCTCGTTATCTTTTTATGGTCCGTGAACGACAGAGCAAAGGAGAGGCTGTTGAGCCTTCCCAGATACATCAGGGCGATGATGACGAGCCTTGAGGCCAGGCTCAGGCTCCTGGTGATCCCGGTGGTGATGCCCACGGTGCAGATGGCGGAGACCACCTCGAATATCACGTCGCCCTCGGAAAATCCCTGCAGGGTGCAGATGAAGACGCAGGACGCGGAGGAAAGTACCACGTACATGGACGCCAGGGCAGTCGCCTTAAGGATGGTCTCCTCTGGGATGCGCCTTCCCATAACCTGGACTCCGATGGAGCGGTTCAGGGTGGCCCTCAGGTGGAGCAGCAGGGCAAACACCGTTGTCATCTTTACGCCGCCGGCGGTGGAACCGGAGCCTCCCCCGATGAACATCAAAAGGACGGTGGCGAGCTTTCCTCCCTCGCTCATGCTTCCGTAGTCTATGACGTTGAAGCCCGCGGTCCTGGGAGTGACTGCGCAGAAGAAGGCGCTGAGGAGCCTTTCT
>JAFRQL010000177.1 GCA_017428655.1 Bacillota bacterium | reverse complement strand
TACGACAGCGTCACCAAAGGGGTGAGATGGCATCTTATAGGCCATCTTCAGACCAATAAGGTAAAATACATAGCCGACAAGGTGTGCATGATCCACAGCGTCGATTCCCTAAAGCTTGCAAAGGAGATCGACAAGCGCTGCGGCGCCATAGGCAGGACCATGGACGTCCTGGTCGAGGTCAACTGCGCCGGAGAAGAATCCAAATCGGGAGTCGCTCCCGATGGCGCTCAGGGCCTGGTATGTGATATAATAAATGAGTGTCCCGCGGTAAGGGTGAAAGGTCTCATGACCGTAGCCCCGGCGGCGGACGATCCGGAGGAGGTCAGGCAGTATTTCAGGCAGCTGAGGCTTCTGATGGAGAAGATCAACGAGGGCCTGGACGGGCCTCTGAAACTCAGTCAGCTTTCCATGGGCATGTCCCATGATTTTGAGACCGCCATCGAGGAGGGCGCCACCATGGTAAGGGTCGGCACGGCCATCTTCGGTGCAAGAGATTACAGCAAAAAGATCTGATAACCGTAAAACGTTCATGGAGGAACAAATATGGGTTTATTCGACAAATTCAAGGCAGTGATGGGCATAGAGGATATCGAGGACGACGATCTCGATGAAGAAGAGGAGCTGGAGAGCAAATCCCTGATCCCCGAAGAAAAGAATCCGGTCAAGACGCCTTCTCCCGTGGCTTCCGCAGCTCCCGCGAAGACTGCGTCCTCACAGCCCTCAGGCTCTCCCAGGACCCAGAGCGTGACTTCCCGCCTTACCGCCAACAACGTCAAGCTGGTGGTCATGGAGCCCCAGAGCTTCGATGAGAGCCCCCGCCTGGTGGACCTTCTCAAGGCCAAGAAGCCGGTGATCATCAACCTGGAGAACATGGAGACCGACATCGCCAGGAAGATCTTCGACTTCCTCAGCGGCGCCACCTACGCTCTCAACGGCAACGTGCAGAAGATCGCCAACAACATCTTCGTGTTCGCTCCCGAAAACGTGGACGTGACCTACAACAACGGCCAGAAGGCTTCCGAGCAGCCCGTGGTCAAGAGCCCCTGGAACAGGTAGCGGACCATGCTTCCCAGCGAGATCCAGGGCAAGACCTTCAGCAGGGCTGTAAGGGGATACAAAGAGGACGAAGTCGACCAGTTTTTAGAGCTGCTGGCCGACGAGTTTGCGTCTTTGATATCCGACAACGACAGGCTGAGGCTTGAGGTCGAAGATCAGAACCGGAGGATCTCCGGCTACAAGCAGCAGGAGAGCTCCATCGCTTCCACTCTCGAGGCTGCCAAGTCGCTGATGAGCGACATCTCGGCCAGCGCAGAGAAGAGGGCGGAGATACTTATCAAGAACGCGGAGCTGGACGCGGAGATCAAGCAGAGACAGGCCATGGACGCGGTCCAGAGGCTCAAGGATGAAGAGCAGAGCCTCAGCGAAAGGGTCAACATGATCAGGACCCGGTTCAAGAGCATGCTTGAGGCCGAGCTTGCCCGCTTCGACAGCCTTTCCGACGAACTGTTCACGGTCTCCGCGGAAGAGGGCGGCAGCCTTCTCTCCCACAGGGACACCGCTGACATAGGCATCTCTTCGGACCCCATACTCGAAGAGCTGGACGCCCAGGCGGAAGGCTCCGCCAGGCCCGATCCCTCCAGGACCCTAACCAACTTCAGGAGACCCTTGTAGTGTTTTTCGCGGTAGCAGCGCTGAGCATCGCTTTGGATATGTATACCAAGAGGCTGGTGGAGACCGCCATGACCCTGGGAGAGACCAGAACGGTGATCCCCGGGCTTTTGGATCTTCATTTCCTGCAGAATTACGGGGCGGCCTACAGCATCCTGCAGAACAGGGTGGATTTCCTTCTGGTGTTCACCGGGATCCTGCTGGCGGGGATAGCGGTCTATTACTTCCGCACCCGGAAGAAGGCTCCGCTGGTCGAGAGGCTCTGCCTGAGCCTTATATTCGGCGGAGGCTGCGGCAATTTCATCAGCAGGGCCGTTGTCGGCTGCGTCACCGATTTTCTCGACATACACATCATCCCGGTCTTCAACGTGGCTGATATCTGCGTCACCGGGGGATGCATACTTCTGCTGATCTATTATTTCTTCTTCGAAGGTAAGAAGTCCGGAGCGGCTGAGGCGCCGGAAGGGACGGATGATGGACGGCAGCAATAGATTTGGATTCGTGATAGATGAAGAGCACGCTGGGCTTCGGGCCGACAGCGTGCTTTCCGTTCTTATGGAGGACGTCTCGCGGAGCTACATCCAAAAACTCATCGAGGGCGGCAGCGTCACCGTGGACGGAAAGCCCATGGTCTCCAAGAAGGAGAAGCTGCGCGCCGGGGCGGAAGTGGTCTTGGATCTTCCGGAGCCCGCTCCCTGCGAGGCCGTCCCCGAGGACATCCCCCTCGACATAGTATACGAGGACGACGACCTGATCGTCGTGAACAAGCCCAAGGGGATGGTGGTGCATCCCGCTGCCGGGAACCTTTCGGGGACTCTTGTCAACGCGCTGCTCTTCCACTGCAGCTGCCTCTCGTCCATCAACGGCGTCCAGAGGCCCGGCATCGTCCACAGGATCGACAAGGATACCTCTGGGCTTTTAGTCTGCGCCAAGAGCGACGCGGCCCACAGAGGGCTGTCGGAGCAGCTGGCGGAGCATTCGGTGACACGCCGCTACAGGGCAGTGGTCTTCGGAAGGCTCAAGGATGACAGCGGCAGGATCGACGCTCCCATCGGAAGAGACCCCAAAAACCGCCTGAGGATGGCCGTCGTTCCCGGTGGAAAGAACGCGGTGACCAACTACCGGGTCCTGACGTACATGAACGGTTTTACCGAGATCGAGGCGAGGCTTGAGACCGGAAGGACCCACCAGATAAGGGTCCACATGACCAGCATCGGGCATCCGCTGCTGGGGGATACGGTCTACGGACCCGCAAAGCAGCCTTATAAACTCAACGGCCAGATGCTCCACGCCGGGATCCTGGGGTTCGTACATCCGGTGACCGGCCAGTACATGGAATTTGAGGCCGAGCCCCCCGAAGAGTACCTGACCACCCTTAAGAAGCTCATGAACAGATAGGAGCCCGCCATGGAAAAGAGGACAATAAAGCCCACCACAATGGTATGTCCGCTGCCTGCGGTAATGGCAAGCTGCGGCACCATGGAGGCTTCGAATATCATAACCATCGAATGGACCGGCATAATCTGCACCGATCCTCCCAGGACCTATATAAGCATCGCAAAGCAGAGGTATTCCCACGACATAGTCGAGAGCACCGGGGAGTTCGTGATCAACCTGACCAACAAGGATCTGGCCAGGGCGACGGACTTCTGCGGCTGCACCACCGGAGCGAAGATCGATAAGTTCAGTGAAGCGGGGCTCACCAAGGCTTCCGCCGATATCGTCGCCTGCCCAATGATCGCAGAGGCCCCGGTGAATCTCGAGTGCAGGGTCTTCAAGGTAGAAAGGCTGGGGAGCCACGACATGTACATGGCGGACATCGTGGCGGTCCACGTCAACGAGGATCTCTTCGACGAAGACGGCCGCATCTGCCTTGAGAGAGCGGGGCTCATAGTCTACAGCCACGGTCATTATCACGAGCTCAAAAGGGAGAGCCTCGGGCGCTTCGGCTGGTCGGTGATGAAGCCAAAGACCAGAAAGAGGCTGGCTTCAAAGGCCGCCGGCAGGGGAGGAAAGAAGCCCGGGCAAAAGAAGTGATCATTTTTTGCTGCAAACAGCAGTTATCTGTTTGTCTTCCGCCGCTCACTGATTTGTTCGAACCATACAAAATATACTGTTTTTATGTCTTTACATTGTATTGAATTACAATTGTATGAATGATAGACATTAAAAGCGGTATTTTTCTTTTGTTAATAGAACTGTTATCGATATAATAGAATTGCTTATTAGTGAGGTAATAGTTTTATGACTGATAACAGCGATAATCTTTTCACCCCATCGATGCTCAAGTCAGTAGAGGATCAGATCGCGGAGCAGCTGATCAGGGCCGTCGTGACCGGAAAGCTCAATCCGGGGGACAGGCTGGTGGCTTCCGATCTGGCTCTCCAGTTCGGAGTATGCAGATCGACCATTGTCTCGGTGATGCAGCTCCTGGCGGCCTTCGGAGTGGTCCAGACCAAGAGAGGTCCCAAGGGCGGCTCATACATCAAGGAATCTCCCCTTGACGAGGCCTTCAGGACCAGGTTCTCCGATTCCTATCCTCCGGACAACGAGATCATAGCAAAATCTATCACCATAGATGAGTTCTGCAGGTTCAGAGTTCTCCTGGAGACCGATGTCTGCCTCATGTGCGCCAGGGACTACGCCAAGGACCACGACTCCGCATACATCAAGCTCCTGGGCCAGAACGTGGAGGACGGTCTGGCGGGAAGGCTGTCCGACAAATACAACGTCTGCTTTCATACCATACTGGCCAGAGGCTGCAGCAACAAGCTCATTTCCAGGGATCTGGAAGCTCTGGACAAGGTGCTCCAGTCCGTGCTGGAAGAGGGCGGATCCTCCGAAGACAGCGTCAGGAGAGGCCGCTGCCAGCACAAGATAATCTACGACGCGATAATCTCTGGAGATGAAGAGGCCATCAGACAGGCCGTCATCGACCATGTGGCCCTGTTCAGGGACAATCCCGCGGCTGAGAACATGTTCGCCGCAAGGTAACAAGCTTTCTCTTTTTTCTGTTCAGCACTGCCGGCTGGACAAAGCGCTCAGGCATTGGCCCGGGCGCTTTTTATATACTTGCAAGAAGCCCGGAGGGATGATTAAATGGTATCAGTGGATAGGGAGAACAGGAGGTGACCCATGGACACTGTAAAGAAGCTTACGATACTTCATTCCAACGATATGCACGGAGATTTCCTGCCGTCCGATAAGGAGGGCGTAAAGACGGGCGGTCTTTCGCTCCTCTCAGGCTATGTGAACAGGGTAAGGAGCGATAAGGAGAATGTGATATACGCGGTCGCGGGCGATATGTTCAGGGGTTCCATCATCGACTCCGAGTACGAGGGTCTTTCGACCATAGATCTGATGAACAACTTAAGGCCCGACGTCGCCGCCATTGGGAACCACGAGGTCGACTACGGGCTCGCCCATCTGCTATTCCTTGAGAAATGCGCCCGCTTCCCCATAGTGAACGCCGATCTTTTCGTCACCATGAACAACGCCAGGCTCTTCACTCCCTACATAAACCTTGAGGTCGGGGGGATGAGGATAATGTTCATAGGCATACTCACCAGCGAGGTGCTCGCCTCCACCAAGAGCGAAAAGATAATAGGAAGCTTCATAGACATCAGGCAGGCGGCAAGGGAGGTCGGCATAATCTGCGACAACTACCGCACCGTCAACACCGATATGACGGTCCTGCTCACCCACATAGGGATCGAAAAGGACAGGGAGCTGGCGGCTCTGCTCGACCCCGACTGGGGCATAGATATGATCATTGGCGGCCACTCCCATACCTTCATGGACGCTCCCGAGTTCGTGAACGGAGTCCCCATAGTGCAGGCCGGTACAGGCACATCCGTCATAGGCCAGATCGATCTTCAGTACGATACCGAAGCGAAAAAGATCTTGGATCTTAAATGGAGGTGCGTGCCTGTCAATGAGGATACCGCGGATGCCGACCCGGTGATGGAACAGCTCATCGACAGCTACCGCTCCGAGACCGATACCAAGTACAAGAGGGTCGTGACCCGCTGGGCGAGAGAGCTCACCCATCCGTGCCGAGAACAGGAGACCGAGATGGGCAACCTCTATGCCGACGCGATGCAGTGGGAGAGCAGCTTCGACATAATGCTGGTCGGCTCCGGAAGCATAAGAAAGAAGGCTCTCGGGCCCATAATCGAGTATCAGGACATGCTGGAAAACACTCCCTTCGACGATAGCGTGTGGATGCTTCAGGTGACGGGAGAGCAGTGGAGGCGGATGATACAGCACATATTGAGGGACGAGGCCTGGCTGGGCGAGACCGAGTTCTACCAGTTCTCCAAGGGCGTCAGGATCAAATACCGCAAGGCGACCCATACGATAGAAGAGCTCAAATTCAACGGCGAGGACGTCACCGACGTGATGCTCCTTAAGATCGCTGTCCAGAACTACCATTACAAGAACTTCGACGAGTTCCTGGGTGTGCCGCTGGAGGAGGTCAAAAAGAATATGAGGCCGCGCGTGGTCGCGACCTCGTTCAACAACATAGTCGAGGAGTTCTTCGCCACCCACGACGGGCTGGATGCCCACGTGGAGGGCAGGCTGGAAGTATATTAAAGCGAGGGATCCTTCGGATCCACCCAGACCGTGCCGTTGTTGGTGAAGATCACTTTGCCGGGCTTGGCTCCGGCAGGCTTTTTGAGATATTTGAGCTGGACGTAGTCCACCGGGACGTTCTGGGACTGCTTTCCCTTGGAGAACCAGGCGGCCACCGCGGCGGCCTCGTACATGGTCTTGGGATCGGGGTCCGCCCCCTCGCAGACCAGGACCACGTGGGAGCCGGGAATGTCCTTGGTGTGGAACCACCAGTCGGTCTTTTTGCCCATCTTGAGGCTTATGTGATCGTTCTCTATGTTGTTCCTTCCCACCAGCAGTGTATAGCCTTCGGAGGTCTTGTACCTTCTGGGCTTGGGGCCCTGTTTTCTTCCCCTGGCGGGAGCCTTTCTGGATCTCATGAACCCCTGGTCGGTGAGCTCCGCCCTTATAAGATCCAGCTCCTCGTAGGTGGACGCCGAGGGTATTAGGGCGGATACCGAGTCCAGATAGGCGATGTCCTCCTCGCATTCCGCCAGCTGGGCCAGCTTTTCCTTTCTCGAGCTCTTGAGCTTGGAATACTTTTTGTAATAGTTCTGGGCGTTTTTCGCCGCGCTGAACCTGGGGTCCAGAGGGATCTCGGTCTCCTGCCCGTCGTAGTAGCTTATGACCTTTACGGAGGAGGCCCCGGGCTTTGCCAGATGAAGGTTGGCGTTGAGAAGCTCGCCCATGACGCGGTAGCTGTCGGAGCTCTCGGCCTCCCGGATCTCCTCCAGGAGCCTCTGCTTTTTCAGCAGCTGCTTGTCGGTGAGGGCGGTGACGGACCGCTGAAGGTCCTGGGCCTTCTGCATCACCCGGTTGCTGTCCAGCCTTCTGGAGTAGAACCAGTCCATGGCCTCGTCCACGGTCTCAAATGAGCGGGAATCCAGGCTCTCAGCGTAGGCCTTTAGAAGGATCCCGTGGACGTCCTTGGGGCTTCCGTCAGAAGAAAGATAGACCCTGGGATCAAGCCTTCCGGCCCGGATATCCTCTCTTAAGGCGATGTCCCCGGCTGCGCATCCCGCCGGATCCTCCTTTGCCGCGTTCTCTCCGAAGAGCTGGTTCTCAAGGGAAGGGCTGAAGCCCTGGACGGCTTTGCTCACAGAGCCTTCCTGCGCGATCCTTTCACGGATCTCGTCTTCGCCTGCGGAGTTCAGGTCCAGCTTTCCCTGGGAGGGCGGCAGCACGTAGACCAGCCCGGGCAGTATCTGCCTGACCCTGTTCACGTCCACCGAGATGTGCTTCACCGCGTCGATGATCTTGCCGGTCTGGATGTCGGTGAGGATCAGGTTGCTGTGCTTTCCCATGATCTCTGCGGTCAGCCTCTTGCTCACCGAAAAGCCCATTTCGTTGACCGTCTCGATGTCCATGTCGATGATCCTTTCGGTCTCCCTCTGGAAGACCCGGCTGATCTTGCCGCCCTGGATGTGCTTTCTCAGCAGCATGCAGAAGGCGGGGGGAAGGGCCGGATTCTCGTAGGAGAGGGCGGTGAAGTGGACCCTCGCGGCCTGGGAGGAGACGCTCATGAGCAGCTTCTTTCTGCCCCAGTCGGTGGTGTGCACCTGAAGTATTATCTCGTCGGGTTCTGGCTGCTGGACCTTTTCGATCCTGGCCCCTGCCAGCTGAATGGAGAGCTCCCTCGCGACGATAGATGTCATTATTCCGTCGTATGCCATAAAAAACCTCGTTGGTCTAAAGCTTCATATGTGTTAAAATCAAAAAGATAATATCACCAAACGGAGATGTATGACAATGATAAAGAGCATGACAGGATTCGGCCGGGGCACAAGTTCCGACGGCCGCATCATAATGACTGCCGAGATAAAGGCTGTGAACCACCGCTACTGCGACATCACGGTGAAGATGCCCAGGCGCTTCGCCTTCGCCGAAGAGGCGGTGAAGGGCGTGGTCAAGAGCTTTACCACCAGAGGCAAGATCGACGTGATGATCAACGTGGAGTCCTCGGAGGTCTCGGACAGCGACGTGAAGCTGGACCTGGGCCTCGCGAAGAAGTATTACGAAAGGCTCACCGAGCTCAAGGATCACATCCCCGAGCTCTCGGGAGACATCAGCCTCAGGCTCATTTCCTCTCTTCCCGACGTGATGTCCCTGGCTCCCGCGGAGGAGGACGAGGACCAGATCCTCAGCCAGCTGACCTCAGCCGTCACCGAGGCGTGCAAAAACTACGACGCCATGAGGACCACCGAGGGATCAAAGCTCATAGCGGACATCCTGATGAGGAACGATCTGATCGAGAGGACCGCCCTGGAGATCGAGGAATACGCGCCGAAGGTCGCGGAGCTCTACCTTGCCAGGATGCGTGAGAGGATGGAGGAGCTTCTGGGCGGAGGAGCCCAGATCACCGAGGACAGGCTGCTCCTTGAAGCCGCGGTCTTCGCGGACAAGTCCAACATCACCGAGGAGCTGGTAAGGCTCAAGAGCCACGTGGCCCAGCTGAGGAAGATCGCCGCTTCGGGCGAACCCGCGGGCAAGAAGCTGGATTTCCTGGTCCAGGAGATGAACCGCGAGGCCAATACCATAGGCTCCAAGGCCAACGATATCAATATCACTGAAAAGATGCTCCTGCTCAAGGCCGAGATCGAGAAGATCAGGGAGCAGGTCCAGAACATAGAATAGGGCAGAGGGTCCTTTGGGGCTTCGGAAAAATTTCTGTAATTATTTTACAGGAATATATTGACAATACCAGTTATTTACAGTATTATCATCTTGTCCGGAGCTCCGGTCAATCTTGACGAATGGACCCCGTCGTTCTACACCCGGACTGAAAACATGACCGTCCCGGCCGGAGACGGTCTTTATAAATTTGCCTTGCACAATTTGCCCGGATGAGTTATATTAATAAATTGCAATAGTATTTCGATGGAGACAGGCAGATGGAAAAGGGCAAGCTCATAGTCCTGTCCGGACCTTCGGGCACCGGAAAGGGCACCATATGCAGGGAACTCCTGAAGACCGGCGAGATGGACCTGAGCATCAGCATGACGACCAGGCAGCCCAGGACCGGCGAGAAGGACGGAGTTCACTATTATTTCGTAAGCAGGGAACAGTTCCTCAAGACAGTAGAGGAAGGCGGCCTTCTCGAGCACGCGGAGATCTACGGCAACTTCTACGGGACCCCCAGAGCGGCGGTGCTGGAAAAGCTGGATAAGGGCAGGGACGTGATCCTTGAGATAGAGATGCAGGGAGCGGTCCAGGTAAAGAAGTCCTATCCCGACGCCGTCCTGATCTTCATCCTTCCCCCGAGCCTTGAAGTCTTAAGAGGCAGGCTCACCGGAAGGGGCACTGAGACCGAGGAGCAGATCAGTGCGAGATCGTCCCAGGCTCTCAGCGAGATACACCGCATCTACGATTACGATTACAGTATAGTAAACGACAGTCTCCGGGACGCCGTCAGCGATGTGAAGGCCATCATCAGGGCCGAGCATCTCAGAGTCGGCGCAGGTTCGGAGGCTCTCGTCAGGAAATATGAGGAGGAAGAATAATGCTTTTATATCCGTCAGTGGATGAACTCAAGACCAAGGTAGACAGCAAATATACTCTGGCCATCATGGCGGCCAAGAGGGCCAGGGACCTCATCGACGGAAAGCCCATGCTGACCCTCGATACCGAGAACGAGAAGCCCCTGTCCATCGCGACCCAGGAGATCTCCGAAGACCTGATCAGTTACAAGAGGGTCGAAGAGGTCCAGGCTGCGGATGCTGCCGAAGAGCCTGCCGCGGAAGAGGCCGAGGCTCCCGAAGAGGAAGAGGCTCTTCCCGAAGAGTAAGATCCGCATCAGACCGGCTCTGCCGGTCTTTTTGCTTAAGGAGGATCAGTTGCATGGAAGGTATATTTCAGCGCACCGCTCTCCTGATAGGAGAAGAAGGCGTTGAAAGGCTCAGGGCGTCAAAGGTCCTGGTGGTCGGCCTGGGAGGGGTCGGAGGATATATCTGCGAAGCCCTGGTCAGGGCGGGAGTAGGTACTCTCGGCCTCTGCGACAGCGACGCGGTGGATCCCACCAATATCAACCGGCAGATCATCGCCCTCGGTTCCACCGTTGGAAGGCTCAAGACCGACGTTGTCTCCCAGAGGGCAAGGGATATTTGTCCCTCCTGCGTGACCAGGCTCTTCCCGTTCCGCATCGGATCGGAGGAGCAGGCCGACGTCCCGGACGTCATGCCCGTGTCTTCTCTTGATATAGGGTCCTGGGATTACATCGCCGACGCCATCGACGACGTCAGGGCCAAGGTCGCCCTCATCGCCGCGGCAAAGGCGGCGGGAGTCCCTGCCATAAGCTCCATGGGCACCGGTAACAAGCTCTATCCGGACAGATTCAGGATAGCAGACATCTCAAAGACCCACACGGATCCGCTGGCGAAGGCGGTCCGGATCAAGCTGAGGCAACAGGGGATAGAAAAGGGCATAAAGGTGCTCTTCTCCGACGAAGAGCCCATAGTGAAGGGGGCGAAGCCCGTCCCCAGCATATCCTTCGTGCCTTCGGTGGCCGGCCTCATGATAGCCGGCGAGATCATCAGGGATCTTCTGCGGACCGACAGCGGGCGTTCCTGAGTCCCCGGACCGCTTAAAAACATTGAATTTGCATACAAAAAATGCTTGCACTGGCGGCGCGCCTGTAGTATTATTCTACAGGTGCGCTTTTTATGTGCACGGTATTTTATTTGTCACATCCGGCGAGCTCACGGTGCCCGAAAGGGTCGAAAGCGGACGGATGGAAGAACTAACCGGGAGGTAAGAACAATGTCAGTTATTTCTATGAAACAGCTGCTGGAGGCCGGCGTACATTTCGGTCACCAGACCAGAAGATGGAACCCCAAGATGGCGCCCTACATTTTCACGGAGCG